>CAIXIJ010000063.1 GCA_903919455.1 uncultured Acidimicrobiaceae bacterium | reverse complement strand
CGACTCTTCGCCAACATGCTCGCCGGTCACATCCTGCTGGTGACGTTCGCCCTGCTCACCCAGTCGCTCGTCACCGCCGAGACCATGCAGTTGGTGCTCAAGCCGATGGCCATCCTGCCCTTCGGCATGCTGCTTTTCCTTACTGCCTTCGAGGTGCTCGTCGCCTTCCTGCAGGCCTACATCTTCACCATTCTCACCGCTGTGTACATCGGCGGCGCTGCTCACCCCGAGCACTGAGTCCAGTCTCCACTACCCAGAACCTCATCAGGAGAAATCACAAATGGAAGCAATCGCCCACATCGCCGCCAGCGTTCCCGGTCTGACCGGCGACGAGGCCAAGGCCGCAGCCGCCGCCAGCTCGGCCGGTTTCGCCTACGGCCTCGCGGCCATCGGCCCCGGCATCGGCATCGGTTACCTGGTCGGCAAGTCGGTCGAGGCCATGGCCCGTCAGCCCGAGGCCGCTGGCATGGTGCGCACCACCATGTTCCTCGGTATCGCCTTCACCGAAGCCCTTGCCCTCATCGGCTTCGTGGTCTTCATCCTCATCGGCCTCTGAGCCGACCCTGATTTCCATCCGTCTCATCCGAAGGAGCTGACGTGCATTCCGCCGTCGTACATCTCCACGGGTCGCTCGTTCACCTCGTCTCCGCTGCGGCGGAGGAGACCGTGAGCAAGGACCCGGGCCCCATCGTTCCGGAACTCAAAGAGCTGTATTGGAGCATCGGCTCCTTTGTGGTGTTCGCACTGCTGATGCGGTTCTGGCTGTTCCCGAAGCTGAAGAAGGGCATGGATGCCCGCTATGAGGGCATCCGTTCCGCACACGAGTCTGCCGACGCCGAGCGCTCCAGCGCCCGCGCTGAGGTTGCCGACTACGAAGCGCAGGTCGCGGCCATCAAGGCCGAGGCAGCCCGCGAGGTGGAAGCAGCACGTTCGACCCTGGAAGCCGAGCGCCAAGCCAAGCTCACTGAGGTCAACGCCAAGTTGTCGGCCCAGCGCGCTGCGGCAGCCGCCGAGGCCCAGGCCGAGCGCGAAGCATCCCGCGACCAGATTCACTCGGCCGTTGCCGATGTGGCCGGTCTCGCTGGCGAACTCGCAACCGGCCGTCGTCCGAGTGCCGATGTGGTCACCAAGGTCGTGAGCGAGGTGATGGCACGATGAGCGTTCTGGGCATCATCGCCACCACCGGTCGCGTCCTCAGTGAAGAGGTCGTCGTCGACTCCGACGGCAACGTCACCACCCACAGCTGGTTCCTGCCGGAGACCGCCGAGATCATCTGGGGTGGCCTTGCCTCCCTGATCATCTTCTATGCGCTCTACAAGTTCGGCTGGCCGCAGATGAAGAAGAGCTTCGAGGCCCGCACTGCGCGGATCCAGAAGGAACTCGACGACGCTGCGGCCGACACCACCTCCGCCGCTTCCGAGGCCGCCGGCATCCGCCAGGCCAAGGGCGACATCGAGGCCGAGCGCAGCCGCATCATGGCCGACGCCAAGGCACAGGCAGAGGTCATCCTCACCGATGGCCGCACCCGTCTGGTCACCGAAGTCGCTGAGCTCGAGGCCCGTTCGGTGGCCGACATCGCCGCTGCCCGCGGTCGTGTTGGCGACGAACTCCGCGCCGAGATCAGCCGTCTTTCCAGCGCTGCAGTGGACCATGTCGTGAGCGGTTCGCTCGACGACGCCACGCAGCAGGAACTCATCGAGAACTTCATCGCACGAGTGGGGGTGCAGTCATGAGCGACAACCGCATTGAGGGTTACTCGCGAGCTCTCTTCGAGATCGCACGCGCCGAAGGCACGCTCGACGAGGTCGAGGACGAACTGTTCCGGTTCGCTCGCAGCTACGAAAGCAGCGACGAACTGCGCAACGCCCTCACCGACGACCAGATCCCTGCCGCCCGGCGTCAGTCCATCATCGAGGACCTCCTCGGTGGCAAGGCCACCAGTACCACCACCCAGTTGGTGAGCATGGTGGTCGGCTCGGGCCGTGCCCGCGATCTGCCGGCCATCATTGACAAGCTCGTTGCCCGGGCTTCGTCGGCCAAGAACCTCGAAGTCGCCGAGGTGCGCACCGCAGTTGCGCTCACCGCCGACCAGCAGGCCCGCCTCCAGGCGGCCCTCGTGAACGCCACCGGCAAGCAGGTGAACCTGAAGGTCGTCGTCGACCCCAGTGTCATCGGCGGCGTGGTGGCAACCGTGGGCGACACCGTCATCGACGGCAGCGTCCGCACCCGTATCGACCAGTTGAAGTCCCGCCTCTAGGAGCCCAGGAACCATGGCTGAACTCACGTTGAGCGCCAACGACATTGCATCGGCGCTGAAGAAGAACCTGGAGGGCTTCGAGCCTTCCCTGGAGGCACGCACCGTAGGTCGCGTCTCGGAAGTTGGCGACGGCATCGCCCGCGTCAGCGGCCTGCCCGACTGCGCGGTGAACGAACTGCTCGAGTTCGAGGACGGCACCGTCGGCCTCGCACTGAACCTCGACGAGGAGAGCATCGGCGCCGTGGTGCTCGGCGACGCGGACCACATCGAGGAAGGCCAGCCTGTGAAGGCCACCGGCCGAATCCTCAGCGTGCCCGTCGGCGATGCGCTGCTCGGCCGCGTGATCAACGCGCTCGGTCAGCCGATCGATGGCAAGGGCGAGATCGTCGGCGGCATCAACCGTCGTGTCGAGATCCAGGCGCCTGGCATCATGGGTCGCAAGCCCGTGCACGAGCCGCTCCAGACCGGTATCAAGTCGGTCGACGCCATGACCCCCATCGGTCGTGGTCAGCGTCAGCTCATCATCGGCGACCGTAAGACCGGCAAGACCACGATCGCCATCGACGCCATCATCAACCAGCGTGGCCTCGGCGTGAAGTGCATCTACGTCGCCATCGGTCAGAAGGGCTCGACGGTCGCTCAGACCGTGGAGATCCTTCGCCAGTACGGCGCCCTGGAGTACACCGTGGTCGTGGCCGCACCTGCCTCCGACCCGGCACCCTTCAAGTACCTCGCCCCCTACGCCGGCTGCGCCCTAGGACAGCACTGGATGGAGAACGGCGAGCACGCCCTCATCGTGTACGACGACCTTTCCAAGCAGGCTGAGGCCTACCGTCAGGTGTCGCTGCTGCTGCGCCGTCCGCCGGGCCGCGAGGCGTACCCGGGCGACGTGTTCTACCTCCACAGCCGTCTCCTC
This sequence comes from uncultured Acidimicrobiaceae bacterium, assembly GCA_903919455.1. Taxonomy (GTDB): domain Bacteria; phylum Actinomycetota; class Acidimicrobiia; order Acidimicrobiales; family Ilumatobacteraceae; genus UBA668. The sequence continues at coordinate 71,114 of CAIXIJ010000063.1, read as the reverse complement.
GAGCGCGCTGCCAAGCTCAGCGACGATCTGGGTGCTGGTTCGCTCACCGCCCTTCCGGTCATCGAGACCAAGGCCGGCGACGTGTCGGCGTACATTCCCACCAACGTGATCTCCATCACCGACGGTCAGGTGTACCTGCAAGACAACCTCTTCAAGTCGGGTGTGCGCCCGGCCGTCGACGTGGGCATCTCGGTGTCCCGTGTGGGTGGCGCAGCGCAGATCAAGTCGATGAAGAGCGTGTCCGGCACGCTGAAGCTCGATCTGGCTCAGTTCCGTGAGCTCGAGGCCTTCGCTACGTTCGGTTCCGAACTCGACGCCATCTCCAAGGCGCAGCTCGAGCGTGGCTACCGCCTCGTCGAACTGCTCAAGCAGCCGCTCAACTCGCCGATGCCGGTGGAAGAGCAGGTCGTGGTCGTGTTCGCCGGCACGAAGGGCTATCTCGACAGCCTTCCCGTCTCCGACGTCCGCCGTTTCGAGAAGGAACTGCTCGAGCACATGCGTCGTTCGCACAGCGGACTGCTGGCCGACATGCGTGGCAACACCAAGGCAGATGTGCCGGGCGAACTGGGCAACATCGTCGCTGCGTTCAAGTCCGACTTTGTCGCTGCCTCGGATGCCGCCGCAAAGGCTGCCGACCCCACCGCCACCAGCGCTGAGGCGCTGGGCGAGGCAACCAGCAACAAGACGCTGGCCACGGAGTAAGTCATGGCTGGAGGTCAGGAGCGCATTCTTCGCGGACGCATTCGTAGCGTCCAGGCCACGAAGAAGATCACGCGCGCCATGGAACTCATCGCGGCGTCCCGCATCGTCAAGGCCCAGCAGCGCGTTGCCGCTGCCGTGCCCTACAGCGATCAGATCACCGAAGTGGTGAAGGATCTTGCGGCCGCCGGTGGCGCGTCGCAGTCTCCGCTGCTTGCAGGACGCGACGTGAAGACCACGGCATACGTCGTGATCACCGCCGATCGTGGTCTGTGCGGCGGCTACAACGCCGGCGTGCAGCGTGCCACCGAGGGCGAGATCAAGAAGGATGTCCTGAAGGGCAGCGACTACACGGTGATCGCCGTGGGCCGCAAAGCCGAGGGGTACTTCCGATTCCGTGGCTACAAGATCCAGCGCACGTTCGCCGGGTTCAGCGACAACCCCACGTATGCCGATGCGAAGCAGATCGGCGAGTTCATCGTGGAGGAATACCTCGCTGGCAACATCGACCGCGTGGAACTGGTGTACACCCGTTTCATCTCGGCCGGTTCGCAAGAGGTCGTGCAGCGCCCACTGGTGCCGCTCGAGCGTGAAACGGTTGAGGGCGGCGATGGCAAGGGTCTCGACGCCGATGGCACTGCCGCCGACTTCGAGTTCGAGCCGGATCCCGGCACCATCCTCGACACCCTTCTGCCTCGCTACGTCGAGGCCCGTATCTATGCAGCGCTGCTGAACGCTGCGGCGAGTGAGCACGCCTTCCGTCAGCGAGCGATGAAGAGCGCCACCGACAACGCCGAGGAACTGATCAAGAACCTCAGCCGCATCATGAACCGTGCCCGTCAGGACAGCATCACCACCGAGATCATGGAGATCGTCAGTGGTGCTGAGGCCCTGTCTGGTGATTCGAAGAAAGTCCGTCTCGTCGAGCTCATGCCGCTCGTCGAGGCTGCATCCACGCCCGTTTCCGGACACTGAGAAAGAGCATCTGTCATGACCATGACCGACACTGAACTGAAGGACGGCCGTGTCGTCGGTATCGCCGGCCCCGTGATCGACGTCGAGTATCCCCGCGGCTATCTGCCCGAGATCAACACGGCGCTCGAGTTCACCATCACCGTCGACGGCAAGACCATCGTCGTGCTGGCTGAGGTTGCTCAGCAGCTCGGCGATAGCCGCGTGCGTGCGGTGTGCATGAAGCCCACCGACGGCCTCAAGCGCGGCACTCCGGTGCGCAACACCGGTCGCGGCATCGCCGTGCCGGTGGGCGACAAGGTGCTCGGCCACGTGTGGAACGTGTGGGGCGAAGCCCTCGACGCCGAAGATGGCTACGCCGACGACATCGAGCGCTGGGACATCCACCGTCCGGCCCCGAACTTCGACACCCTCGAGCCGAACGCAAAGATGTTCGAGACCGGCATCAAGGTCATCGACCTCCTCACCCCGTACCTGCAGGGTGGAAAGATCGGCTTGTTCGGTGGCGCCGGTGTGGGCAAGACCGTGCTCATCACCGAGATGATCCGCCGCGTGGCGCAGAACCACGGTGGTGTGTCGGTGTTCGCCGGTGTGGGTGAGCGCACCCGTGAGGGCACCGACCTCCGCTTGGAGATGCAGGAGTCCGGCGTGTACGAGAAGGCCGCCCTGGTCTTCGGCCAGATGGACGAGCCGCCGGGCGTGCGCCTGCGCGTGGCGCTGTCGGCCCTCACCATGGCCGAGTACTTCCGCGACGTACAGAACCAAGACGTGCTGCTGTTCGTGGACAACATCTTCCGCTTCGTGCAGGCGGGCTCCGAGGTGTCCACCCTGCTCGGTCGTATGCCGTCGGCCGTGGGCTACCAGCCCACCCTGGCCGACGAGATGGGCCAGCTGCAGGAGCGCATCACCTCCACCCGTGGCCGCTCCATCACGTCGCTGCAGGCTGTGTACGTGCCCGCCGACGACTACACCGACCCGGCGCCGTTCACCACCTTCACCCACCTCGACGCCACCACCGAGCTCAGCCGTCAGGTGGCCGCTCTTGGCATCTACCCGGCCGTGGACCCGTTGGCCTCCACCTCCACCATCCTCGCCCCCGAGGTGGTCGGTCAGCGTCACTACGACGTGGCCCGTGGTGTGCAGGAGAACCTGCAGCGCTACAAGGAACTGCAGGACATCATCGCCATCCTCGGTCTCGACGAACTGTCCGACGAAGACCGTCTTACGGTGTCGCGTGCACGCAAGATCCAGCGCTTCCTGTCGCAGCCGTTCTATGTGGCTGAAGTGTTCACCAGCGTCCCCGGTGAAACCGTGCCGGTCGCCGAGACGGTCGACAGCTTCGACGCCATCCTCAAGGGTGAGCTCGACGACGTCCCCGAGCAGGCATTCCTGAACGTCGGTGGTGTCGAGCAGGTGCTGGCGAAGGCCAAGGCCCTCCAGGAAGGCACTGCCTGATCATGGCCAGTTTCACGGTCGAGCTGGTGTCGCCGGAGAAGGTCCTCTTCTCCGGCGAGGCCACGCAGGTCATCACCCGTACCCTGGGTGGTGGCGAGATTGCGTTCCTGCCCGGCCATGCGCCGTTTCTCGGTGCGCTCACCGAGAACCACACCCGCATCACGCTCGCTGATGGCAACGTCCTCGACGTGGCTGTGCATGGCGGGTTCGTGCAGGTCAGCGGCGACAAGGTGAGCATTCTCTCCGACGTGGCCGAACTCGGCGAGCAGATCGACCGCACCCGTGCGATCACTGCCAAGGAACGTGCTGAAGAGTCGCTGCGCAAGGAACACGACGCTGAAGCCGTTGCGGCACTCAGTCGGGCACACGCCCGCCTCAACGCCTCTGGCGGCATGGCTGGCCTCAACTCCGGTTCGCACTGACGCGGTTCGGTCGGGTCTGCGCCCGGCGTAGCCTGCCCTCATGACGACCACCTTCCCGTTCACCTCCGCGCTCGTCACGGGCGCTTCCAGCGGTATCGGCGAGGCCATGGCCGAAGTGCTCGGCGAGGCCGGCATTCCCACGGTCGTGGTGGCGCGCCGCTCCGACCGGCTACAGGAACTGGCCGATCGGTTCGCTCACTTCGAAGTGCTCGTGGCCGACCTCGGTACAGCGGCTGGGATGGCGGCCGTCGTCGCCCGCGTCGGCGATTCGGCACTGCCCATCGACCTGGTGGTGAACAACGCCGGATTCGGCACGTCGGGCGACTTCATCACGCTCGACCCGGATCGTCTCGCGGCCGAGGTGCACCTGAACATCGAGGCACTCACCCGAATCAGCCACGCGGCACTGGCGGCAATGGCGCCGCGTGGCCGTGGATACCTGTTGAACGTCAGCAGCGTGGCCAGCTTCCAGCCGGCGCCAAAGTTGGCCGTGTACGCCGCCACGAAGGCCTACGTCACGAATCTCTCCGAGAGCCTGCACGAAGAGATGCGGGGCACCGGTGTGCACGTGACGGCGCTGTGCCCGGGTCTCACCCGCACCGAGTTCCAAAGCGTGAGCAACACCGACTCGTATTCGTCGCAGTACCCCACGTTTGCGTGGCTCGAGGCACGCGAGGTGGCCGAGGCCGCGCTGCATGATGTGGCCAAGGGCAAGGCACTCAGCGTGCCGGGCGCCATCTACAAGGGCATGGTCACTGGAAGCAGCATGATGCCGCGCCGACTGGCTCGCCGGCTCAGCGGCCTCGTGCAGCGCTGAGGGTTAGTAGTCGACGGAGGCGAAGCTGGAAAGCTTGTCAATGCGGTGACGGGCATCGATCATGCGCACCGTGCCGCTCTTGGAACGCATCACCAGACTCTGGGTGCGAGCGCTGGAGTGGGTATAGCGCACGCCGCGCAGCAATTCGCCGTCGGTGACACCCGTGGCGGCGAAGAAGCAGTTGTCGCCCATCACCAGATCGTTGGTGGTGAGCACCCGCGAGAGGTCGTAGCCGAGGTCGATGGCGGCCTGACGCTCGGCTGCGTCGCGCGGCGCGAGCAATCCCTGAATCTCGCCGCCCATGCACTTCAGCGCTGCAGCAGCGGTGACGCCCTCGGGTGTGCCTCCCGTGCCGATGAGCACGTCGACACCGGCCTCGGGCCACGACGTGGCGATGGCTCCGAAGATGTCGCCATCGGTGATGAGCTTCACGCGGGCACCAGTGGAGCGCACCTCGGCGATCAGCTCGGTGTGCCGATCGCGATCGAGGATGACCACCGTGAGATCGCGCACGCTCTCGCCCTTGGCTTTAGCGATCCAGCGCAAGTTCTGCGTGGGGGTGGCGGTGATGTCGATGGAGCCTGCAGCGTCGGGGCCGACGGCGATCTTGTGCATGTAGACGCACGGCCCGGGGTTGAACATGGTGCCCCGCTCGCTGACCGCGATGACGGCGATCGCGTTGGCGCGACCGAGCGCAGTGAGTGTGGTGCCGTCGATGGGGTCCACGGCCACGTCGGTGAGCGGCGCGGTGCCATCGCCCACCCGCTCGCCGTTGAACAGCATCGGGGCTTCGTCCTTCTCGCCTTCGCCGATCACCACGATGCCGTCCATCGGTACGGTGCTGAGCACGGTGCGCATGGCGTCGACGGCGGCACCATCGGCGCCGTTCTTGTCGCCGCGACCGACCCATCGTGAGGCGGCCAGTGCGGCGGACTCCGTGACTCGGACGAGTTCCATCGCGAGGTTGCGATCCGGCTTCTGTGAATTGGCGATCATCGGTCCCAACCGTAGTGCCTCCCGGCTGGATGCTCGCTATGTTCCGCCGCTTGCGAGGGCGTGCTGCGGAGAATGCGACTAGCGTTTGATTCGTGACCGACGACTGGAACCCCAACGACCCCGACGCGACGCGAGTTCACTACGACCTCGCAGCCTGGTCGTTCGACCAGCAGGCCGAGTTGGCTGCCGACCTGGCCGAAGCCGGTGTGCCGCACACGTGGGAGGGCGCCGAACTGGTGGTCCCCGAGTCCGCCGAGCCAGACGCCGACGGCATCATCAACGCCGTGGAGGAGCGTCTCGGCATCGTGTACAACGACGACGGCGATGTGGTGGGTTCGGCCGACATGAACGCCGTGGTGAAGGACGAAGTGCTGCCGGAGGCCGTGCAGTTGGAGGATGGCGCCGCGACCACCGAGTACGACCTCGACGACTGGTCCAGCGACGATCGTGATGCACTCACCCGGGCACTCACGCGGCAGGGCCATCCCTTCCGCTGGGAGGACATGGTGCTGCTCGTCCGCACCGAGGATGAGGCGCTGGTGGAATCGCTGCTCGACTTGGTGGAGGCGGGCGACGATGCCGAGTTGGCACCGGATCTCAGTGACGAGCATGCCGAAGACGACCGTTTGCCCTTCGAGACCCTCACCACGTTCTTCCTGGCCGGCGAGCGCCTGAAGCGCAACCCGCTCGACGCTGATGGCATCGAGGAGCTTTTGGCAGCGGTGGAGGTGGCCGATCCGGCACGCCCGCCGTACGGGGTGGATCCGCGACTGTGGCTGCGTTCGTGCGAATTGGCCGACGAGTTGGCGGGCGCTTTGGCCGACGATGAGTTGCCCGACGAAGAGGCGGCCCGCGAGGTGGCCGAGGAACTGCACGACCTGCTGCGCCCCTTCATCTGATGCTGCTCGCCGAGCTGCAGATCTGGCATACGCGCCCGGTCACCCCCACTCGGCGCATCGCTCTGGGGCACCTGGTGCTGCCCACCGACCCTGCTCCGGGGCTGGGTGGTGTGTTGCTCGCCGCAGTCATTGCCGCCTATCTCCCGAACGTCGATGACGACCTCGTGCCCGATGTCGGCCGCCTCATCGACCAGGTGGTCCGCGGGCAACGCATCGTGCAGCCTCGCTTGCAGCATCGCTACCAGGTCGACCGCCACGGTCTGGCGGTGAGCGTGCACCAGATGGTGGGCGACGCCGACCACGTGGAGTTCGACTTGCATTCGATGGGTCGACCGTTGTCGCAGGTGCTCGGTGCCGTCTATGCGCTCGAACGGTTCAACGTGGATGTTCGACGACAAGTCGGGCCGGTATTGCATCGCGCCATGCGGTGGAACGGGCCCATCGGTCCGTCGTTCGTCGCCGACATCACCGGGGTGCACCGTGCGGATCTGGTGGGTATCACCGACCCGCGTGTCTGGGCGCTCGACCTACTCGGGTTCCCGATGGGTACTGCCAAGGTGTCGAAGAAGGACGTGATGGCGCGCTTCCGATCGCGTCTACGCGAAGCGCATCCGGACCACGGTGGCGATGGGGCAGCGGCGGGTGTTGCCATCGAGCGACTCGGTGAGGCGCGACGGATCCTGCTGGAGCAGATGACGTGACGCGTCTGCTGCTGTTTCCCGGCTCGGGAAGCGACCGCGACCATGAAAGTTTGGTGGCCATCGAAAGGGCAGTGCGCCCCGTGCGAACGGATCGCCTCGACTTTCCCTACCGCATGGCCGGACGTCGCCCACCCGATCGTGCGCCGGTTCTGATGCAGGCCGTGCGCGACGCAGCCAAGGGCATGCGCCGTAGCGGCCTGGTGCTCGGTGGACGGTCGATGGGCGGGCGAATCTGTTCGATGGTGGTGGGCGATGAGGACCAACCGCTGCCGGTGAAGGGTCTGGTGCTCATCGCGTACCCACTGCATCCGCCCGGCAAGCCGGATCGCTTGCGCGTGGAGCACTTCAGCCGGCTGTCGGTGCCGTGTCTGTTCGTGTCGGGTACCCGCGACACGTTCGGCACACCGGATGAGTTGCTGCAATGGACGTCCACGATCCCTGGTGCCGTGACCCACCATTGGCTGGACCGCAAGGGCCACGATCTGAAGGGCTGCGACACGCAGATCGCCGACGTGGTGAAGAACTGGTTGTCAGTTCTCTGAGATCGTCGGGTCGTCGGGGTTCAGCGCTTCGAGTTCGAGGTGAGCGGTCTCGGGGTAGTAGCGGTAGGCCAGCGACGCGGCGATCAGTTGCCCGACACCCATGATGCCCATCACCTGTCCGAAGCTGTAGCCGTGATCGCGGGCCCAACCGACCACGAGAATGCCGACGCTGCCACTGAGGAGAGCGGTCGTGGTGACGATTCCGTTCGCCCGGCCGCGGTTACCGGTGGGGAACAGCTCGGTGCGGTAGACCTGATATGCCGGGTAGCAAATGGCAGTCGTGAATCCGCCGATCAGCGCCGCCGCCCACATCGCGCTGCCGTGGGTGGCGAAGGCCGCCACCAGACATGCGGTGGAGATCGGCGTGCACACCAGAATCACGGTACGTCGTCCCACAGCATCGGCCAGGCGGCCACCGACGATGAGGCCGAGTGATGCAGGGGTGCCGGTGAGCAGCGTGAACATGGCAATCCCGCCACCGCTGTAGCCGCGCACGTCGTCGAGATAGCGGTTCTGAAAGAACGACGCCGGGGCCACGAAGAGGTTGGCAGTGAGGGCGACCGCGGCCACAAGTGCCAATCGACGGCGGTTGAGTGGTTGGGCGATGTGATGCACGGTCTCGAACCGGCGGGTCTCCATCAGGCGGCGCATCAGGCTGACGGCCACCGGAATCCAGATCAGCGACAGCAGGTAGATCAGGCGCCACCCGTTCGGGCCGAGGTCGGCAAGCTTGAGGGCACCCACCGCCACACCTGCGCCGAGTCCGGCGGCCAGGGCGAGCACGCTGACGGCGTAGGCGCGGCTGTTGCGCGGCATGTCCTCCGCTGCCGCCACGCCTGCCAGCAACGCCAACGCGATGCCGAGTGGTCGGCCCACCGTCTGCGACGCGACCAGCACCCAGAAGTTGGGTGCAAGTGCGCCCAGTGCGCACAACAGTGGCGCCAGCCATGCGGTGAGGATGATGGTGCGTCGTCGGCCTATTCGATCGGCGAGCACGGCAAAGGGGAGCGCAATGAGCACTCCGAGCCGGACAATGGCGCCACCGAGGCCCTGCCCCCGGTCGGTGATGCCGAAGGCATCGGCAGCAAAGTTCGCGGTTTGCGTGAACAGCGTGTTGGCGAAGGTGGCAACCATCGACGCCATCGCCAGCAGGGCCAGCGTGGATGCCTGTCGCGCGCTCAGTCGATCCGGGGGCGCCCACCACGGGCTCGGTGCCCCGGCTGTTCGACGGTGTCGCAGCGACCGGCGAATGGGTAGCGCGAACAGCCATCCGAACCAGGGAATCCGGATCCGGTAGGTGATGGTCTCGCGCACGACCTCGGGTGTGGTCTCCACCTCGCGTCGATAGGTGTGGAAGGGCCCGTGTGACTGGTCGAATCGGCCGCCGCCGAGGTCCAGCTCCTCCAAGAGGTCTGTGCGCGCGGTGGTGGCCACCTGCGCTTCGGGCGACCCGTGTGGCCACGCCATCGTGAGGGTCTGCTCGCGGCCGCGCACGGCTCGGAGGCTACCGGCAGTGGTGCAAGCACCACGGTGCTCTCGCCCGGCATACTGGATGCCAAGATGACCGACGAGCCTCGCATTCTCATCCGCCGGGCAGGCCCGCTGCAGGGTGAGATCACCATTCCGGGCGCCAAGAACTCGGTACTCAAACTGATGGCGGCCACCCTGCTGGCCGATGGCGAGTACACACTCACGAACGTGCCCGACATCGCCGACGTGGGCATCATGGCCGACCTGCTCGCAGCCATCGGCGTGTCCAGCGAAGTGGTGCAGCCGGGGACCCTGCGACTCGTCAACCACGGGAACATCACACCCGTCGCGCCCTACGAACTGGTGGAGCGCATCCGTGCCAGCATCAATGTGCTGGGTCCGCTGCTGGGTCGTTTCGGCCGCGTCTCGCTGTCGTTGCCCGGAGGCGACGACTTCGGCAGTCGGCCCATCGACATGCACCTCACGGCGCTCGAGGCCATGGGCGCTGTGTTCGAGTTCCGCCACGGTGTGGTGGAGGCCACGGCGGATCGTCTGCATGGCGCGTCGATCACCCTGGAGTTCCCCAGCGTCGGTGCCACCGAGAACATCGTCACTGCCGCCGTGTACGCCAAGGGAACCACGGTGCTCGACAACGCTGCTCGAGAACCCGAGATCGGCGACCTGTGCAACTTTCTCGTGGGCATGGGTGCTCAGATCGAAGGCATCGGCACGTCCACCCTCACCGTCCACGGCGTGGAACCGGGTGAACTGAAGGCCATCACCCACGCGGTCGTGGCCGACCGCATTCAGGCGGCCACCTATCTCGCCGCGGTGGCGGTCTGTGGCGGCGAGGTGGTGCTGCGAGGCGCCCGAGCCGATCACATGGAGATGCTGCTACGTCGCTTCCACGACATGGGCTTGGTGGTCACGTCGGCTGGCGTGGGACCCACCTCCAGTCTTGCGGTCTTCGCTCCGCAACGTCTTCGGAGCGTCGATGTGGCCACGCTGCCATACCCGGGCATTGCCACGGACTACAAGCCCCTGATCGTCACCATGCTCAGCGTTGCCGACGGTGTGGGCATCGTCACGGAGAACCTGTATCCCGGTCGGTTCCGCTACGTCGAGGAACTACAGCGTCTCGGTGCCGACATCCGCGCGGATGGGCATCACGCGGTCGTGCGTGGCGTCGCGCAATTGAGCGGTGCGCCGGTGCGGGCGCCCGACATTCGCGCCGGCGCCGCGCTGGTGGTGGCGGGTCTTGCCGCCGATGGTGAGACGTCGATGACCGGCGTGCATCACGTGGACCGCGGCTACGACGACCTAGTGGGTCGCTTGGCGTCGCTGGGCGCCGACATCGAACGCGTCGACTGACAACCGCCTCTCGTGCCCCAACGACTGGGGCGCGATTCAGGCGTCGTTGGTGGGCTTGTTGTTCTTGACGCGCTTCTTCGCGAGGAAGAGCAGCGCGGCGATGATTGCGATCGGGCCGAGGACGAGAAGGATCTCGTCCCATCCGCCTTGGTGCGCCAACATGATCGTCAGACTACTTCGATGACGAGGAGAACTTCTTCGGTGACGTGGCTCTCCACCTCGTAGGTGCCGGGTTCATCGATGGTGAAGTTCAGCGTCGCCATCACTCCCTTGTCGGCCTTCTGTTCGAGGTCGATGCCGTGTACGTGGTACTCGTCGGCGGCATTCGGATTGGTGATGTTCAGCGTGATGTCGGCACCCGCCTTCACCTTCTCCACCCGCGCGGGGCCGCTGTCGGTACCGACCACCACATCGATCTGCGCCGGACCATCGATGGCGGTGCCGGGAGGATCGGTGGCGTCGGGAGCTGGCGACGTGGCGACCGATGCAGCGTCTGTGGTGACGGATGCGACAGCGGTGGTGTCGGGTGTGGCGACCGTGCTGTACGTGACCGTGGCCGCGTCGTCGCTGCATGCGACAGCGGCAAGAGCGAGTACGGACACCAGGGCGAGGTTACGGAGAGTTCTCATGTCGCTTTCAGAGGCTAGGGGCTGGTTCAATAGTTGCTCCAGCACTCACGAAAGTTCCCGCCGACCGATCATGCGCACGCAAGTCGAAGAAACGATCGAGATCATCCGGCCTGCGCTGCAGGCCGACGGTGGCGACATCGTGTTGCGAGATGTCGACGAATCCACCGGCATCGTGTACGTCACCCTGGTTGGGGCGTGTGGTACCTGCCCCACCAGCACGGTCACGTTGAAGGCCGGGGTCGAGCGCATCATGCGCGATCGAATCGATGGTGTGCACGAAGTGGTCAATGTCGCCGACCCGGAACTCGTGGCCCCCGAATGAGTCGCCGATCGTTGCCGGTTCCTGCGCTGTTCGACGCTGCCCTCGGCGGCGATCGAGCGTCGTTGGCGCGCCTGTTGTCGCTGGTGGAACGTGGCGAGGATGACGCCCGCGAGATCGGTCGCGTTTCGTATCCGAAGTCGGGCGGTGGTTACACGGTGGGTCTTACCGGCGCCCCCGGCGCCGGCAAGAGCACGCTCACTTCCGCCACCATCGGACACATCCGCTCGCTCGGCGAGGAGGTGGCGGTGCTTGCCATCGACCCCTCGTCGCCGTTCACCGGAGGGGCCATCCTCGGCGACCGTGTTCGCATGCAGGACCACGCCACCGATCCGGGCGTCTTCATCCGCTCCATGGCCACCAGAGGCCACCTCGGCGGTCTCTCGCTTGCCACCCCGGAGGCCGTTCGTCTGCTCGACGCGGTCGGAAAGCGCTGGATCCTGGTCGAGACCGTGGGCGTGGGACAGGTGGAAGTGGAGATCGCCGGTAAGGCCGACACCACCGTGGTGGTGGTGAACCCGGGCTGGGGCGACTCCGTGCAGGCGAACAAAGCGGGTCTGATGGAGATCGCCGATGTGTTCGTGATCAACAAGGCCGACCGCAAAGGCACCGAGGAAACACGTCGCGATCTCGAGCAGATGCTGGAACTCAGCGACCTTGCCCACGATGCCTGGCGTCCGCCCATTCTGTCCGCCATCGCAACGGAGAAGCAGGGTGTGGATGTGCTCTGGACCACCGTCATGGCGCACCGCGACCACATCGTCTCGACGGGCGAACTCGCTCGTCGGCGCGAGTTCCGCCTCCGCGAGGAACTCCGCGAGATCGTGGCGCGCCGGCTCGAGCAGCGCGCCAGGGAGATCGTCACGGGCGAGCGATGGACTGAACTGCAGGTTGGTGTGATTGCCCACACCATCGACCCCTGGTCGGCCGCCGACGAGATGCTGCGCTCGGTTGGGGCCTGACCCCGGCGCTGGCCTCGCTAGGGTGCAGGGGATGGGTGAACTGGTACTGGTCGAACGCCGCGACGATGGCGTGGCCGTCGTCACATTGAACAATCCGAAGGTGAACGCGCTCTCGCAGGCGATGTTGGCCGATCTGCTGGCGGTGGCCGACGACCTCACCTCCAACCCCCCGGGCGCCGTGGTGGTCACGGGTGGCGAGCGGATCTTCGCTGCGGGGGCCGACATCAGCGAGTTCGGCGGACCATCGGAGGGCCGTGCCATCGCCGAAGGCTTTCACCGAGCCCTCGACACGCTGGCCGCTGTTCCTCGCTTCGTCATCGCTGCTGTCTCGGGCTATGCGCTCGGCGGTGGCTGCGAACTCGCGCTGGCCTGCGACTATCGCATCGCATCCGAGCGTGCCGTGTTCGGCCAGCCCGAGATTCTGCTGGGCATCATTCCCGGCGGCGGCGGCACGCAACGGCTCGCCCGAACGGTGGGGGCCAGTCGCGCCAAGGAGATGATGATCACGGGTCGTCAGGTGAAGGCCGACGAAGCGCTGCGCATTGGTTTGGCCGACGAAGTGGTGCCGCCCGAAGCCCTGCACGAACGGGCCCTCACCCTCGCTGCCGAGGTGGCCAAGGGCGCATCGGAGGCCCAGTGCTTGGTGAAGCGAGCGGTGGATGAAGGGTTGAACACCGACCTTGCGGGCGGCCTCCGATTGGAGCGTGGCCTGTTCGAGTTGGTCTTCCACACCGACGACAGCCGTATCGGCGTGCAGAGTTTCCTCGAGCACGGGCCGGGCAAGGCCGCCTTCACCGGCCGCTGATGGTGTGAACACCGGCGCCCACCCTCATCGGGAGTATCAGCCCGCTCTCGACGGCCTGCGCGGCGTGGCAGTGACGTTGGTGTTGCTGTTCCATGGTGGGTTCTCGTGGATGACCGGCGGCTACGTGGGCGTGTCGGTGTTCTTCACGCTGTCGGGCTTTCTCATCACCGGCCTGTTGTTGGCCGAGCACGACGTCAGCGGCCGACTGTCGCTGCGGAGCTTCTATGCGAGACGTGTCCGGCGGTTGTTGCCGGCGAGTCTGTTCTGTCTCGCTGCGGTTGCGGTGCTGGCTGCCTTCGGAGAGTTCGGAGGCTTACCGCACCTTCGACGCGATCTACTGGCGGCACTGCTGCAGGTAGCGAACTGGAATGCGCTGTCCGGAGGCAGCAGCTATGCCGACCTGATCGCTCGTAATGCGGGCTCGCTCGGGCCGGTGGACCATTTCTGGTCGCTCTCGGTGGAAGAGCAGTTCTACTGGCTGTGGCCACTGGCGTGTACGTGGCTACTGACGCGAGCCCAGCACCCTCGTACGGTTCGACGGGTGCTGGTGGGCGGTGCCGTGGTGGCTGTTGCCGCGGCCTTTGCGATCGCTGCTCTGTGGGGGCCCGACGCCGCGTACTGGGCCACGCCTGCTCGCCTTGGTGAGATCCTGGTGGGCGCTGCACTGGCAGCGCTGCTCTACGGACGTACGGTGAGTGGTCGTCTGGTGGCGTGGCTCGGGGCAGGCGGTCTGCTGGTGGTGCTGTGGGCTGCAGTGGCGTGGCCGGCGGATCGTGGTCCGGCCTACACCGGTTGGTTGGGCGTGTTTGCGCTCGCGTCGGCGGCCGTGATCCTCGGTCTGCAGGTGCCAGGGCCGTTGCGCTCCGCGTTCAGCCTTCGCCCGTTGGTGCACCTCGGACGCATCAGCTATGGCGTGTACCTCTACCACTGGCCGGTGTACGCGCTGATCACCGGCCGCCGAGTCGGCGCCGACGGTTGGGCGTTGTTCGTGGTTCGTATGGTCGTCACCCTTTTGGTCGCAGAGGCGTCGTTCCGGTTCCTCGAACAGCCGATTCGACACGGTGGCGGCGCGCCCGCGCTGCTGGCCCGACGCGCCGTGACCGCCATGGTGGTCGTTGCCGCATTGGCCATGATCGTGGTGCCCGCGCCCGCTCCTGTGTTCAGCGGCGCCACGGATGTGCCGGCCACCTTCGCCCCGCCCACCGTCCCCAGCTCCAGCATCGCCGCGCCGAACATCACCAGTCACCCGGTCACCTCGTCCACCGACGTGGCCTCGATGTCACCATCGACGACGCCGGTCACCTCTGCGCTGCCGCACCCACCCACTACTGCGTCCGGCCCGCCCCAGCGGGTGCTGCTGCTCGGCGACTCCACCGGTGTGGCGTTGGCCGAGGGTTTGTACCGGTGGGCGGGTGAACACCCCGAGATGGTGCAGGTGGCGTCCCTGGCCCGATTGGGTTGCGGCTTGGTACGCAAGTCGTCGATGTACGGAGATGGCGGCGATCGCTTCCGCGCGAACTGCGAGCATGCATTCGACGTGGAGTTGCCGAACATCATCCGCAGCGGTGTACCCGACATTGTGGCCATCATGGTGACGTTGCCCGATGTGGTGGACCGCACCTGGAGTGCTGCGGAGGGGCCGTTACGACCCGTCGATGTGCGCTACCGCGACCGGATGCGATCGAACTACGACATCCTCACCGATCAGTTGGTGGCTTCCGGTGTGCACGCCATCGTGTGGGTGATGCCGCCTAGGCCCAGCGACCGATGGCCGCAGGCCAAGGTGAAGCCGATTCCGTCCGAGGATTGGGCCGTGTTCATGGGTGTCATCGAACGCGAGGCGTCTCGGCATCCGGATCGCGTTCGGCTGGCACGCCTCGACGACTGGCTCACCACACATGAGCCCGCTGACGACACGTGGCGGCCCGATGGGTTGCACCTCGCGCCCGTCGCCGCCTACGAGGTGGCGACGAGATTCATCGGTCCGTTGCTCCTCAACTCGCCCAGGCAATGATGCCCATCTCCACCGGGGAGATGAGCTCTGGGTGCGAGGGCATGGCGCGCACCGTGATGCCGTATGGGCCCGCCTCGCCAACGGAGTAGTCGGCTTCCCACACGCCCGCAGCGCTGTTGGTGAGCGTGACAATGAGCGGGCTACCGATGAACCGACCTTCGGAGTCGATCGGCCCATGCAGCGCCTGGACAGTGATGGACGACGGTTCGAGTCCGTCGATGTCGACATGCGCACGCACCTGACGTCGATCGCCTTCGTGCGCAGGTGTGGTGTCGGCGTCGATATCGACCACCTTCACCGCCGGCCAGGCTTCGCGAACGTGGTGCTTCCACGCGGCGAGATCGCGAGCCACCCGCCCATGGTGGGCGAGCGCTGTGCGCGAGCTGGCAGCTGCGGGTTCGTACAGGTCGGTGGTGTAGCTGCGCACCATGCGGGCTGCGGTGACGAATGGGCCCAGCGTTCGCCAGTTGTGGCGCATGGTGTCGATCCAGGCCATCGGCACGCCATCGGAGCGGTCGTAGAAGCGGGGCACGATCTCGCGCTCGAGCACACCAAACAGGCTGGTGGCCTCGCGTGCATCGCGGCGTCCGAGGTCGGGGTCGTCGTCGGCGGAGTTGATAGCCCAACCGTTGCTGCCGTCGAAGCATTCGTCCCACCAGCCGTCGAGGATGCTGCAGTTCAAGGCGCCATTCAGCGCCGCCTTCATGCCGCTGGTGCCGCAGGCCTCGAGGGGTCGGCGCGGGTTGTTCAGCCATACGTCGCAGCCGTGGTACATGATCCGCGCGATGGCCATGTCGTAGTCGGGTACGAACACGAAGCGGTGGTTCACATCCAGCTGTCGGGCAAAGATCTCGATGTCGCGGATCATGTCCTTGCCGGGCTGGTCCTGCGGGTGGGCCTTGCCGGCGAACACGAACTGCACGGGCCGGTCTGCAGAGAGCAGCATGGACCGCAGGCGGTCGGGTTGCGACAGCAGCAGCGTGGCTCGCTTGTAGGTGGCGAAGCGGCGGGCGAAGCCGATGGTGAGCGCCTTCGGGTCCAGCAGTGCGTCGCCGCAACGCTGACGAACGAAGGCAACGAGCTCCGCGCGCGCCTTGGCGCGTGCGGCCCACAGCTCGGCGGGGTCGATGTGGTCGACGCCGGTCCAGCTGGCAACGTCGGCGCCGTCCCACACTGGGCCGACGCCTTTCGCGAGCAGACTGGCGATGTGGTCGCCCACCCAGGTGTGGGCGTGTACCCCGTTGGTGATGGCGCCGATCGGCACTTCATCTTCGGGTACGTCGGGCCAGAGATGATTGAACATGTTGCGGCTCACGGCGCCGTGCAGCTGTGCTACGCCGTTGCTGCGTCCGGCCAGCCGCAGGCCCATGACGGCCATGTTGAACATGTCGTCGGGGCCGTCGTTGGGTTTGCCAATGGTGCAGAGCTGCTCGATGCTGATGCCCAACGACCCTGCGAACTCGCCGAAGTAGCGGTGCATCAGATCCAGTGGGAATTGATCGATACCGGCGGGTACCGGCGTGTGCGTGGTGAACACGCCGCCCGCACGAACTGCCTCCACAGCAGCGTCGAACGGCACACCATCGAGCACGAGTTCGCGGATGCGCTCCAGCGACAGGAAGCCGGCATGACCTTCGTTGGTGTGGAACACCTGCGGTGCCAGCCCGAGGGCGCGCAGAGCGCGCACGCCACCAATGCCCAGCACGATCTCCTGGCGCAGCCGGTGTTCCTTGTCGCCGCCGTACAGGCGGTCGGTGATGCCGGCGCCGACATCCGAGTTGCCCTCGACGTTGGTGTCGAGCAGATAGAGCTGGATGCGTCCGACATCGACTCGCCAGACGTTCACCTTCACATGGTCGCCATCGAGATCCAGACTCACCTGCACGCCGGTGGGGGTGAGCGCCAGACCGTGAGGATCCAGCGGTGGGTAGCGCTCTTCCTGCATGCCGTCGGCGTTCAGGCGTTGACGAAAGTAGCCCTCGGCGTAGAGCAGGCCGACGGCCACCAGCGGCAGCCCGAGGTCGCTCGCAGCCTTCAGATGATCGCCGGCCAGCACGCCCAGGCCGCCCGAGTACTGCGGCAGCGTTTCGGAGATACCGAACTCGGGGGAGAAGTAGGCAATGAGGTCGAGCGGCGACGGTGCTCGGCCCTGGAACCACCGCGGGGATTCGACGGCATCTCGCAGGCGGGCGACGGCAGCCTCGACCGCAGCGACGATGTCCGGGTCGGCGGCCAGTTCGGCCCAACGCGGCGCACTGATGGCAGCCAAGAGCCGGAGGGGATCGCGTCCGGCGGCCTGCCAGGTGGTGGGGTCGAGCCGCTCGAACAGCGCTTGCGTCTCGCGATCCCAGGTCCAGCGAAGGTTTGAAGCCAGCTCTGTAAGCGTTTGCAGAGGCACCGGAACGGCAGGGATCACGGTGAACTGTCGGACTGATCGCATCCGGGAGAGGATAGTCAGCCGAGTGCCACCCGGTACACGTCGACCGTGGTGACGGCGATGGCATCCCAGGTGTAGGTGAGTCGCAGCAGGTCAGCGGCATTGCTCCGCAGGTGCGCGGCAGCGTTCGGGTCGGCCCAGACCTCGGCGATGCGGTCGGCGAGTTCGTGGTGATTACCGGGTTCGAACAACGCGCCGGCGTTCGTGCCGTCGACGATCTCGGCGAGACCGCCGGTGCGGGCCACGATGGTGGGGGCCCCTGCGGCCATGCCCTCGAGCGCGACGATGCCGAACGGTTCGTAGAGCGACGGGATCACTACGCACGCTGCGCGCGACAGCAGTGCCTTCAGTTCGGCGTCGGGCATGAAACCTGCCAACTGGACCAGGTCGCCGACGCCTTCGATGTCCACCTGGGTCTGCAGCTCAGGCAGGTACGTGCCGCGCCCTGCGATGACGCAGCGGATGCCGGGCACGCGATGCCGCAACTCGCCAATGGCGCGTGCGAGTACCTGGAACCCTTTTTCGTACTGGACGCGACCCCAGGCCACCACGAGCGGCTCTCGGGGAATGTCGACAGGCGCAGATGCCGCCCACCGCGCCACGTCCACCCCGTTGGGCACGAGATGCACCTTCTCCGGTGGAAGTTCGAAACCGTCGACCACTTCGCGCACCATGAAGCGCGAGCAGGCGATGACCTCGCGCGCCTGATAGGTGAGCCACCACTCCACCGAGTTGATCTCCCCGGGTAGTCCCGGCGGAAGATGCCCGCCGTGTCGGCCGCGCTCGGTGGCGTGGATCGTGGCCACCAACGGCACGTCGAACAGCGCCTTCAAGGTGTCGCCCGCCCAGGCAACCAACCAGTCGTGGGCGTGCACCACGTCGGGCTGCCACGCACCGAGTTGTGCAGCGAGTTGCACCAGCTGATGGTTGGCGGATGCCATCCGAGCGACCAGGTTGTCGGCGGGCAACCACGGCAGGGTGGCGTCGGCTCGCAACACGCGCACACCATCGGCGGTGGAGTCGGATTCCAGGGTCGGTTCGCCGAGCCCCTCGTGATGCAGGCTGAGCACCACCACTTCGTGGCCGGCGCGATGCATCGCCGTGGCGAGACCCTCCACGTGCGCGGCAATTCCGCCCACCACCAGCGGCGGGTACTCCCACGACAGCATCAGTACTCGCACATCTCGGAACGTAGCAACTACGCCCAGCCCACATCGCGCTCTGTGTCAGTGGGTGTCGTAACCTCACCACGTGCTCTTGTCGGAACTCGACCTCTTCCTCTTCGGTGAAGGCACCCATCGCCGACTGTGGGAGTTCCTCGGGGCGCATCCGCTTCCAGAACGCGGTGTTCGCTTCGCGGTGTGGGCGCCGAACGCAGATGCCGTGTTCGTGATGGGCGACTGGAACGGGTGGACCGACGGCACCGCGCTGCAGCCACAGGGAGCGTCGGGCATCTGGGCCGGCGTGTGTGCCGACGCCGCAGTTGGCCAGTGTTACAAGTACGCGGTGGTGGCAGGTGGCCGTACCACGATGAAGGCCGACCCGATGGCGCGGCAGTCGGAGGTGCCACCGGCGAATGCCAGCGTGGTGCCTGCAGTGAGCACGCATCGGTGGGCCGACGGCGACTGGATGGCTCGCCGGTCTCGGGCCGACGGCGCTCCACTTCGCATCTACGAGGTGCACCTCGGTTCGTGGCGGCCATGGGTGACCAACTACCGCGAACTCGGCGAGGAACTTGCCGAGCATGTGCAGGCACTTGGTTTCACACATGTGGAGTTGCTGCCCCTCGCCGAACACCCGTATGCGCCGTCGTGGGGCTATCAGGTCACCGGGTACTTCTCGCCGACTGCACGCTTCGGCAGCCCCGACGACCTACGCGCGTGTGTCGATGCTCTGCACGCTCGCAGCATCGGTGTCCTGATGGACTGGGTGCCGGCTCACTTCCCCAAGGACGATTGGAGCCTTGCCCGATTTGATGGCACGGCCCTCTACGAGCACGCCGATCCGCGCCAGGGCGAGCACCCCGACTGGGGCACCTACGTGTTCAACTACGGCCGAACCGAAGTGCGGAACTTCCTCGTCTCCAACGCCCTCTATTGGCTCGACGAGTTCCACATGGATGGGCTGCGCGTGGACGCCGTGGCAAGCATGCTGTACCTCGACTACTCGCGCAGCGCCGGTGAATGGGTGCCGAACAAGTTCGGCGGTCGCGAGAACCTCGACGCGGTCGACTTCCTTCGCCAGATGACATCGGCGGTGGCGGCGGAACACCCCACAGCGATGGTGATCGCCGAAGAGAGCACCGCATGGCCGCAGGTCACCGCCCAGGTGGAGCACGGTGGCTTGGGATTCACCCACAAGTGGAACATGGGCTGGATGCACGACACCCTCGGCTACATGCGGCACGAGTCCATCCACCGAAATTGGCATCACCACGAACTCACCTTCGGCCTGCTGTACGCGTTCTCAGAGCGATTCGTGCTGCCGCTCAGCCACGACGAAGTGGTGCATGGCAAGGGCAGTTTGCTGAACAAGATGCCGGGCGACGACTGGCAGCGTTTCGCCAACCTTCGAGCCCTCTACGCCTGGATGTGGGCGCTGCCGGGGGCGAAGTTGTTGTTCATGGGAGCCGAGCTCGCTCCCTTCACGGAATGGGCTGAGAACTCCGGTCTGCCGTGGCACCTGCTCGACCATGCTGCTCACCGAGGAGTCCGCGACCTGCTGGCCGAGATCAATCGTCGGTGCGGTTCGTGGCCAGCGCTGTACGAGCGCGACCACGACCCGATGGGTTTCCAGTGGCTCGACGCCGACGATGCCGAGAACTCGACGTTCTCGTTCTTGCGGTGGGGTCATGCCGGTGCAAGTGCAGTGGCATGCGTCGCGAATTTCACTCCGGTACCGCGGGCGGGGCAGCGTGTTGGCGTGCCGTGGGCTGGTCAGTGGGAACTCTTGGTGGACACCGATTCGCCTGCGTGGGGAGGCAGTGGCTTCAGCGGCTACTCGTTGGAGGGCACGATGATTCCCGCCGACCCCGACATGTCGTGGCAGAACCAGCCGGCCTCCGTGGTGGTCGACCTGCCGCCGTTGTCGGTCGTGTGGCTGGGGTCGCGGCGCCCGTGAAGCACATGCTGCGCGATCCGCGCATGCGCCAGGTGATCAGCGCATGCATCACGCTGGGTTTTGCGGTGGGGGTGTTTGCCATTTCGTTCGGCGTCAGTGCTGTCAGCGCTGGCGCTTCGGTGGCGCAGGCATGTGCCATGTCGCTGTTGGTGTTCACCGGTGCGTCGCAGTTCTCTCTCGTCAGCGTCATCGGGTCGGGCGGCACTCCAGCGTCGGCGTTCGGCGGCGCAGCGCTGCTGGCCGCTCGCAACGGGGTGTATGGCCTGGCCATGGCGCCGCACCTGCAGGGTTCGCTGGGCAAGCGTCTCGTCGCGGCGCAGCTCACCATCGACGAATCCACGGCCATGGCCGTGGCACAGGACGACCCTGCTCATCGCCGAGCCGCGTTCTGGGTGACCGGCCTGAGCGTGTACCTGTTCTGGAACGTCGGCACGTTCATCGGTGCCGAACTCGGCACGGCAATCGACCCGATGAAGTACGGCCTCGACGCGGCGTTCCCTGCAGCGTTCGTGGCCATCCTGTTCCCGGTGTTGAAGGACCGAGTGTCGCGATGGGCGGCCATCACCGGCGCCGTGGTGTGCCTGGCACTCATTCCGTTCGTGCCGGTGGGCATTCCCATCCTGGCCGCCACGGTGGGAGTGCTGTTCGGCATTCCCGACCCGGTTGACGATGCCTCGAAGGTCGCCGCATGAGCTGGACCCTCGTATTCGTGCTGGCGGGAACCGCGTACTTCTTCAAGGTGCTGGGCCTGGTGGTGGTGGGCGACCGCACGCTGCCGCCCATGTTGTCGCGGTGCCTCGCCTTGATCCCCGCGGCACTGTTGGCAGCCATCGTCGTGAAAGACACCTTCAGCATGGGTCGCCACTTGGTGATCGATGCCCGGGCCGCGGGCGTTGCTGCTGCTGCGCTTGCAGCCTGGCGCAAGGTGCCCCTGATCGGGGTGATCGTCATTGGCGCAGCGGTCACTGCGGTGGTGCGCGCCGTCGGCTGACAGCGCTGGCGGTCAGCCTTCTTCGACGACTGCTTCGCTGACGAGGGTGACCTGCTCCACTTCGATCTCGTCCTCGCTGAACTCGCCGTCGCCATCCACGTCGACAGCGGTGATGGTGGTGGACTCGATGACGTCGGCCTCGCCGTCGCCCGTGAGGTCGTAGGCGGTCGTGACGGTCTGCTGCACGATGTCGATCGTGCCGTCGCCGTCGACGTCGACCAGCGTGGTGGTGGTCTCGCGCACCGCATCGATGGTGCCGTCGCCGTCGATGTCGACGTACTCGGTCTCGGTGACGCTGGTGATCTCGGCTTCGGGGGTGTCGCTCATGCCGGGAGTCAAGCACCCCGTGCGGAGAATCGCAAGGCCGGCAGCGTTAGGAGGACTGCTCGACGAGGCGGCGCAGGTTCTTCAGATTGCGGCGCCAGATGGGGCCGAGCGCGATCTTGCCGCCCACCCATGCGCCGACGGGGCCACCCATCCACCAGGGGAAGGTGAGGTCCTCGGCCCAGGTGAACCGGGTGCGTCGACCGAGATCGATGGGTTCGATGGTGAATCGGCCGACACCGGTGACGAGACCGATGTGGCGCACGCCCATCACTTCACCCGGCACCCATTCGGTGATCTCCATCTTGTCGACGAGGGAGATGGGGCCCACCTTGGTGTCGCACAAGAACTCCGTGCCCACGCCGCGGGTCTGTTCGGTGGTGAAGCGAATGGCGACAGCGTCGTGCATCCAGTCGACGTGTTGCTCGACCGGTTCGACAACCTCCCACACGCGTGCGGGGGTTGCATCGATTTCGATACCTACGACGATGCCCATGAAATGCCCCGTCAGGCTTCGACGGCGACTTTGCGCAGTTGCTCGGCGGCCAGCTCGGGCGGCACGATGTTGATCATCACGCCGGTGCCGCGTTCGAAGCCTGCCGTTGTGACCAGCTTCGGGAACAGGTGCACATGCCAGTGGTAGGCGCCCGAGTAGTGGTGTGGCGCCGTGTGGAACACGAGGTTGTAGGCAACGTCGCCGTGAATCTCGCGGAGTGCGATCAGCGAGTCGCGCACCGCCATACCCATGGCCTTCAACGTGCCGGGGCTGCTGTCGGTGAGGTGCAGGTCGTGGCTGCGCGGGATGATGAGCAGCTCGTAGGGCGAACCGGCCCAGAACGGGCTGACGCACACCACTTCATCGGTGGAGAAGAGCACGCGCTCGCCACCGACCAGTTCGGCTTCGATGGTGGCGCACAGAATGCAGCCGCCCTCGAAACGAGAGAACGCTCGCTGTTCCTCGAGGATCTCACCCGGCACGAAGGGAAGTCCGAGGAGCTGACCGTGCGGGTGGGCGAGCGAAGCGCCGGCTTCGCGACCGTGATTGATGATGGCCTGTGTGTAGCGAACGTTCGCAGTAGCCGAGTGCTGCTCCAGCCGGCGGCTGAGCATGTACATCATTTGTGCGGCATCGTCGTCGGTGAGTTCGTGAGCCCCACCGTCGTGGTCGGGGGTGTACACGAACACTTCGTGGATACCGCTGGCTTCAGCCTCAACGTGAACCGGGCCGAGGTGGTGCACTGCAAACGGCTCGTCGCCATCGAACGCCGGGTACAGGTTCGGGATGAGACGCATCCGCCACTGACCGCCGTCGTCGAGGGTCTCGAGTGCCGGCAGAGTGGCTTCTTCGTTGCCCACACAGAAAGGACATGGACGATCCGGTTCGGCCTCCACTTGGGCGGCACGCGGGGCGAAGTCGGTCGGACGCTTGGCTCGATCGGCAACGATGGTGACCCACCGGCCGGTGAGGGGGTTCAGACGGAGTCGACTCACAGCAAGGTCAGCCTAGGTCGTATTGCGCTGTCAGGGGCGGACAGGCGCGCAACTTGATCATTCCTGACGGTAGACGCTCACGTGGCGCGCGCTATCGGGCCCGAAGGGCGCGCGATCGAACCCCGACCAGCGGTCGGTGAGTCGTAGGCCGGCCTCTGCAGCCATCTCGTCGAGTTGCGCCGGTGTGGCCCAGCGAATGCTCCAGGGGCGCAGCCGGACGCCACCTGTCTCGGTGATGTCCACGTACTGTCCCTCGGCCAGTTGCCGCTCCGGGTCGGCGGTGCTCACGCTGAGGACCACGCGGTCTGCTGCCACCGAGCGGACGCTGACACTGGACGTGGGGCTGGCGTCGACTTCCGGAACGAATGCCTCGATGGCGAAGACGCCCCCGGCTCGGAGCCGGGCTGCGACCGCATGAAGGCATGCCTGCTGGCGTGCTTGGGTGAGGAGCGAGAAGAAGGTGTTGTAGGCGACGAACACCAGTGAGAACGGGCCGGGTGGCAGGCCCTCCACCATGTCGGCCACGGTGGCGTGCACGGTGTGGCCATCGGGCTTGCTGCGCAGCCGATCGAGCATTGCAGCGCTGCTGTCCACGCCGTGCACCTCCACGCCGGCGGCGGCGAGCGGCAGCGCCAGTCGCCCTGTGCCCACGCCAAGTTCCAGCACGGCACCGCCGGCCGCAAGGTGGCTGAGTGCGGCCGTGGTGGCATCGACATCGGTGATATCGGCGTACCAGTCGTCGTACACGTCGGCGAATCCGTCGCCGTAGCTCCGATCGTCGTAACCCCGCATTGCCCAAACTGTACGCGCTCGTAGGCTGGAACCTATGAGCGCGTTCACCTACCTCGACCATGCGGCCACGACGCCCATGCGTCGCGAGGCCGTGGACGCCATGCTGCCCTATCTCAGCGAGCAGTTCGCCAACCCGTCTGGCTCGCATCGATTCGCACGGGAGGCCCGCAAGGCCGTCGACGATGCGCGTGAGGTGGTGGCCGGGGTGATCGGTTGCGATCCGGGCGACGTGGTGTTCACCAGCGGCGGTACCGAGGGCGACAACACGGCGGTCTTGGGCACGGTGGCTCGACGTGGTGGTGTTGCGGTCTGCCCGGCGGCCGAGCACCACGCCGTGCTGGCCCCGGTGGAGCAACTGCATGGCGTGGAAGTACCCGTGGGCCCCACCGGCGCCGTGGATGCGGCGACATTGGCCGATGTGTTGCGGAGCACGCCCGATGTCAGCGTGGTCAGCGTGATGGCCGTGAACAACGAGGTCGGTTCCATCACCGATCTGGCAGCGGTGGCCGCAGTCGTCCGCGAGTGTGCGCCCGCGGCGGTGCTGCACACCGATGCAGTGCAGGCGCCGTGCTGGCTCGACCTGCGCAGCATCACCCCACTGGTCGACATGCTGTCGCTGTCCGCCCACAAGTTCGGTGGCCCCAAGGGCGTCGGCGTGCTGGTGGTGAAGCCAAGCGTTCGCTACGCGCCGATGCTCATCGGTGGCGGTCAGGAGCGCGAGCGCCGTAGCGGCACGCACAATGTGGCAGGCATCGTGGCGTTGGCGGAGGCGCTGCGGCTCACCGACGCCGAGCGCTCCACGGAGGTGCCGCGGTTGGCGGGGCTGCGCGACCAGTTGGTGGATGCGCTGTGTGCATCGTTGCCGGGTGTGCACGAGACCGTGCCGAGGTCGCACAAGGTGGCGGGTTCTGCACACCTCTGCATCGAGGACATCGAGAACGAAGCCCTGCTGTTCCTGCTCGACGAGGCCGGGGTTTGCGCCAGCGCAGCCTCTGCCTGCGCGGCCGGAGCAATGGAACCGTCGCATGTGCTGGCGGCGATGGGGGTGGATCGCCGCCTCGGGCTTGGGGCGCTGCGGCTCACGTTGGGCCGCACCACCACCGAGGCCGACGTGCAGCGTGGCGTCGATGCGGTGGTGGCCAGCGTGCGGCGTCTACGAAAGGCAACGGCATGAAGGTGTTGATGGCGCTGAGTGGCGGCGTGGATTCGTCGGTGGCCGCCGCCGAGTTGTTGCGCGACGGCCACGAGGTGGTGGGCATCACCATGCGTCTGTGGGGCGGTGCCAGCGACACCGGCTGCTGCTCCATCGCCGATGTCGACGACGCCCGCCGCGTGGCGCAGCAGTTGGGGATCGATCATCTGGTGTTCAACTTCACCGACGACTTCGATCGACATGTGGTGGAGCCGTATGTGCAGGCGCATCGCGACGGCATCACCCCGAACCCGTGTATCGAGTGCAACCGCCACCTGAAGTTCCATCGGCTCAGCGAACGAGCCGACCTGCTCGGCTTCGACGCAGTAGCCACCGGGCACCACGCCCGCATCGTGGAACACGACGGGGTATGGCGCATCGCTCGGGGCGAAGACGTCGCGAAGGACCAGAGCTACGTGGTGCACATGCTGCCCCAGCGCGAACTGGCTCGCACCATGTTCCCCATCGGCCACCTCACCAAGGCAGAAGTTCGCGAGCGTGCCGCAGCGTTGGGTCTGCGAACCGCGGCGAAGCCCGACAGTCAGGACGTGTGCTTCATCACCAGCACAGGAGGTCGCACCGAGTTCCTCGGCACCCGCATCCCCTTCCGTCGAGCGACAGTGGTGGACGCCATCGATGGCGCCGTGCTGGGCGAGGCAGAGTCGCTGGAGATGATCACCCTGGGTCAGCGCCGCGGCATCGGCCTCCCGGGTGGCGGGCCGAAGCGGTATGTCGTCGACATCGACCATGCCACCGCCACGGTGAAGGTCGGTGACGACTCCATGCTCGACGTCACCGAGATGTCCGTGATCAATATGGTGTGGTCGCACGATGCCGTGGAGGGCGCGGTGCTCGTGCAGTGCAGCGCGCACGGAGCCACGTATGCCGCCACGGTGTCGCTCGCAGCGAATGGGTCGGTGCAGGTGCAGTGGCAGCAGCCGCAGCGTCGGATTGCGCCGGGTCAGAGCGTGGTGTTCTACGACCCCACCGACACGTTCGTGCTCGGTGGGGGCATCGCAGGCTGAGGATCAGCCGACGGGCAGTTTCCGCTCGGCCATGGCCTGCAGCACGCGGCCGGGCCGACTGGGTGCCACGAGGAACGACTGCAGATGCACGGCTCGCCCAGTGGGCTCCTTCGCCGATGCCGGGAAGATGGCCTGCACCATGTCGCGCACGGCGATGTCGAGCGCGTGCCCGCCGGCGGGGCCGGTGAGATCGAACGCTTCGGACCCGGCCAATGCCAGACGTGCCGCAGCGATGTTGGTGCGCTGCACCAACATGGTCTCGGCCATCAACACTTGGTCGTGCACCACCACGCCGGCCGGTACCAGTACCAGCCAACGCCGCGAGAGGCGGTGGAAGCGTGGCCCCAGCCACCATGTCGCGGCTGCGGCAACTCCGGCAACGACGACCCCGACGATCCATCGTTCGTTCACCACGAGCAGCGTGCCGCCGAGTACGGCGGCGGCCCAGACCAGCCACATCAACGCCACCGGGATGAACATGGCCGCCGGTAGTCGGAGAGGAAAGCGGAACTCGTCGCCATAGGCGGCGCCCTGCACCATCGCTTCGCCCACTTCGGCCGATGCGGCCACGAATGTGGCGAGCAGCGCCACCAGGGTGATGGCCGCGCCCAACGCAGTGGATGCGCCATCAATCCATGCGATCACTGCGACCGGAGCCGCGAGCGACGTGGCAAGCCGAACCACCGTGAGACCGAGCGGGCCGGTGACGGTGAGCGCCACTGCGGCGACGGCAACGAGCACCCACCACGCCGCTGCGGCCATGGTGCCGTCGAGTGCGGTGGCCACGGCGATGGCGAGTGCCACCCAGACGATGCGGAACAACCAGAGAAAGGAATCCGGTGTAACCAGATTTGTCGGACGGCCTTGCACGGGACCAAGGTAGCGCCGCATCCATCGCCACGCTTCGCCAGATCTGCTACCGAGGTGGGACGATGTTGTAGCGACTGAACCAGTCGGGCGGATCACCGTTGGCACACCGAACCGGAAGGGAGGCCCCGTCCAATGCATCGAATCAACATCCCCGGAGGCATTGCCACCGGTATCGGCGGACTTCCTCACCGTGATGCCGATGAAGCGGCTGCCTTCTCGTTGCGAGAGATGGAACTACCGGCCATCCCGTATCTGCCTCGTCGTAGCCCTGCTGAGGGCGCGGTTGCCCAGGCCATGATCGGTATGCAGGGCATCACGGTGGGCCAGTACGGCAGCATTTCGGTGCACCCCGATCAGATCGATCCGTTGGCTCCGGTCCGCACCGACATCAACAACGATGCGTTCGTCGGCTTCCGTACGTTCCTCGAAGCGGCGAAGGGTCGCCAGGGCTGGGTCAAATGGCAATTCGTTGGTCCGGTCACGTTCGGAATGGCGCTCATGCGAGCCGGCGTGCCGATGAGCGAGGCGTTTGAATCCGCTGTTCGTTGTGTGCGTTCGAAGGTGGAATATCTCATTCGGGTGGTCGACAAGGCGTTGCCCGGATGTCAGCAGTTGGTGTTCATCGAAGAAGCCGACCTTTCCGAGTTGATGAACCCCGGGTTCCCTATCGCCCCCGACACTGCCATCGATCTGGTGTCCGGTGCCCTCGCAGCGATCGAGACCGACGCGGTGGCTGGTCTGCATGTGTGCGGCCTGGCCGACATTCCCACGCAGTTGGCGGCGGGGCCGGCAGTGCTGTCGTTGCCCGTGCGGCCCGAGGTGGCCGACAGCGCCGGGTATCTCATCCGTTTCATGGAGCGCGGTGGCTACGTGGCATGGGGTGTCGTGCCCACGAGCGGCCCCATTCTGGCGTCCGCCGAGCGGCCGTGGCGCAACCTCACACAGCTGTGGTGCGAACTGGTCCAGCGCGGCGCCGACCCGTCCATGCTGCGCCGTCAGTCGATTATCACTCCGGAGTGCGGTCTCTCATCGCACTCGCCAGCGGTGGCGGAAAGTGTGCACCGCATCGCCGCCGATGTGAGCCGCCGTGCGCGCGACCAGGCCAGCGCCAGTCGTTGGGTCCTCGGCGCCTGACATCTCTGTCACGCCCATGCGGCACACTGGTGACATGACGCCCGAGGAACGCATCAGCGCACTGCGCGCCGAGATCGCTCATCACAACGAGCGCTACTACGCCGACGACGCCCCCGAGATCAGCGACGCCGACTACGACCGCCTGGTGCGCGAACTCGGCCAGCTCGAGGTCGAACATCCGGAGTTTGCCGACACCGAGTCGCCCACGCGTCAGGTAGGGGCGGGCGCTCTGTCGGCGGCGTTCTCGCCGGTGCAGCACTCGGTACCGATGACCAGCCTCGACAACGCGATGGATGGCGATGAACTCACGGCCTGGGGCGAGCGCTTAGGGCGAGGGCTGGACGGCGTTCCGGCGCAGTACGTGTGCGAGTTGAAGATCGACGGCCTGGC
The DNA here is from genome assembly GCA_903919455.1 of uncultured Acidimicrobiaceae bacterium. Lineage (GTDB taxonomy): Bacteria > Actinomycetota > Acidimicrobiia > Acidimicrobiales > Ilumatobacteraceae > UBA668. Next base: position 42,275 of record CAIXIJ010000063.1, on the reverse strand, counting down.
GATGAGCCTGCGCTACGAGAACGGCATCTTCGTTCAGGCGGCCACGCGCGGCGATGGCAGGGTGGGGGAAGACGTCACCGCCAACGTGGCCACCATCGCCTCGGTACCCAAGTCGCTGGTCGGTGCTCCGCCCGTGCTGGAGGTGCGCGGTGAGGTGTACCTGCCCATCGAAGCCTTCGAGAAGCTCAAGGCATCCAAAGAGGCCGAGAACGTGGCCCGCATCGCTGCCGGCAAGAAGCCCGATCCGGTGCCCGTGAACCCGCGCAACGCCGGAGCAGGCAGCCTGCGCCAGAAGGATCCGTCGGTCACGGCCACACGCGAGTTGGCGTTCTGGAGTTACCAACTGGGCGAGGTGCAGGGTGGTCCGGAGTTCACGTCCCACCACGAAACGCTCGAGTACCTGCAGCAGCTGGGTTTCCCCGTGAACCCCGAGATCCGTGTGGTTGGCGATCTCGATGCCGTGTATTCGTTCTGCCGCCATTGGCAAGACCATCGCCACGATCTTGGCTACGAGATCGATGGTGCCGTGGTGAAGGTGGACTCGCTGGCGCAGCGCGAGCAACTTGGCTTCACCTCGCGAGCGCCACGTTGGGCCATCGCCTTCAAGTTTCCGCCAGAGGAGCGCACCACCCTGCTGCGGGCCATCGAAGTCTCCGTTGGGCGCACCGGGCGAACCACGCCGTTCGCCGTGCTCGAGCCTGTGTTCGTGGGCGGCTCCACCGTCGGTATGGCCACACTGCACAACCAGGACCAAGTGGCCTTCAAGGATGTCCGGCCCGGCGACACGGTGGTGGTGCGCAAGGCGGGCGATGTCATTCCCGAGGTCGTTGGCCCTGTGTTGAGTCTGCGCCCCGAGGGCCTACCGGCGTGGGAGTTCCCGAAATCCTGTCCGTGCCCGCTGCAGACCGAACTCGTGCGGCCCGAGGGTGAGGCCGACACGCGCTGTGTCGAGCCCGAGTGCCCGTTCCAGCGAGATCAGCGGATCATCTACTTCGCGTCGCGCGGAGCGATGGACATCGAGGGTCTCGGTGATCAGACCGTGTTCCAGCTCAGCGAGGCCGGCCTCGTGGCCGATCCGGGCGATGTCTATTCGCTCACCCGCGAGCAGTTGATGGGCTTGGAGAAGTGGGGCACCACCAAAGCCGACAACCTGTTGGCCGCCATCGAGGGCTCCAAGTCTCGTCCGCTGCCTCGGGTGCTCACGTCGCTCGGCTGCAAGGGCCTCGGCCCGTCGGCCAGTGAGGGCATCGCTCGTCGTTTCGGCACGCTCGATGCCGTGATGTCGGCATCGGAGGACGAGTTGGCTACCACCGATGGGGTCGGCCCCATCATCGCCGCATCCATTGTTCGTTGGTTCTCCCGCGACCCAAATGTGGCCATGGTGGAGAAGTTGCGTGCCGCCGGGGTCGACTTCGGTCGTGTCGATGTGAGCGTGCTGCCCCCCGTGTTGGCCGGCAAGGCGGTCGTGGTCACCGGCACGTTGGAGACCTTCAACCGCGAGGAAGCTGAAGCCGCTATCAAAGACCGTGGCGGCAAGAGCCCGGGCAGTGTGAGCGCGAAGACGTTTGCGGTGGTAGTGGGCGCCGAGCCGGGGGCGAGCAAGCTCACCAAGGCCGAGGCGCTCGGCGTGCCGGTGCTCGACGAAGCCGGGTTCCGTCATCTGTTGGAGACCGGCGAACTGCCGGCGTGACCGTTCGTTAGAAGACGTTGAACGTCCAGGTGAACGAGCGGGCAGCGCTTCGGCCGTCGATGGTCTTCCAATAGATCACGGTGATCACGTGCTCACCCTGGCTGAAATCCTCGATCTCGGCGCCCGGGCTGGGGTCGAAGGTGAGGGTGGCGTTGCCGGGTTCGAAGATCGTGGTGGCCGGCAGGGTGATCTGCGCCCCCGGCTTGTTGGCAGGGTCTTGCAGGTTCTCGATGTTCACGGTCTTCAGCTCCAGGCCGTCCACCACCAAGACTCCCTCGTAGCCGGCGAGCAGGTCCACGAACACGGAGTTCTGTGACGGAACTCCTTGTGCTGCGGGCAGCGGATCGATCTGCTCGATCGTGGCGGGCAGATGCAGCGCGTCGCGCCCGGTGAGCGCACTCACCGCCGCATAGACCATGGCGACCAAGCAGGTGGCGATGGCCAGGCTGGCAAGGAGAACGGGCCACTGTGGGCGGCGAAGGGAAAGGCGCACGACATCCATTCTCGCCGTTCAACGTTCAATTCGCACCGCGCGTACCGTCAGCGAACCTTCGGAGCTAGCTTGAACCTCCGGCATGACGGCTGACGACCAGATCCCTGCGGCGACGTCCCCCACTCGCGTGGTGGCAGGCCGGTTCCGACTCGGCCCTCGCCGGGGGAGTTCGATCGACGCGGCATTGTTCGAGGCGTTCGACGAGGAGCTCCAACGGCCCGTCGTGGTGAAGTTGGTCCATCCCGACACCAGCGCCCGGCCGGATGTGCAGGCCGAGTTCCGGGCGAAGATGGAACTGGCCGGCGCACTGCACCACCCGAACATCTCGGTGGCGCACAGTTGGGGCACCACCGATTGGAACGGCCATCGCGTGCTCTTCGTGGTGAGTGAGCAACTCACCGGGGGCAGCGTGCGCGACATGCTGGATCGCGGCCGCACGCTCTCGCCGTCGCAGGCGCTGCTGCTGGGCCTCGATGCGTGCAAGGCGCTCGACGTGCTGCACCGCAAGGGTCTGATCCACGGCGACATCCGCCCCGGCACGCTGGTGTTCGGCGACGATCGCCGACTGCGCGTGCTGGACCCCGGGTTGTCCGAGGTGTTGGCCATTGCCGACGACAACGTGCACCGCAGCAACGATCTGGCCAAGTACGCATCGCCCGAGCAGGCGCAGAATCAGCCGATCACCTCGAAAAGCGATGTGTATTCGCTGTGTCTCACCCTGTTCGAGACGCTCACCGGCACGGTGCCCTTCGTCGGCGATTCCACAGTGGCGACGCTGCAGAACCGCATCGACCGTCTGTTGCCGGTGTCGGCCGACCTGGGGGCGTTGGCATCGGTGCTGGAGCGCGCCGGGCGTCCTGATCCAGCCGACCGTTACACCGCCGCCGAGTTCGGCCGAGCGCTGGTGCAGGCCGCCGAGCGTCTGCCTCGCCCCGAACCGCTTCCCATCCTGGTGAACTCGCTCTTCGGTGCCGACACCAGTGCGGCTGGCGACATGACCGACCCCACGGGGGTGCTGCGGATGCCGCCACTCCCCGAACGTGAGGGCATCGAACCGGTCCAGGCACCTCCTTCGGCTGATGGAGCAACACCTGCGGTGTTCCCGGCGCCGGTGCTCGCGGATTCCCACCTCGACGATCACCCGGAAACAGCATTGCCAAGCGTCGGCCCAGTGTTGGCCGCTCCTGTGTCCGCTCCCACTGGCGTGGCAGTCGCCGCGGCCGAGGATGGCGTCGATCCGCACGACGAGTTCCCGGAGCACCCACCCACGCCGGGCCGTTTCCGCCGATGGCTGATCCTGCTGTTGGTCCTGCTCGCCATTGCGGGTGGTGTGCTGGCTTGGTACAGCGCCCGACCCGAGATGCGTACGGTGCCACCACTTGCCAACATGGAGCAGGGTGTGGCCCTGAACGCTGTCGCCGGCGATTTCCAGGGCGTGCTGGCGCAGGAATCGAGTGAAACCGTGGCAGCGGGGCACGTGATCCGCACCGATCCGGCGACGGGCACCGAGCTCAAGAAGGACAGCGCCATCACCCTGTTCGTCAGCACGGGTCCGGCACCACGGGTGGTGCCGGAGTTGGCCGGCTTGACCGTGGCGGATGCGTCGCAGCAGTTGCGCGATCTCGGCCTGGTGGTTGAGGTGGGCGACCCGGTGTTCGATGAGAAGGTTGCCAAGGACGTGGTGCTGCGCTGGACAGTGCCGGATTCGCCGGCACTGGTGGCCGGTGGCACCGTCACCAAGGGAACCGCGGTCCGTCTGATTGCCTCCGCCGGGCCCGAGCCGCGATCCGTACCCGACGTCGTCGGCACCACGCTCCAGGCCGCCCGGGCGGCGCTGGCGAAGGCGCAGTTGGTCCTGGCGCAGGGTGAAGGGGTCTACGACGCCAAGGTGCCGCGGGGGAGAGCGGTATCGCAAACCCCGGCGCCGGGCTCGTCAGCCGACCGCGGCAGCAAGGTGACCGTGGTGTTCTCCCGGGGTCATGCCCCAGTGAAGATTCCGGCGATCACCGAGACCACCCCCGCACAGGTGCGGGCCAAGCTGAAGGCTGCTGGCTTTGTGTTCGCCGGTTCGAAGGGCGACCCTTCATTGCCATTCATCGGGCTGACGGTGGGCGGTAAGCCGGCGAAGACCGGCCAGGAGTTTCCCTTCCACACCAAGGTGGTGGCGGTCTACACCGCTGCGACGCCGGCTCCCTGATCCAGGTTGGTACGTGGGTTCTGCGTTGGTGCGCCACGCTCACTAACGTGCGAGTCCACGGCGTCGAGGAGGTCTGCACCACATGGGTTCGCTGGAAGGTCGAGTTGCCATCATCACTGGCGCTGGGCGCGGCATCGGCCGCGAACACGCCCTGTACTTCGCTGCGGAGGGCGCCAAGATCGTTGTGAACGATCTTGGTGGCACCAACGACGGTTCCGGCGCCGACATCACCCCCGCGCAGCAGGTGGTGGAAGAGATCCGCGACCTCGGTGGAGAAGCCGTGGTGAACGGCGACAACGTGGCGTCCTGGGAAGGTGCCCAGCGGATGATCAATCAGGCCGTCGAGACCTTCGGCGATCTCGACATCTTGGTGAACAACGCAGGCATCCTGCGCGACCGTGTGCTGGTGAACATGACCGAGGAGGAATGGGACGCCGTCATCGCCGTGCACCTCAAGGGTCACTTCGCTCCCAGCCGTTGGGCCGCTGCGTATTGGCGCGAGCAGGCGAAAGCCGGTGTCGACAAGCCGCGCAACATCGTCCACACCAGCAGTACTTCCGGCCTGTTCGCCAATCCTGGGCAGAGCAACTACGGCGCCGCAAAGACCGGCATCGCCACGTTCAGTCAGATCATCGCCAAGGAACTCACGCGCTACAACGTGAAGAGCAACACGATCGCCCCCGGCGCACGTACCCGCCTCACGCTGGCTACGCCGGGCCTGGAAGACATCATGAAGCCCAAGGTCAACGCGTTCGACCCTTGGGATCCGGCGAACATCTCGCCGCTCGTTGCATATCTCGCCACGGCCGACTGCGCGTTCAACGGCGAGACCTTCCTGGTGCAGGGTGGCTCGGTCACGATGGTCGAGAGTTGGGCACGCGGCGCCCACGTGGAACGCGACTCCAAGTGGACCGTCAGCGAACTCGCCGACGCGCTCGCACCGCACGCCCGGCCGTGAGTACCCGCGGGTGACGGGCGAGGTCGAGGTCGCGCCCTGGCCGATCTTGCTACGGCGTCGTATGGCGCAAAGGGTCGGTATTCCTCACCGCTGGGCGGTGCTGTGGGTGGTGCTCGGCGGGCTGTTCACCACCGGTTTCACCATCACCTTGCTGGTGGTGTCCCTGGAGGGCATCGCCGAGGAGTTGGGTACCAGCACGAATGTGCTCACGTGGGCCATCACGGGTCCGATGCTGGCGTTCGGTGTGGTGGGACCCGCATTCGGCAAGTCGGGCGACCTCTGGGGGCACAAGCGGATCTTTGTCGGTGGCCTGTTCTTCGCTGCGGTCTTTGCGTTCGCCTCGGCGCTGGCGTGGAACGCACCCTCGCTCATCCTGTTTCGCACGCTCAGCGCCACCGCCGGATCCGCCTGTGGACCATCCGCGATGGCCTACATCAACCGGATGTTCGAGCCCACCGAGCGAGTGAAACCGCTGAGCTACTGGAGCTTCGTCACAGCCGGTTCACCGGTGATCGGCGTGGTGGTGGGTGCCCCGCTGGTGGACACCATTGGTTGGCGGGCGATCTTCTTCATCCAGGCGCCGCTGTGCCTGGTGGGGTTCGTCGTGGCGTTGTGGCTACTGCCGCAGACCGAGCGCATCGAAGGCGTGAAGTTCGACGTGATGGGCTCGGTGACCCTCGGCGTCGGTGCAGCGTCGCTGCTGGCGGCCATCAGCCAGGGACGCTCGTGGGGCTGGACCAGTGCCCTCACGTTGGGGTTCCTCACGGGCTCGGTCGTCGCCATCGTGGCCTTCGTGTACGTGGAACAACGGGCGGAGGCGCCACTGGTGATGTTGCAGTGGTTCCGCACCCGCAATGTGGCGTTCCCGGTGTCGAGCCAACTCCTCACGAACTTCGCCTACATGGGCGGGTTCTTCCTCATCCCGCAGGTCCTCGGCAAACCGCGAGGTATCGGGCTCTCCACTGCCACGGTGGGTCAACTGGTCATTGCTCGACCACTGGCGTTCTCGATCATTGCGCCCCTTGCCGCCGTGGTGACCGTGCGTGTGGGTGAACGCGTTGCAGGTGTGGTCGGCGCCCTCGGACTGGTCGTCTCGATGGGTATGTGGGCCACCGTCGGGCTGCACTCCGGTTACCCGTTCATCATCGCGGCCACCGCCATGTCGGGTATCGGCCTCGGGATTGCGTCACCGGCGCTCACGTCGCTGATGGCCAACGCTGTCGACGAGGCCGACCTCGGCGTTGCGGGCGCGTTACAGCAACTGATGAGCCAACTCGGCGCGGTGCTCGGCGCAGCGGTGCTGGCCACGGTGAGCGTCACCGCGGATCACGACCACTTCGGTCCGTTCCACGCGGCCTTCATCGTCGGAGCGGTGGTGGCGGGCCTCGGGGCCGTCGCCGCAGCGTTCGTGCGCAGCACGCCCCGCTGACCGCCGCCGGTGCACGAGGGTCTCGATGCCCCGTAGGACACCGAAACCCTCGCAACGGGCAATCAGGCCGTGATGGCCTTGATCTCTTCGGCGATCTGCTTGGCAGTGTCGTCCTGGGGCATGCCGGTCTGCATGGCCATCATCTTCATCATGTCGCCCTGGACCTTGATCTTGCCGCCCATGAACGCCTGCATGCTGGCGGCCTGATCCTGCTCCACGAACAGTGCGCGGGCCGTGGCGTAGTCGGTGGTGACGGTGACGTCGGCGGGGTCGAGTTCGCCGAGTTCCATCACGACCTCGCCCGACGACGTGTCGAGGAAGGCCTTGACGGTGCCATCGCCGAACGGCACGTCGGTGATGACCTGGTTCATGCGGATGCTGGCGGTGGGCTTGGCCGCGGTCTCGGCGTACTTCTCGCGGATCGCCTTGGCTGCGGACATCCATTCCTCGGACAGGAACTGGTGGCTCATTCGAATTGCTCCCTTGACATCGATGTGGGTGTCCAGAATGTATCCCTTCGGCGCCACCGACCTGCCAGCAGAGTGAACAGATCGTTCAAACCGTTTCCGATCGCTGGGCGATCCCGGTAACGATGGGTGAATGGCACGGATTCTGGTCACCGAGGAGATCGCCGAGGGAGGGCTCGACCGCCTCCGCGCGGCCGGACACGAGGTCGTGGTGGAGCTAGATCTCTCCCGCCTGCTCGAGGCCGTGAAGGGTGCGCATGCGCTGATCATCCGCTCGGCCACGCAGGTGACGGCCGAAGTGCTCGAGGTGGGCAGCGATCTCGTGGTGGTGGGCCGAGCCGGCATCGGTCTCGACAACGTCGACGTGGAGTCCGCCACCCGTCGCGGTGTGATGGTGGTGAATGCTCCGCAGAGCAACATCGTGTCGGCAGCCGAGCACACGATGGCGTTGTTACTCTCGCAGGCTCGCAACGTGCCCCAGGCGCACGCCGCGCTGATTGCCGGCCGATGGGAGCGGGCTCGCTGGGAAGGCGTGGAACTGGCCGACAAGACGTTGGCCATCATCGGTCTGGGTCGCATCGGCAAACTCGTGGCAGATCGAGCCAAGGCGTTCGGCATGCGTCTCGTCGCGTACGACCCCTTCGTGTCGGCCGACCGGGCGCGTCAGATGGGCGTGGAACTGCTGGCCCTGGACCAGGCCGTAGCCGAGGCCGACTTCCTTACCGTTCATCTTCCGCGCACGAAGGAGACCACGGGCCTCATCAACCGCGATCTGCTGCTGAAGGCCAAGCCGTCGCTGCGGGTCATCAACGTGGCTCGTGGCGGCATCGTCGACGAGCAGGCGTTGGCCGACTGCGTGCGCGACGGCATCATCGCCGGTGCCGCTGTCGACGTCTTCGTCACCGAACCCACCACCTCGTCGCCACTGTTCGAGCTGGAAAGCATCGTGGTCACGCCGCACCTCGGCGCAAGCACCCGCGAGGCGCAGGACAAGGCGGGCGACACCATCGCCGACATGGTGCTCCTGGCGCTCTCGGGCGACTTCGTGCCGTTTGCGGTGAACGTCGACGCGGCTGAAGCGAACGAGACCCTGCGTCCGTTCCTCCCGCTTGCCGAACGTCTGGGCCGACTGTTCTCGTCGCTCACGGCCGGGTCGATGCAGGCGGGCGCACCGCCGGTCATCGAGGTCTGCACCGAGGGCGACATCGCCGGGTACGACACCCGCATCCTGGGCCTGGCCGTGCTGAAGGGCTTCTTCTCGGTCATCGCCGACGAGCAGGTCACGTTCGTGAACGCCCCGCAGCTCGCCAAGCAGGCCGGCATCGAGGTGCGCGACGTGAACTGCGCCACCTCGGCCGACTTCGTGAATCTGCTCACCCTGCGCGGTATGGGCCACAGCATCTCGGGCACACTCGTGGGTCGCCGCAGCGAGCAGCGCATCGTGATGATCGACGATCACCACTTCGATGTGCCGCCCGCCGAGCACATGCTGATGGTGAAGAACGACGACCGTCCCGGTGTGATCGGCACGGTTGGCACACTGCTCGGCAACGCCGGCGTGAACATCGACGACATGGACGTGGGTCGTGCTTCGCAGCCGGGCACCGCCGTGATGCTCATCGCTCCGAGCGCTGCGGTGCCGGCTCAGGTGATCGACGAACTTCGTGGTGCCCCTGGCATCACGTCGGTGGTGCAGCTCGCCGGCTGAGGTGTGGCTCGGCGCTCAGTGGGTGCCGTGCGAGCGAATGGCGTCGCGGGTGGCGACTGCTTCGGCGTGCGCTGCATCGGCGAAGTTGGCACCTTTCGACGCGTAAAGGATGGCTCGTGACGAGTTGATCACCATTCCGTAGCCGGTGCTGTCGCTGCCCGCATGCACGGTGGCCTCTACCTCGCCACCCTGAGCACCCACGCCTGGAACCAGCAGCGGTAGGTCGCCGACGATGGCCCGCACCTGGCGCAGTTCATCGGGGTAGGTGGCGCCCACCACCAGCCCGCAGTCGCCGATCTCATTCCATTCGTTGGCAACGCGTCGCGCCACGTGCAGATACAGCGCTTCGTCGCCCGCCTGCAGCGACTGGAAGTCGCCACTGCCAGGGTTGCTCGTGCGGCACAACACGAACACGCCGCCATCGGGGTGTCGCAGAAAGGGCTCGACGCTGTCGGTACCGAGGTACGGGTTCACGGTGACCACGTGGGCGCCGTATCGGTCGAATGCTTCGCGCGCGTACTGCTCGGCCGTACTGCCGATGTCGCCACGCTTGGCGTCGAGAATCAGCAGCACATTCGGGTGCCGGTCGCGGATGTGGGCGCAGAGCTGTTCGAGTTCGCGCTCGGCACCGACCGCTGCGAAGTAGGCGATCTGCGGCTTGAAGGCGCACACAGTGTCGGCGGTTGCATCCACGATTGCGGTGCAGAAGTCGAGCACCGAGCCGTTCACCGAGTCGGGAAAACGCGATGGGTCGGGATCCAGCCCCACACAGAGCATGGAGTTCGACTGCGACCAGGCGCGGCGCAGGATGTGGTGGAAGGCCATGCGGCCGACTCTAACCAGCCGGGGTTGCGGCAGTGTGGGCCGACGCGTCGGCCTTGCGCTTGCGTGGCGTGTAGGTGAGCGCCCGGAACAGGGTGAGGCCGAAGACCAGTTCGATCACGAGCAGTGCCACCCATTGGACCAACTTGTTGGCCCGATCTGCACCGCTCTGGAAGCCGTGCACCGTGCCCACGACGAAGAGTGGATAGGCGAGCAGGTGCACCATGTGCCAGATGCGCCTCGGCATCTTGCGCATCAGCCAGGAGGTGATCTGGATGGCGACGACCATGTAGAACGCGACCACGCCCCAGGTGACAGCGCCTGGCTTCCAGTCGCTGGTCATTGGGATGAAGATTTCTTTCCAGCCGAAGTGGACGTAGTTGTCGGCCACGAGACCGGCAAGGTGCACGAACGTGAAGACGAAGGCCAGTAGCCCGAGGTAACGGTGCAGGTCGAGCAGCCATGCGGGGATGCCGCGTCGCCGCAGCAGACGACTGGACAGCGTGATGCCCCAGACAATGCTGGCGGCCACGAGTGCCCACGTGATGAGGCCACTTGCTCTGCTCACGTACCAGGCCAATTTCGTGGTGACGGCGATCACGCCCCGCAACCTACCTTGAGCACCTCGGCGTCGGTGATGATCCAGCCGTCGACCCCGAAGCTGTCGAGCAATTCCAGTCCCTTCCGACTGCCTGCGACCACCACGGCCTTTGCCAGCGCCTCGGCGCGGGCGGCGCTCAGGGCAGCGACAGCCACCGCAACCACGTCGGTGTCGGCCGGTGCGCCCGTGGTTGGGTCGATGAGGTGGTGTGCCGTGCTGCCGTCGCTGCGTCGCCAACGGCGCATGCGCGGTGTGCTCATCACCAGGCCACCTGTGGACAGCGAAAAGTGGTCGAATGGCTCGTCGGTGTCGGGGTGATGCAGGGGGACCTGCCATCCGCTCGGAGGTACATCGCCTGCCACAGCGATGTCGCCGCCCATGCATACGTAGGCGCCGGCGGCGCCCATGCCGAGCAGTTCGCCGGCAAGCATGTCGGCAGCGAGACCCTTGCCGAGTCCACCGAGATCCAGACGAAGGCCCGCTGGAAGCCACACGGCCTCATCGTCGCGTCGTAACTGCATGCCGCGCAGGCCGGGCGTTGGCCCAGACCGATTCGGCGAGGCCGCCGATTCGTCGATCTCGCGGAACGTGCGGTCGTACCCCCACTGCTCCAGCGCGGTGCGCACCGATGGGTCGAAGCGACCATCGGTCTCCTCGTGCAATCGGGCGCACCACCGCAGGGCGGTGAAGAGTTCGTGGCTGACGCGGACCCACTGTTCGGGCCGCAGATGCAAGCGGTTCAGTTCGCTGTCGGACTGAAACCGGCTCCAGCTGTGCTCGAGTTCGCGTAAGCGGTTGAAGGCGATCGGGGCCAGCGCGGCTGGGCCGTCGAACATCAACTCCGCTGTACTTCCCATCACGTTCGCAGCGGTGCGGTGCCACGTGCGGGTGTCGACCAAGGTGACGCTCACGACTACGGGCACTTGCTCCCGGTGCAGGCGGGCGGTGCCGTGGTAACGGGTGCTGGGGCCTTGGGCTGCGTGGTGACCGGGGCCTTCGGCTGGGTGGTCACGGGAGCGGGTGCCTGGGTGGTCACCGGGGCGGGTGCCTGGGTGGCGACCGGCGCCTTGGGCTGCGTGGTGGCAGGTGCCGGGGCCTTGGGCTGCGTGGTCACCGGCGCGGGCACCTGGGCCGAAGTGTTCTTGGGCTGGGTGGTGACCGGGGCGGGCGCTGGCGCCTTGCCAGGTGCGGCCGTGGCCACCGGGGCAGCGGCGGCGCCGCCAGCCGGCGTCCCTGCGGTTGCCGGTGCCGGTGCAGGTGCGGGTGCCGCTCCCGGAACGGTGAGCACCGTAGGGGCGGTGGGATCGATGGGCAGCGTGCTGGCGGCCGGGTCGACGGGCACCGTCGCTCCGGCGGGCACCGTTTCGCCCGTCACCAGCGTGCTGGCCGTCGGGTCTGCACCCACCGGCAGTGCCGTGACCGGCGGCGCAACAGGGTTGCCGAACTGATCCACGTACACGGTCTGCACGACGGTCTCGCTGGGCGCTGCAGCATCCGGCGCAGGGGCATTCGAGGCGGCGGCATGCATGTCGGCTTGGGCGAGCGCGGTGATGGTGCCGAGGAAACCGGAGGTGGCAAGGCCGGTGGCGATCACTCGGCCTGCGGCTGCTGCGTGACGGCGGCGACCCTTGGTGACCGGCAGATTCGTGGTGCGGTCCACCACACTCACGTCGCTGACGGCGGCCGTGACTGCACCAGTCACTGCAGCAGTCACGGCAGCAGCGTTCATCGGAACGGCGGCGTTGCCGGCAGCCGCGGCCTGCGTTGCCTGCGCCACGGTGATGGCGATGGGTTGCGTGTAGCGAACCGGCCGGTACTGCGCGGGGGGAGCCCACGCAGGCTGACCCGCAGGTGCCGCAGCGGGGGGTGTCACGCTGAACGTGGGTGCTGCCTGCACGACCTGCGGGGCTGGTGCCGGCTGGGTGCTGGGGCTACGACCGGCAGCGCTGCCACCGCGTCGCTGGGCAAGTTTGGCGACGCGGGCCGCCTGTTCGGGGTCGAGCTCAGTGCTCACAATTCCACACTCCATTGTCTTCGAGTTGTCCGTTGACGCAGTTCGGCGGCTTCGGGGGGATGGGCTTGCCTGCCGGCCAGTTGGCCGGTACGCCTCTGGGCAAGGTCGACGTCGTCGCTGGTGCGGTCGTCGTCGTCACCACCGGCTTGACGGTGGTGGGCGGGGTGGTTGCCACGGTGGTGGCAGGGGCCGGCACGGTGGCGTGGGTCGTCACCGGCGCAGGACGTACGGTGGTGACGGGCGTCGCGGTGGTCGGCGTGGCGGTGGTCGGACGCGTCACGTTCGGCCGCGTGATCTGCGGGGCAGCGGTGGTCGCCGCGCTGGTCACGCGTGAAGGCGAAGTCTGCGATGTAGCGGTGGGCGCAGCGTAGGAAGGAAGGGCCGCGTCGCCGGGGGTCGTCGCGGCGGCTGCGGCGCTGGTTGGATCGGGGGAGAGCGCGGGAAGAGCGGGAACGGTCTCGACGACCAGTTCGGTGCCGGTGGGCGTGCCGTCAGCCCCGACGACCACGACCACGCGGGTCACGGTCTGGGCGGGGGCGGCCGGAGCGATGGACTCGGCGCCCTTGGCGCTGAGTCCGAGAATGTCGCCTCCGCCGAGGGCGGCGAAGCACACGGTCCCGATGCCGAGCGTCACGGCAGCCGCGCCAGCGGCCACCAGTGCCAGTCGTCGTTCCATGTTGCACCCGCCCTTCTGGTCCTGAGTTGCCAGAAAGATCGGTCCTACGACCTATGTCCTCAACCCAAGGAACAGTAAAGATTTGTCACAGGGATCGCTTCGTCGCCCGGGTGGGAGGGCGAGGGTCGGTGGGCTTCCGCACGGCAGTCAGTGATCGCGCTCGTCGACGCTGTCGGAAGCCCTCAGGAGTTCATTCGCAGAAACCCTGCGGCTCCCCGGTCTCTGCGTCCCTGGAGGCAGACACAACGCGAAGGGGCCACCGCCGAACGATGCGGCGGTGGCCCCGGAATTCGCTTTCACCGATGATCAGTTCACAGTGTCCGACAGAGTTCTACCGGAGAAGAATGTGGTCGATCGATGAGGGGTTGAAGGTGGATCAGCGATCCTCAGTGATCAGCGGCCGCCGGTGGTCGTCGCGGTGCCGGTGCACTCCAGGGCCTTGTTGCCGCCCTTGGCGAAGTCGCGGTGACGGACGACCACGTCGTACGTTGCGGTCGTGCCCGAGGTGGTGATCGCCGCGCTGGCCGTGCCAGCAAGGCGGGTCGTGACCGCACGGTTGAGGATCTGCACGCCGTTCTTGCTCACGAGCACGCTCACTGGGTAGGTGTCGCCGGGGCTCGACAACACCACGGTGACGCTGGTGGTGTTCTTGGCGGCGCGGGCCGAGAGGCGCAGCAGGCCCGAGAGGTTGGTGCCCTGGCCGGTTGCTGCGTTCGTGCACGACAGTGCAACCTCGACATCGCCTGCGGCAGCCGACGCGACGTCGTTCGACGCGATCGGGAGGAATGAGGCGAGTGCCGCCGAGGCGAGCAGTACGCGGTTGATGACCTTGTTCATGTTGATGTCCCTTCCCAGAGGGTTAGGGCTTCCAGGTGCCACTCGATGGTCCGCCGACCATTTTTCCGAGTGAGTCTGGAACCCGCCGTTGGCCCTCGAGCGGGGTTGCTCGAGGACGACTGCAATATACGGTCGACCCTCACAGAACGTCAACGTCGTTGGGGTACTAGAGGGTGGCGTAAGACCAGTGAAATCCCTGCTCAGCGGCCACATCGGGCGACCTTCAAGATATTGGCAACACGCCTTCTGGGTGCGTGTGTCCAGCGCTGTGCCGCGAGCTGTTCAGCCCTCGATGGTGATGGCAGCGGTGGGGCACATGTCGGCCGCCGTCTGCACCTTGTCGCGCAGTTCCTCGCCCGGCGTTTCCTGCAGCACGTAGAGGTAACCGTCCTTGCGTACCTCGAAGACCTCCGGGCACACCTGCATGCAGGCCCCGGTGCTTGCGCAGACGTCGTAGTCGACAGTCACCTTCATTGGTCGTTCTCCTGGCTCATGGATGGATGCGGCTCGGTGCAGACGCTAGTCGCGCTGCTCAGCCGTGGTGACGTTCGTGGGCGTTCAGGACTGCACGCAGTGCCGCCGCGATGGTGCTGGGGTCGGAGCCCACACCCCACTTCACCGCACCGCCAGCGACGCTGGTCTCCACGTAGGCAACGGCGGTTGCCTGAGAGCCCTGACCCATCGCGTGCTCGGCGTAGTCGAGCACGTCGATGGTGCTGCCGAGACCGGCGCGCAGCGCGTGCACGAACGCGTCGATGGGGCCGTTGCCTTCGCCCACCACGGTGACCGGTTGGCCCTCGGCCACCAGCTGCGCCGTGATGGAGGTAGTGCCGGTGGTGCTGTCGCTGCGCAATTCGTGGCTGGTGAGCGTGAAGCGTGGCGCCTCGGGCAGGTACTCGTCCTGAAACGCCGTCCACATGATGAGCGGACTGATTTCGGTGCCCGTGTCCTCGGTGATGTGCTGGATGGTCTTGGAGAACTCGATCTGCAGACGGCGCGGTAGGTCGAAGCCGTGCTCCGACTTCATCACGTAGGCCACGCCGCCCTTGCCGCTCTGGCTGTTCACGCGGATGACGGCCTCGTAACTACGGCCGAGGTGCTTGGGGTCGAGCGGTAGGTACGGCACACCCCACACCGGGTACTCGCCTCCGTTGGCTTCGGCCGCCTTGTTCAAGGCCTCGAAGCCCTTCTTGATGGCGTCCTGATGGCTGCCGCTGAACGCGGTGTACACAAGGTCGCCCACCCACGGGTGACGCGGATGAACCGGGAGCCGGTTGCAGTACTCCGCAACCCGGCGCAGGGCATCGATGTCGGTGATGTCCAGTTCCGGGTCGACGCCGTTCACGAAGAGGTTGATGGCGAGGTTCACCACATCGACGTTGCCGGTGCGTTCACCGTTGCCGAACAGGGTGCCTTCCACGCGGTCGGCGCCCGCCAGCATGCCCATCTCGGCAGCCGCAGTGCCGGTGCCCCGGTCGTTGTGCGGGTGCAGGCTGATGACCACGCTGTCGCGATCGCGGATGTGACGACCGAACCATTCGATCACGTCGCCGTACACGTTGGGTGTGTAGCACTCCACCGTGGCGGGCAGGTTGAGGATGATCGGCCGCTCCGGCGTGGGTTCGATCACATCCATCACGGCTTGGCAGATCTCGATGGCGTACTCCGGCTCGGTGAGCGTGAAGCTCTCGGGGGAGTACTCGTAGCGAATGTCGGTAGCCGGCAGTGTGGATTCGAGCTTCTTGCACAGGCGGGCACCGTTCACGGCGATGTCGATGATGCCCTGCTGATCCAGACCGAACACCACTTCTCGTTGCAGCGGGTTGGTGGAGTTGTAGAAGTGCACGATGGCACGGGGTGCGCCCTGTAGGCACTCGTAGGTCCGCTCGATCAGTTCCTGGCGGCACTGCACCAGCACCTGGATGGTGACATCGTCGGGGATCAGATCCTCTTCGATCAACTGCCGCACGAAGTCGAAGTCGGGTTGGCTCGCCGAGGGGAAGCCGACCTCGATCTCCTTGAACCCCATCTTCACGAGCGCATCGAACATCCGGCGCTTGCGCTGCGGGTCCATGGGATCGATCAGTGCCTGATTGCCGTCGCGCAGGTCCACGCTGCACCACGTCGGTGCCTTCTCGACCACGCGGTCAGGCCAGGTGCGGTCGTGGAGTACCACCGGTAGGACGCGTTGGTACTTCTCGAACGGCATCTTCTTCGGGGTGACGGGCTGGGGAGGCATCTCGGTTCGTTTCTTTCGCGTCGGAGTCTGGTGCGGGGAGTGGGCCGGAAAAAGCAAGAAGCCCCGGCCGTTTCGGCTGGGGCTGTGGGCAAGCGCGGGGTATGCGGCGCTTGCCCTACATAAGAAGCAGGAGGCCGCTGGAGCGAGTCATCCCCGCAAGTCTGCCGAGAACGACGGCGAATGTCAACGCAAGAGTGCCAGGAGGGTCTGCGCGTCCTGTGCCGCGGCAGCTCCAGGGCTGAGTCGCAGTTCCGGTGTAGTGGGCGCTTCGTAAGGGTCGTCGACACCGGTGAAGTGAGCGATCTGGCCGGCGCGGACCTTGGCGTAGAGGCCCTTCGGATCGCGTTGCTCGCAGATCTCCAAGGGAACATCGAGGTGTACCTCGATGAAGCGGACGCCTGCATCGAGATGGCGTGCGCGCACCAGGTCTCGATCGGCGCAGTAGGGGCTGATGACCGGCACCACCACCACGTTGCCCAGTCGAGCGAGCAGAATGGCCACTTCGCCGACGCGCCGCACGTTCTCTGCGCGATCCTCACGGCTGAAGCCCAAGTCGGAGTTCAGTCCCTTACGAAGATCGTCGCCATCGAGGATGCAGGCGCTTGCGCCGTCGGTCTCGATGAGTCGCACGAGTTCCCCCGCCAGCGTCGTCTTCCCCGATCCCGAGAGACCGGTGATCCACACCGTGGTCGCGGTGCTCATCGTCCACGCTCGGCGATCATGCCGGCTGCCACGGTGGCGTTCGTGTGCTCGTCGATGAGAATGAACCCGCCGGTGGTGCGATTGCGGTGGTAGTCGTCGATGAACAGCGGCGCCGTGGTGTGGAGAGCGATGCGGCCGATGGCGTTGAGGCCCAGTTCCGTGGCCTCGGTGTTGCGGTGCAGTGTGCTGATGTCGAGTTCATAGCGGAGGTCGGTGACCACGGCCCTCACGGTGCGGGTGGTGTGCTGGAGGGTGTACATCGCTCTGGGTCGCAGCGTGGCCCGGTCGTCCATCCAACAGACCATCGCATCGAGGTCCTGGGTGACCACCGGGTGATTGTTGGGTCGCACCAGCATGTCGCCACGTGAGACGTCGACGTGGTCTGAGAGGCGTACCACCACCGCGTCGCCTGATCGCGCCTCGGAGCAGGGGCCGTCGAACCCGTCGATTGCCGCGATGGTGGTGGGCAGACCGCTCGGCAATACCACCACGTCGTCGCCCACGCGCAGCGAGCCGCCAGCCATGGTGCCGGCATATCCGCGGAAATCGTGGTGCTCGGTGGTTCGCGGTCGGATGACGTACTGCACCGGGAATCGGGTGTCGATCAGGTTGTGATCGCTGGCGGTGTACACCGTTTCGAGATGGCGCAGCAGCGACGTGCCCTGATACCACGGCATGTTCGGACTGCGATCGACCACGTTGTCGCCGTTCAGTGCGCTGATGGGGATGAACGTGACATCGCGGAGTTCGAGCTTGGCGGCGAACTCGGTGAACTGGTCGATGACTGCCTTTAAGGCAGCTTCGTGGTTGCCCACCAGGTCCATCTTGTTCACGCAGATCACCAAGTGCGGCACGCCGAGCAGCGACACGAGCAGGGTGTGGCGACGCGTCTGCTCCACCACACCATGCCGGGCATCGACCATCACGATCGCCAGGTCCACATTCGATGCACCGGTGACCATGTTGCGCGTGTACTGAATGTGCCCGGGGCAGTCGGCGATCACGAAGCTGCGACGAGGTGTGGCGAAGTATCGATAAGCAACGTCGATCGTGATGCCCTGCTCGCGTTCGGCTCGTAGACCGTCAGTGAGCAGCGCGAGGTCGGCCACGTCGTCGCCGCGTCGCCGACTCACCGCGGTGATGTGTTCCAACTGATCGTCGAAGATGGCCTTGCTGTCGAGCAGCAAGCGGCCGATGAGTGTGCTCTTGCCATCGTCGACTGATCCGACGGTGGCGAACTTCAACGTGGTGGTGACCATCAGAAGTAACCCTGGCGCTTGCGGTCTTCCATGCCGGCCTCGCTGATGCGATCGTCGGCGCGGGTGGCACCTCGCTCGGTCACGCGGGCCGTCGCCGTCTCGGCGACGACCTCGTCGTAGTTGGAAGCGGTGGATTCGATGGCGGCAGTGCACGAGGCGTCGCCCACGGTACGGAAGCGCACGGTGGTGTCGAACGGCTCTTCGTTCGGCAGGCGCTCCACGAATGGCGTGGCTGCCATCAGCATGCCGTCGCGGCGGAACACTTCCCGACGGTGCGCGAAGTAGATGGACGGCAGTTCGATGCGTTGTTCGCGGATGAACTCCCAGATGTCGAGTTCGGTCCAGTTGCTCAGAGGGAACACACGAAAGTGCTCGTTCATGCGATGGCGTCCGTTGTAGAGCCCCCAGAGCTCGGGCCGTTGCTGCTTCGGGTCCCACTGCCCGAACTCGTCGCGGTGGCTGAACACACGTTCCTTGGCTCTTGCTCGTTCCTCATCGCGGCGAGCGCCACCGAAGACGGCGTCGAACCGGTGCTCGGTGATGGCGTCCAGCAGCGTCACCGTCTGCAGCACGTTTCGGCTGGAGCGCGGTCCCTGCACATCGGCCACACGTCCGCTGTCGATGGACGCCTGTACGGACGCGACGAGCAACTGCACGTTGAACTGCTCCACCATCCGGTCGCGAAACTCGATGACCTCAGGGAAGTTGTGGCCGGTGTCCACGTGCATGATGGGGAACGGGAGCGGTGCCGGTCGGAACGCAGCGAGTGCGAGGTGCAGCATCACCACGGAGTCCTTGCCACCGCTGAACAGCAGGGCCGGCCGCTCGAACTGTGCAGCGGCTTCCCTGATAATGCTGATGCTTTCGTCGACGAGAGGGCGGGCGACCATGAGTGGGCCCAGCCTATTCACTCGGTTATCGCCAGCGGGAGGTAGACGGTGAAGGTGGTTCCCTTGCCGGGCACGGTCTCCAGTTGCACGTGTCCGCCGTACTGGTGTGCCAGACCGTGCACCGTGGACAGGCCGAGGCCGGTTCCGGAACGATCGGTGAGTTCTCGCCCGCTGAAGAAGGGCTCCCAGATTCGGCTGGCGATGTGTGGTGGCACGCCTTCACCCTCGTCGCTCACGCTGATGGCCACGTGGGGCGCTCGTGGTGGCTGATCCAGGAGGTGGCAGTAGGCCCGATCCGCGAGTCGGGCGGCGACGCGCACGGTGCCACCCGCCGGTGAAGCGTCTCGGGCGTTCGTCACCAGGTTCAGCACGATCTGTTGCAGGTGTGATTCATCGGCCACCACTACGAGTTGCTGGTCGGCGTACTCGCGATCGAGTGCCGCGCGCGGGTGAGTGACTCCGTGGAGGATCGGCTCGAAGTTGCGGAGGAACTGGTCGATCTGAAGGCGTCTCGGAGAACCCTGGCGACCGCGAGCGAACGACAGCAGGCTGCTGGCCAGTTCGGCAGCGCGTTGCGATGCCACCTGAGCCGTGTCGAGTGCAATGCTCTCGCCGACCTGGCCCCTGGCGCGCTCGATGTTGCCCGACACGATCATCAGCAGGTTGTTGAAGTCGTGAGCGATCGAGCCAGCGGTGCGGCCGAGGGTCTCCAGTCGCTCGCCGGAGGCGAGACGGTCGATCAATCGCTGCTGGTCGCTGATGTCGGCGATGATGCCGATGTACCCCTCCCTCCCGGTGGGACTGATGCGACGGGCGAGCCGCAGTGACGCAACAAAGTCCGAGCCGTCGGCGCGTAGGAGGCGCAGCGTTCCTTCGTGGTGGCCCTTCTGCGTGACGTTCCTGGTGATCACCCTGGCAGCGGCTGCCTCGTCGGGGTGCACGCTCGCGACCCATGTGCTGAAGCTGCGCAACTCATGCAGCGACCGGCCCATCAAGGAGGCAGCATTCGGGCTGACGAATTCCAGGTGGTCCTCACCATTTTGCGCTACCAGCACCGTGAGCGGCAGGTCGTCGATCAGCGAGGCGAATCGATAGTCGGCTTCAGCGAGGCTGTCGAGCAGCACCTTGTCTTGGGTGCGGTCGATGGTGAGTTCCACCAGGGTGTCGCCCACCCGCCGGAGCATTTCGGTGGCCGATGTCCACGGCGCCACCGACGGGTCCACCGTGAGCATGCGCACTGTCGGCTGCCCGTTCCACGCGCTGCGGGCCGCCAGCAGCCAGTCGTCGAGGTCGTAGTACACGGGCGCAACGCGTGTGCCCACCTTGAGCCCCTCCTGGTTCAGCCACATCCGTCTCGACGCAACATTGGTCCAGGTGATCTCGGCGTCGCTGAACGAGCCGTCGGCATCGAGAATCGGCCGAAGTAGCACCACGCCGGCGTCGAGTCCGTCGAGAAGATCGCGGAAGTTGTGCTCGGAGGCCTCTGCGGCCTGCTCCCTGGTGACGATGTCGGTGAGGTCCTCGTACTCGACGATCAGCAACGACTCGGTGATGGTGACCGTGCCACCGAACGTGCGATCCCGCCCGTTGACCTCCCTCGTGACAGTTGGCTGGCGAAGCGGCACGCCCGGTTGTTGGAGCGCAAGGTTCGCCGTGATCGTGGTGGGGTGGGTGGCCCAGCGGTCGCCCCACAGTTCCAGCAGCGAGATGCCTGGAACTGCTCGGGGATTAAACTCCAGGACCTTGTCGGTGATCCACAGCACCGTGCCGTCGACGAAGACACCGTCGACGAAGACGGGCTTGACCGCGGCGATCGCCCGGGTGGACGTCAGGCCAATCTGCCCGAGGATCTCCCGCAGGATGCTCGGATCGTCCATCAGCCCATCATCCACGGGTGGAACGTATCAAGATCGAGGAGTTGCCGCATCCACGAGATCGGCTTGATTGCCGCCGTGTGCAGCAATCTCTGTGGCCGTCGTCGAACGCCGCCGCATTCGGTCGTACACCTGGCTGGGGAGCACCCGTGCGGGCGCTCGACTCATTCAGCGTGTGCAGGCGTGAGCGCCGCAAGCTGGCTGTCCAGCGTGGCGGCTTCGGCAGCCGCGTACATCGTCTGCCAGTCGTAGGAAATGCCCTTACGGCCCTGCTGCGAGCTGAAGGTGGTGGTCTCCGTGTAGTTGTTCATTGCCGCCCCTTTCGACGCTGATGGAGTGAGCGAGAGGGACCATAACGATCACCTCCAACCGATTGCTACTCACTGTTGCAACTGATAGTGGGACTGATCAACCGGTCAGTCTGACCGACTGGTCCATCAGTGACGGGTCAGCGGCCAGCGCGGTGATGGGGCTATCTTGTCGTCGTTCCATGAACATTCGATCGCTCCTTCGAGGCCACCGCTCGGCCACCATCACCATGGCCGTTGCATCCACCTTGGGAGGGTTGGCGGAGGCAGCATTCCTCGTGGTGGTCACCCGCCTTGCGTTGGCAGTCACTGCCGACGAAGACCAGGCGGCGATCATGATGGACCGCACCACATCGGTCGGCACCGGCCTGTGGGTAGCAGCCGGCTTGGTGGTGTTGCGTTTCGTTCTCGCCTGGGTGGCAAACCGGATCGCTGCCGACATGAGTGTGCGAGTGGCATCGGATCTGCGCCAGCAACTGGCATCGGCGTTTCTTGGAGCGTCGTGGGACCGGCAGCAACGCGACCGAGTCGGCCGGCTGCAGGAGCTGATGACCGCCTATGCCACGTCGGGTTCGCAGGTGGTGGCCAGCTTTGCGAGCGCACTCACCTCTGCCTTCAGCCTGTTGGCGATGCTGGCATTGGCCATTGCCGTGAGCCCGGTCGGAGCACTGGTGGTCATTGGTGCGGTCGCGGTGCTCGGTATGGCCCTGCGTCCGGTGAGGGCGCGCCTGCAGCGCCGATCAGAAGAGACCGCCGCGACGGGCATGGAGTTCGCCACCGGCCTCGGTGAGATGGCCAACCTGGGGTTGGAGCTTCAGGTGTTCGGTGTACAGCACGAGGTCGAGGCGCGCATGCGCGGCCTCATCGCCGACAACGGCGAGCGCAGCCGTGGCCTCACTTCGTTGCGTGGGCTAGTGCCGCATCTGTACACCACGCTCGCGTTTGCTGCGCTGATCGGCGCGCTTGCCATGGCGTCGTGGAGCGACACGGCGAACATCGCCTCGCTGGGTGCCGTGATGCTGGTGATGCTGCGGTCGCTCGCCTATGGCCAGCAACTGCAGGTGTCGTGGGCGGCGGTCACCACGGCCGGGCCATACGTGAACGAATTGGAAGACGAGATCCGTGGCTACCGCGAGGCAGCCGTGGTGGACGACGGCGTTCCCCTAGAGCAGCTGGGTGAGCTGGAGTTTCGAGGCGTCGCCTTCGAGTACACGCCGGGCACGCCGGTGCTGGAAGGGGTGGATTTCGCCATCCGGCCGGGCGAGGTCGTCGGCATCATCGGCCCGTCGGGAAGCGGCAAGACCACCCTGGTGCAGCTGTTGCTCGGCTTGCGTTCGCCCACGATCGGTTCGGTGCTGGCCAACGGCCAGCCCGTGCAGGCATACCGCCGCGCCGATTGGGTGCGACACGTCACGTTCGTGCCGCAGCAACCTCGGCTCATACGTGGATCGATCGCCGACAACATCCGGTTCATGCGTCCTGGCGTCACCGACGAGGCCGTGGAACGCGCAGCGCGTCTTGCTCATCTCCACGACGATGTGGTGGCGATGCCCGGAGGATACGACCGCGAGGTGGGCGAGGCCGGCGGCAACCTCAGTGGCGGCCAGCAGCAGCGAGTGTGCATCGCCCGGGCATTGGTGGAGGATCCGCAATTGCTGGTGCTCGACGAGCCCACCAGCTCCCTGGATGGTCGCTCGGAGGTGGTGGTGCGCGAGACGCTCGCTGAGTTGGGTGAGCGGATGACCGTGGTGATCATCGCCCATCGCATGAGCACGCTCGACATCTGCGACCGCCTGATGGTGGTGCAGGACGGCAGGGTGGTGGCGTTCGACGCACCAGAGCGGTTGCGTGCCGACAGCGAGTTCTATCGCGAGGTCACCGGCGCCATGGCGCCCTGATCACTGAGTTCGCCCTGATCGCTTAGTTCACTTTGCGATCGAGGCCTTCCCAGTAGGGCTCGCGCAACTTGAACTTTTGTAGCTTGCCCGTGGCGGTGCGTGCGAGTGCGTCGCGGAACTCGATGCGCTTGGGGCACTTGTAACCGGCGAGCTTGGTCTTGGTGTAGGCGATCAGGTCGGCCTCGGTGAGGGCTGAGCCTGGGGCGACCACCACCAGGGCCAGCACCAACTCGCCCCACTTCTCGTCGGGAACACCGATGACAGCGACCTCCGAGACCTCGGGGTGGCTGAAGAGCGCGTCCTCGACCTCGATCGAGCTCACGTTCTCGCCGCCGGTGATGATGACGTCCTTCTTGCGGTCGCTGATGGTGACGTACCACTCATCGTCGATGCCGCCGCCGTCGCCCGTGTGGAACCACTCGGGGCCGCCCTGGTCGTCGCGGGCGGAGCGGATGGCGTCGGCGGTGGCCTCGGGCTGTTCCCAGTAGCCGGCCATGACGTGGTTGCCGCGGGCCAGCACTTCACCATCGGGGCTGATGCGCATCTGTACGCCCAGCGCAGGTGCGCCAGCTCGGCTGAGTTTCGCCGCCCTGTCGGCGGGCGAGAGGTGGTCGTACTCGGCGCGGCTGCGGTTCATGGTGAGCAGCGGTGTGGTCTCGGTGAGTCCGTAGATCTGGATGAACTCCCAGCCGAGTTCGGTTTCGATGCGCTCGATGGTCTTGGTGGGCGGCGGTGCGCCGGCACACACGATGCGCACGCGGTCGCGGCCGGGGATGGGGCCTTCCCACGTGGCGGCTGCATCGAGGATGGCGTTGGCCACCGCCGGGGCGGCACACATCACAGTGACGCCGTGCTGCTGTACCCGGCGCAGGATCTCGGCGCCGTCCACTTTGCGCAGAATGATGTGCTGGGCACCCATGCCGGTGACGGCGTAGAGCACGCCCCACCCATTGCAGTGGAACTGCGGCAGCGTGTGCAGGTACACGTCGCGGTCGTTGATGCCCAACTGCCACCCGAACGTGGTGGCGTTCAGCCAGATATTCCGATGGGTGAGTTGCACGCCCTTCGGTCGGGCCGTGGTGCCGCTGGTGTAGTTGATGGTGGCGGTGGTGTCCTCGTCGTACTCCCACGGGGTGGGCGGCAGGTGCTCGAGGTCGGGGTCGGTGTCGCGGCCGATGATGAACTTGTGCTCGCACTCCACGTCGGCCATGGCCTCTTCGAGCTCGGGGTCGATGAAGAGCGCACGGGCGCCGCAGTGGCTGACGATGTACTTCACCTCTTCGGCCACCAGGCGGAAGTTGATGGGCACGAGCACGCGCCCCGACCCGCTGACACCGAACAGGGCCGTGAGCAAGCGGGCCGAGTTGTGGCTCACGATGGCCACGCGCTCGCCCGTGCGAATGCCCTTGCGATCCAGCCATGCGGCCCATGCCCGGGCCCGTGCCGCCATGTCGCCGTAGGTGAACTCGCCCCAGCTGTCGGCAGGCTGCTCGGGCTCGTCGGCAACGGCAATTCGGTGCGGGTACACCTCTTCGGCGCGACGCAGGAAATCGTTGACGGTGAGAGCGACCTTCATCGCCACATCATTGCCGATTCCGCATCGCGGATTCACAAGGGGACGGGCGGTACCCTGGGTTGCGACATGTCTGATCATTCTCGCCCGCCGCGTGGCCGCGGCCCCCGGCAGCGTTCGTCGAAGCCCGCCGAACATCGCACCCCCGCCCAACCCGTCTTCACGTTCGATCCTGCGGATTACGTGCCCACCGGCTTCATCGAGCTCGGTGTGCCCACCGAGGTCGACATGGGGTTGGCGGCGGCCGGCTTCTCTGCCCCCTTCGCCATCCAGACCAAGGCCATTCCGGTGGCCCTCACCGGCCGCGACGTATGCGGCCGCGCCAAGACCGGCTCCGGCAAGACGCTTGCGTTCGGCGTGCCGCTGCTGGCGCGCCTCACCAAGGTGGGCGAGCCCCGTCGGCCCGCTGCGCTGGTGCTGGTTCCCACTCGTGAACTCGCACTGCAGGTGGCCGAGGTGCTGGCACCGGTGGCCATCGCCTGCGGCCGCACCGTGCTGGCTGTCTACGGCGGCGCATCGCGTCAGCAGCAGATCGATGCGCTCGAAATCGGTGTCGATGTCGTGGTGGCTACACCGCTGCGCCTCATCGACCTGTTGAAGGAAGACGAACTGCAGCTCGATGCCGTCGAGATCCTCGTGCTCGACGAGGCCGACCGCATGGCCGACGACGGTTTCACCCCGCAGGTCGAGTGGATCATGCGCAAGATCACTGCGCCGCACCAGACCATGCTGTTCAGCGCCACCCTCGATGGCGACGTGGGTCACCTGGTGGCCCGCTACATGAAGGACCCCGAGGAAGTGGCCATCGACGCCGCCACCGACACTGTGGGCACCATGCACCACCTGTGGCTGGCGGTGCACCACATGGACAAGGATCGCGTCGTTGCATCCATCGCGTCGTCGATGGACAAGACCATCGTGTTCTGCCAGACGAAGCGCACCTGCGATCGCGTGGAGAGCAACCTCCAAGAGATCGGCGTGCGCGCCGCTGCCATCCATGGCGATCTTGCGCAGGCGGCTCGCGAGCGTGCGCTCAAGCGGTTCACCGATGGTCAGCTCAGCGTGCTGGTAGCCACCGATGTGGCGGCCCGCGGTATCGACATCGACGACATCGGCGCGGTCATCCACTACGAACCTGCCGGCGATGTGAAGGATTACCTGCACCGCAGTGGTCGTACCGCTCGTGCGGGCCGCGACGGTTGGGCCATCACGTTGGCCGAGTACAACCAGCACACGCAGGTGCGAATCCTGCAGCGTGCGATGCGGCTCGATCCCACGCCGCCCATCGAGGTCTTCAGCAACAACCCCAAGCTGAAGCGGCTCTCGCAGTTCGAAGACGACTGACCACACTGTCGCTTGCCGCCGCCGTCTCAGGCGGCGCGGGCAGTGGGAGGGCCGTGCGTGGTGATGTGCCCGCCTGGTCGGATGACCGTGAGCGTGCGGTCGGGTTCGAGAATGAGCTGCCAGCCGCCTTCGTGCGCCAAGTGGTGATGCCGGTTGCAGAGCGGCAGCAGATTGTCGATGTCGGTGAGGCCCTGTTGGAACCCGTACCACGACACGTGGTGTGCCTGGGTGTGTTCGAACGGCACGTCACACAGTGCGCAGGTGCGGTAGAGCACGCGGAGCGCACGACGCTGGGCTCGGTTGGCGAGCCGGGTCTCGCGACCGAGGAACAGTCGTACACCGTCGGCGCCGACCACCACGGGGTTGATGCTGCCGAGGCAGGCCCAGCGTCGGATGGTCTCGATGGGCAGCGCGAAGCGACCGAGGCCGGTGTCGACGATGGAGTGCTCGTGGCGGCACCCATCGACCAGCGTCTTCTCGTCGATCAACACGGTGACGTCGGGCAGTCCTGAGGTGCCCTTCCCTTCGGACAGGGCGAGCAGGGCCAAGGCGGCAAGGTGGTCGTGCCGTTCGTGTGGATCGGTGGGACAGTCGTCGGGGACGCTGCCGGCTGAGCCGTGGAACAGGGCTTCGAGGGCGTTGCGGATGCGGCCCTCCAGTTCGGTGCCGCGGACGGGGTCGAACTTGCCGGCGCACTGCCACATGCCGTCGTGCTGGTTGGTCCACCATCTGAACCCGGTGGCTCGCCGTTGCCGGGCGAGTGTGTCGAGGCCATCGTCGCCACGCGCTCGGCCGACGAGCCGCTCGAGCAGTTCCCGGTACTGCCGCTCGGTGCTGTGCGCAGCGGCTGCGGCGATCGCTGCGCCGTGTTCGGCAACTTTCTCCAACTCCTCCGGCTTCAGACCGGCGGTGGCGTTGGCAAAGGTGTCGACCCGTTCTCCGGTGGTGTCGCCGTTGGCGAGCGCGTCGGCGAGTTCGGGGATGTCGTCGCAGGCCTTCTTCCGTTTGCGGACCTTGGCCGACTTGCCGAGGTTCGTCTTGGCGGCTTTGGCCAGCTCGTCGTCGGGAAACACCGATGGCTGGACATCGGCGATCTCGTCCAACCGCCTCATCACCTCGAGCTCACGCGTGTCGAGCGCGGCTCGAGCGATGCGAAGGTGATCCAGTTCGGTACGGCACGTGGCGAGATCGATCAACGCCGTGTCGTTGATGATGGCCCGCAGGCGCCCGAGATCCATGGGCCACATCATGAATGAGGGGTGTGACAGGGTTTCCGCCAACCGAACCCGACGGCAGTTACATCGAAGCCCGACGCCGACCGAAGGCTCTTGCCTCCAGCGCCACCTCGGGCACGATTCGCGGCATGTTGAGCAGCGCGAGGTGACGGGCCAGCCCAGGGAGGCAGTTCACGCTCGATGAAGCGATTACTGGTTGGTGGAATCGCGATGTGTGCGGTTCCTGTGGCCGTCACCTTGTCTGGCTTCGGGACGACCCCGCTGCCTCACGCCGCGGGGAGGGTCATCACGGCTTGGGTGTAGAGGAGCTGGAAACCCACCCGGGTGAGGTTGCGTGCCGACACGCCGTCGGGCACGGCGGTGGCGGCGGCGAGGGTGCACCCCATGCGTCGCGCGCGATGGAGTCGTTCCACCAGCAGGGCGTGCTGTGCGCCGCGGCCGCGGGCCTCGGGCAACGTGGCTGCGCCACCCAGCCACGCCACCGTGCTGACCGGCGTGAGCGACCCGGTGCCGATGGCTTTACCGTCGAGCATCGCCACCAGGTTCAGAGCACCGGTGATGCGATGAGCGGCGGCGCGGAACTCGTCGGAGATGCGTCGCTCGGCGCTGCCCGGTGCGGCTCCCGCGCCCAGGATGGCGGCCCAGTCGGCTTCCAGTTCGTCGCCGACTTCCTCGATCTCCAACCGG
Source organism: uncultured Acidimicrobiaceae bacterium (assembly GCA_903919455.1). Classification (GTDB taxonomy): domain Bacteria; phylum Actinomycetota; class Acidimicrobiia; order Acidimicrobiales; family Ilumatobacteraceae; genus UBA668. The sequence goes on along the minus strand of CAIXIJ010000063.1, from coordinate 14,374 downwards.
CCACGCGGCGGCAGCGACCGAAGCGAGTGGGCGTAGACGTTACGGAACCATTCCACGACGTAGCCGCGTTCGCTCAACGCCGCCACCAGTGGCTGCGAAGCCCAGGGGCTCACCTCGAGCGACGCCGGTAGCCCGGCTTCCTCGTAGAACGCCTCCATTGCATCGAGCAGTGCCGCCGGTTCGGCATCGCCGAACACCGCGCCCACCGCACGGTTCACGTAACGCCCCGGTCCCATCGCTGCTGCCACACCACCATCCAGCGGTTGCCAGTGCGCGCCGGATGATGGGGTGGTGGCCGCGAGGGAGTCCACTTCCAAGGCGGTGAGGCGAGCTGCGGTGTGCTCCACGCGCACCACGAGCTCACGATCGATGATCATGAGCGCAGTCTCGCGCTCAGTGAAGCCAGGCGGGGCGGGCCTTCTCGTAGCTGTCGATGTCGGCGGCATGCGAGAGCGTGATACCGATGTCGTCGAGGCCGTTGATGAAACGGTGCTGCGTCTGCGGATCCATGGGGAATGACGCACTGATGCCTGCGGCAGGCACCTCGACCGTGAGGCGCTCTACGTCGATGGTGATCTCCACGTTGTGGTCGGCCTCGATGGCGTCCCAGATCTTCTTCACGACGTCCTCCGGCACGACGACCGGCACCAGACCGTTCTTGGTGCAGTTGTTGCGGAAGATGTCGCTGAAGCTGGGTGCGATGACGGCATCGAAGCCGCCCTGCTGGATCGCCCACACGGCGTGCTCGCGCGACGAGCCCACGCCGAACGATGGGCCGGCCACCAGCACGCTGGCACCGGTGTAGCGCTCGTCGTTGAGTACAAAGTTGCGGTCGTCGCGCCAGGTGGAGAACAGGCCCTTCTCGAACCCCGTGCGCTCGACGCGCTTGAGCCACTCGGCGGGAATGATCTGGTCGGTGTCCACATCGCTGCGCTTCAGCGGCACACCGCGACCTTGGATGATCTGTACGACCTTCATGTCACAAATCCTCCGGGGTGGCGAAGTGGCCGGCCACCGCGGTGGCAGCGGCAACGGCAGGGGAAACCAGGTGGGTGCGACCGCCGCGGCCTTGGCGGCCTTCGAAGTTGCGGTTGCTGGTGCTGGCGGCGCGCTCGCCGGGAGCGAGCTTGTCGGGGTTCATGGCGAGGCACATGCTGCAGCCCGGCTCGCGCCAGTCGGCGCCGGCGGCCCGGAAGATCTCCGGCAGACCCTCAGCGATGGCCTGCGCCTTCACGGCGTGGCTGCCGGGCACCACCATCACTCGCGGCACGGTGACCGTGCGGCCCTTCATCACCGCTGCGGCCGCACGAAGATCTTCGATGCGGCTGTTGGTGCACGACCCGATGAACACCGTGTCGACCTTGATGTCGCGGATGGGGGTTCCGCCGGCGATGCCCATGTACTCCAGCGCACGGGCGACCGTGTCCTTCGCAGTGGGGTCGTCGAACTGGTCCGGCGAAGGAACGACGTCGTCGATGCTGATGACCTGACCGGGGTTGGTGCCCCAGCTCACCTGAGGGCGCAGCGCGGTGGCGTCGATGACGACTTCCTTGTCGAACACGGCGCCGTCGTCGGTGACGAGGCTGCGCCAGTCGGCAACGGCAGCGTCCCAATGCTCGGCCTTGGGGGCGTTGGCCCGGCCCTTCAGGTACTCGAACGTGGTGTCGTCGGGCGCCACGAGACCGGCCTTGGCGCCGGCTTCGATGCTCATGTTGCAGAGCGTCATGCGGCCTTCCATCGAGAGTGCTCGGATGGCCGAGCCGCGGTATTCGATGACATGGCCGATGCCGCCACCGGTGCCGATGCGGCCGATGATGGCGAGCACGATGTCCTTCGCGGTCACGTCGGCTGGTGCGTCACCCTCCACCGTGACGGCCATCCACTTCGGTCGCGACTGGGGCAGCGTCTGCGTGGCCAACACGTGCTCCACTTCGCTGGTGCCGATGCCGAATGCCAGCGCGCCGAAGGCTCCGTGGGTGGCGGTGTGGCTGTCGCCGCACACCACCGTCATACCGGGCAGGGTGCGGCCCTGCTCGGGGGCGATGACGTGCACGATGCCCTGCAGGGGGTTGCCCATGGGGAAGTTCACGATGCCGAACTCGGCGGTGTTCTCGCGGAGCACCTCCACCTGGCGAGCGGAGATCGGGTCGGCGATCGGCTGGTCGATGTCGGCCGTTGGCACGTTGTGGTCTTCGGTGGCCACCGTGAGGTCGGGCCGACGGACGGCGCGACCGGTGAGCCGCAATCCGTCGAAGGCCTGCGGGCTGGTGACCTCGTGCACGAGGTGCAGGTCGATGTACAGCAGGTCGGGTTCATCGGTGCCGGAGTGGACCACATGACGGTCCCACACTTTTTGCGCCAGGGTGGAAGGGGTAGACATCCTGTCTCACTTTCTGAGATAGCATTCCCGTAGATGGACAGTGTACGGGATACCGCAGCAATCGGCCAACGAGTTGGGGTGATCGACAAATCGGTCGTCATTCTCGACGCCCTGCGCGTCGGCCCCCTCGACCTTGCCGGCTTGCAGCGCGCCACCCGGATGCCGCGCGCCACGGCACACCGCTTGGCCGTGGCGTTGGAGTCGCACCAACTGGTGCGGCGCGACAGCCAGGGCCGGTTCTGCCTGGGCTTCGAACTCATCCGCCTTGGTCGCGCGGCCGCCGATGAGTTTCCTCTGGTGGAGTTGGCCACGCCGGTGCTCACCGATCTCCGCGACACGACGGGCGAGAGCGTGCAGCTCTATGTGCTCGAGGATCAGGCTCGTCGGTGCGTGGTGTCGCTGCAGTCGCAGCACGCGCTGCAGTGGATCGTGCCGGTGGGTGCTCGTCTGCCGCTGGAGGTGGGCTCGGCAGGCAAAGTGCTCATCCGCAGCGACGGACCCGACCTCGCCGAAAGCGTGGAGGAACGCGAGGCAGGCGTTGCCTCCGTCAGCGCCGCGGTGCGCGACCGCGGCGGCCAGGTGGTGGCGGCCATCAGCGTCAGCGGTCCCGTCGAGCGGCTCACCCTGCAGCCCGCAGAGCGGTTCGGCCAACAGGTGGCAGCAGCGGCGGCTCGGTTGTCGTCGTCGCTCGTTCGCTGACCCGATCTTGCCGATCCGAGCATCTCGCTGTGCCCAGTGAGGTCATGAAGGAATCATCATCGCCCACTCCGCTTGCCCCGCGCCTCGCCCGTTGGTTGGAAGCGCGTTGGGTTGAGGTCGTGCCCCCGCCTCGGTCCATCGTGCAGCTCTATGGCTTGGAGATCATCGACCCCGATGGCATCGACCGGCTGGACCCATGTGCGGTGCGCACCGTGTTCATCACCGAAGGCCCCGATGAGTTCGCGGTGCTCGCCTGCCCGGAGTCCGGTCCGGCGTACGACTTCGACGCAGCGGCCACCGTGGAGCACGCTTGGGTGCCGCTGGCAGCGAGCTCCACGAGGCCGGGCGCCTTCGCAGGCCGTCGGCGGGTGGTGGCAATTCGAGTGGTGGGGGTGCGTCAGTAGACGGCGACGAGATCCATGACAAGCACCACGTCGATGGCGGCAGGAAGATTGATCTGGCTCTGGCCTTTGCCGTCGAACATCAACTGGTATGGCACCTGCGACTGACGACGGCCGCCCACCTTCATGCCCTTCGCTGTGGCGATGATGCCCGGAAAGGTGTTGCTGTCCTTGGTGAAGCTGAACAGCACCGGCGGCGAGCCCCAGGTGCTGTTGAGTAGCTCGCCGGTGTCGGCGCGGAACAGCATGATCTGGGCAGCGAACTGCGTGCCGTTGGTGGGCGTGGCGCCCGTGCCGACGACGAGATCCTTGTTGGCGATGGTGGCGATGTTGGCCGCTGGCGCCAGCGTGATGGCGGGCTCGTCGGCTTTCGAGGTGCCGGGCAGCACCGCGATCACATCGACCACGAACGACAGCGCGTCGCCAGGCTTGATCACATCACCAGCGCCCTTGTCGCCGTAGGCGAGCTCGGCGGGGATGTCCATCTGCCGGCGTCCGCCGGCCTGCACGCCCACGAGGCCCTGTTCCCAGCCGGGAATCACCTTTCCCGCGCCGAGCAGCACCTGGAATGGCTCTCCGCGGTCGTAGCTGTTGTCGAACTCCGTGCCATCTGCCGAGCGGACACCGACATAGTTCAGCACGACCTCGGTGCCCGTGGCTGCTGCCGGCCCGGTGCCGACGGTGAGATCGGTGACCACGAGTTTCGTCGGCATCGTGGCGGGCACTGCCACCTTCGGCTTGTCGGGTGATGTGGTGGTTGCTGCATTGGCAATGGTGGTGTCGCTGCCGGCGACCGTGGTGTCGGCGCCGGACGAGGTTGCCGTGCCATCGCTGCACGCAGCCGTCAGCAGGAGAAGGGGCAGGGCAAGAGCCAGGAGGCGACGCATCGGTGGGACGCTATCGGTCGCTCAGCCAGGCGTGTTCGCGCTCCGCCATCGGCGTGGACGGCGGCCCCTGCACGAACGGCCACAGCTCTTCGGCGATGCGCCGGTAGTTCCCTGTGGCCTGCAATTCGCCAAGCAGCGCATACAGCCCGAGGTTGATGCGCTGGATGAACACGAATGTCTTGGGCACGGTGGCGTACTGGGCGATGGGGCTGCTGCGGTCGAACGTGTGGCGCACGATGCTGCTGGAGTAGTCGCTGCTCCAGGTCATCTCGCGGTCGTCGCGCACGCTCTCGTAGAACTGGCTGAAGTACTCGCCGATCTCGTCGTCGGGTGCAGGGCAGCCGGGGCGCAGCATCCCTGCCTCTTCGAGTATGCGACGAAACTTGGTGTCGTCGTGGTCGTAGGCGGCCGCCTTCACCATTCCGATGAACGTGGTCATCTCGCTGTCGGTGAAGTGCTTCACGAGACCGAAATCCAGGAACGTCACCCTGCCGTCGCGGTGGAACAGGTAGTTGCCGGGGTGCGGGTCGCCATTGAAGGCATGCATGCCGTAGAGGCTGCGGAAAACGAACCGGAACAGCACTTCACCCACATGGTCTCGGGCCTCCTGCGGCCAGGTCATCATTTCCTGCCAGGTGGAACCGTCGACGAGTTCGCTCGTGATGACATGCGCGCCGCTGAACGTGGGGAGCACGTCGGGTACGTGGATGAAGGGGTGGCCGCGGTAGTGGTCGGCAAAGCGTTGCTGGTTGGCAGCCTCGAGGCGGTAGTCCAGTTCCTCGGTAAGACGTTCCTTCACCTCGGTCACCATGTCGGCAGGGTCGAGGCCACCGAACCCCTGCTGCAGGATGAGACCCAGCAGGTCGGCGTTCTTCAGGTCGGTGGCCACGGCGTCGGCGACCCCGGGGTACTGCACCTTCACCGCAACGGCGCGTTCCTCGCCCGTTCTGGGATCCAGGACCACGGCGCGGTGCACCTGTCCGATGCTGGCTGCGGCGATGGGCTCGGGGTCCCACTCGAGGAACAGCTCCTCGGGCAGTGCGCCGAGGTCCTTGCGGATCACCTCGGCCGCTAGCTCCGCCGACATCGGTGGAGCGCTGCTCTGCAACTGGCTCAGTGCCTCGCGCAGCGGGGCAGGCAAGCTCTCGTCGATGTAGCTGGCCATCTGGCCGAGCTTCATCAATGCGCCCTTCATGTTGCCGAGTCGCTCGGCCACTGCTTCAGCCGTCTTCAACTCGCGCTCACGGTCCAGTTCCACGCGGCGTTCGGCCGAGGCGAACAACTTGCGCGCAGCAGTTCCGGCGTAGTTCAGGCCGACAGCAGCTCCGAGCTGCACGACATCGGTGTTGCGCTGGGTTCGACTGGTGCGCAGATGCAGCACCTGCTCGCGACGGAGCCAAGCAAACGCGGCGGCCGCAGCGCTGAGCAGCGTTGCGAGTCCGATGAAGCGGGGGAGCGAGTGGCGAGCAATGTGGTCAGCGTAGGACCGGCGTCGGCATCGCGCTCGAGCGAGCTCGGAGATAAGAAACCCTCGCCGGCGTCCCGTCACGCCGGCGAAGGTTTCACGATGAAGTGGGGGAATACCGCCGTATCAAACCGGGCCCGCCGGCACCAGTCGTCCCTCACTCACCTTGTGGTCCTCACGGTAACGAACAGTGCTGTCGGAATCCATGGGCCAATCGGACTATCCACGCTCCACGGCCGACTGGACGGCTCTGAGCAGGGTGGGAACGAAGCGCTCGGGGTTCGCCGCAACCGTGTCGTGGTCGCCATCGACGCGAAATGCCTCGGCTCGATGGATGCCTTCGAACAGCCGAACCTGCCGTCGAACGGGAACCACACGGTCGCGCATCGTGATGACCACGGAGGTGGGAACATCGATCTCATCGATCCATTCGCGCGAGTTGAACTGACCAATTGCCCGGCCGGCTTGCAGCACGGTGCGCCAGTCGTGCAGCGCTGCCTCCTGGATGGCCCATGGCTCCCAGCTCTCGGTCTTCCTCTGAAGGTAGAACTGCTCGGTGAGCCAGGTGCGAGCTTGGGCCGGTGTGAGCCGGGAGAGCGCAGCCATGCCGGACAGGCCGAGGAAACCCAGACGCTCTTCGCGTGACGTGAGGAAGTACGGCGCCGTGGCACACAGCACGAGGGACTTCACGCGCTCCTGGTGCCGACGCCAGAGCAGTTGCGCGACCGGTCCGCCCATGGAGTAGCCGATAGGAATGACGCGTTCGATGCCCAGCACATCGCACACCGCCATTGCATCGTCGGCGCAGTCCTCGAGGCGAAACACCTTCTTCGACCGGATGCCGCGACCATGGCCGCGATGATCCAGCGCAACCACGCGGTAGTGCTCGGAGAGCGGGTGGTAGCAGGTGAACCAATTCAGGTCGGCGGTGGCGGTCCAGCCATGCAGCAGCAGCACGGTGGGCGCACCTGCGGGGCCGTCCATGGTGCGCACGAACGTGGTGCCGCGACCGGGCAATTCCATCGCTGCGCCGTGCGGCAACTTCGGCGCCTGCGAGGCTGCGCCGCGCCCGGATGCCACTAGGCGGACTCCACCTTGAGCACTCGCACTTTCAACGTGCCGCCCGGAGCCTGGTACTCCACGGTGTTGCCTTCGGTGGCGCCGAGCAATGCTGCACCGAGAGGGGAGCTGGGGCTCATCACTTCGAGGTCGCCAGTGCGCTCCTCGGGATGGCCGACGAGGTAACGCTCGGCGTCGTCGTCGCTGTCGCCGTCGTACACGATGCTGACGATCGAACCGGCAGCGATGGCTCCGTCGTTGCTGCCCTCGATGATCTCGGAGTTCTCCAGCAGATGTTCGAGATGGCGGATGCGGCCTTCCATGTGGCCCTGCTCGTCCTTGGCAGCGTGGTAGTCGCCGTTCTCCGAGAGATCGCCCATGAGGCGAGCGGTTTCGATCTTGTTCGCCACCTCGATACGCCCGCGGGTGGTGAGGTCGTAGAACTCTCCCTGGAGGCGCTCATAGGCGGCACGAGACAGGTGATGGCTGGCCATAGAACTGTCGAGTGTATCGAAGCTGCGAGCACCGTTTGCAGGAGTCATCTGTGGTGGCGATACCGTTTGTCCCTTATGGCACATCGCATTGCAGTCATCGGTGGCGACGGCATCGGCCCGGAAGTAACGGCCGAAGCCCTCAAGGTGGTGCGCGCTTCAGGCGTGCAACTCGACACGACCGATTTCGATCTCGGCGGTGCCCGCTACCTGCGCGACGGCGAGATCCTCAGCGACGAGGTGCTCCAGCAGTTGCGTGGCTTCGACGCCATCTTGCTGGGCGCCGTGGGTACCCCCGAGGTTCCCCCGGGCGTCATCGAGCGTGGCCTGCTGTTGAAGATGCGCTTCGAGCTCGACCTCTACGTGAACCAGCGTCCGTTCATCGGTACCGCCCCGGGTGGCACTGTGCCCCACGACTTCGTGGTCATCCGCGAGAACACCGAAGGCCCGTACGTGGGCGAGGGTGGCGTGCTGCGCAAGGGCACCCCCAACGAGGTGGCCACGCAGGGGTCGGTGAACACCCGCATGGGCGCCGAGCGCGCCATCCGTTACGCGTTCGAACTCGCAATGGTTCGTCGCAAGCACGTCACGCTGGTGCACAAGACCAACGTGCTCACCTTCGCCGGCGATCTGTGGCAGCGGGCTTTCAACGACGTTGCTGCCGAGTACCCGGAGGTGTCCACTGCCTACAACCACGTCGACGCCGCGTGCATCTACTTCGTGCAGGATCCGCAGCGCTACGACCTCATCGTCACCGACAACCTGTTCGGCGACATCCTCACCGATCTGGGTGGTGCTGTCAGCGGCGGCATCGGCCTCGCCAGCAGCGCCAACCTGAACCCGGCTCGCACTGGGCCCAGCATGTTCGAGCCGGTGCACGGCTCCGCCCCCGACATCGTGGGCACCGGTAAGGCGAACCCCACGGCCGCCGTGTTGTCGGCCGCGCTGATGCTCGATTTCCTCGGTGAGTCCGCTGCTGCCGACCGTGTTCGCGCTGCGTGCGACGAGCCTGTCAGTGGCAGCACCAGCGACATCGGTTCCCAAATCGCCGCTCGCGTGGCAATCTGACGCGCTATTCCGCACTGAAGCACTGCTCGCACTGCAACAACTCTCGTACCGAATCACTTCTCGTTAGGGGCAACAATGCCGATCACCACGACTCCGAAGATCTGGATGAACGGGGAACTCGTCGACTGGGATAAGGCCCAGATCCACGTGCTCACCCACACCCTCCACTACGGCACGGGCGTCTTCGAGGGCGTACGTGCCTACGAGACCGCTGATGGTCCCGCGGTCTTCCGTCTGCGCGACCACATGGTGCGTCTGCATAACTCGGCCAAGATCATGGGCATGGAGATCCCCTACTCGGTCGACGAGTTGATGGATGCCACCAAGGCCACGGTGCGCAGCACCGGCCTGCCGAGCTGCTACATCCGCCCGATCGCCTACTACGGCTACGGCGAGATGGGCCTCAACACGCTGCCCTGCCGGGTGGATGTGGCCATCGCTTGCTGGCCGTGGGGTGCCTATCTGGGCGACGACGCGGTGGAGAAGGGTGTGCGGATGAAGATCTCGTCGTGGACCCGTCACGATCACAACACGATGCCGCCGGCCGCCAAGACCGTGGGCAACTACGTGAACAGCTCACTCGCCAAGGTGGAGGCGCTGAAGGCCGGCTACGACGAGGCCATCATGCTGGCCCCGAATGGTCTCGTGGCTGAATGTACCGGCGAGAACATCTTCGTCTCGCGCAATGGCATCATCTTCACGCCGCCGCTTGCCGCGGGTGCGCTCGAGGGCATCACCCAGGCGTCGGTGTCGAAGATCGCTCGCGACCTCGGTTACGAGGTGCAGGTGGGCAACCTCGCCCGTAGCGACCTGTACATCGCCGATGAGATCTTCGTGTGCGGCACCGCTGCCGAAGTGAGTTCGGTGAACTCGGTCGACGACCGCAAGATCCCGTGCCCGGGCCCGGCCACTCGCGCCATTGCCGAGGTGTACGCCAAGGCCGTGCGCGGCCAGGACGCCCGCTACACCGACTGGCTCGACTACGCCTGACCCGCCAGCGCCCAGGGTTGGGTGCGCAACATCCCAGTACGAGATAGGCCTGGCTCGAACCGGACCCCCGGGTCCGGTTCGTGCCATTCATGGCGTGTTTCGGACCCGTGGGTCCGAAGTGAGTCGGCGATGGCACGTTTCGGACCCGACTCGGCGTGGGCGTGGGCAGATCGACTGGGGGCGAAAAAGCGAAGCGCCCCGGGCTGCGCTGCTGGCCGAAGCCTGCGCGCCGCCCGGGGCGACTTCTCAGAGGTAGATCCACCACCGATCGATCTTCGGGCGTTAGCCTGCGTCTCGACCACCGGTGTGGCTTCCCCGGTTGCCCGGTTCGTCCGTTCCAGCGCCTCTCCGCTTCCCCCGTGAGGGCTCTTCGGTGAGGATCAAGGATCTTCCTCCACCAGCCTCGCTTCCACCTCGTGAACCCGGTTGGCCCTCCGTTTCCCCTCACCGCCATTGCTGGCTGTGTGGTTCTCCGACACCGTTCCTCGGGTTCCGGTTGGCGTGCGCTGACCGGTACGGAGCACACATTGCACCGGGTGTTCTCGCAGGTCAAGAGGGTATTTTTGAAGTCACAGGGTTATCCACCGATCTTCTGGGTTAGTCACAGAAGTTTTTCGTTCATCCACCGTTTGCCCACAGGTTGTTCACAAGCGCACGTTTGACGCGAGGCGATTTTGCCGCTTGAATGGGGCACATGACATCGCTCACATGTGTTGCGATCATCATCATTCGTTAGCGCACCTCGGCCCCACGCCGAGTTGCGCTCTGAGCCGCCCCTTCGGGCGGCTCTTTCATTTCCCCCTGTCACTCCCCGAAGAACCCAGGAAGAGCACCCATGACCACGAACCAGGATCTCGTCGAAGTCTTCGACACCACCCTGCGCGACGGCCTCCAGGTGGAGGGCGTGTCGGCCACGGTCGACGACAAGCTGCGCATCGCCGAACAACTCGATTACCTCGGCGTGCACTTCATCGAGGGCGGCTGGCCCGGTGCGAACCCGAAGGACGTGGAGTTCTTTCAGCGTGCACTGAAGGAACTGAACCTCACCACGTCCACGATGGTGGCGTTCGGTAGTACGCGCCGGCCTCGCGGCAAGGTGGACGACGACGCAACCCTGCGCAACCTGCTCGATGCCGAAACGAGTGCGGTGTGCATCGTTGCTAAGAGCTGGGACTATCACGTGCTCGAGGCGCTGCAGACCACGCTCGACGAGGGCGCGGCAATGATCGCCGACTCGGTGAAGTTCCTGCACGGCAATGGTCGGCGTGTGCTCGTGGACCTCGAGCACTTCTTCGACGGTTACAAGCGCAACCCCGAGTTCGCGTTGCGTGCCATCGAGGCCTCCGTGGTGAACGGCGCCAGCCACCTCGTGCTGTGCGACACCAACGGCGGCTCTCTGCCGCATGAGGTGGCCCAGATCGTCACCGACGTGAAGCGGGTGGTGGGCAACGACGCCACCATCGGCATCCACTGCCACGACGACACCGGCTGCGCGGTAGCGAACTCGATGGCGGCCGTCCTGGCCGGCGCCCGGCACGTGCAGGGCACGCTGAACGGGCTCGGTGAGCGCACCGGCAACTGCAACCTCACCACGGTCATCCCGAACCTGCAGCTGAAGCTGAGCATGCCGTGTCTGCCGGAGGGCCGCCTCGAGCGCCTCACCAGTGTGAGCAAGCATGTTGCCGAGGTGCTGAACCGCCCCCTGAACCCTCAGGCTCCGTACGTGGGCACGTCGGCGTTTGCGCACAAGGCGGGTCTACACGTGAGCGCCATCAAGCGCGCCAAGGATGCCTACGAGCACATCGACCCCGAGTTGGTGGGCAACGGCACCCGCTTCGTCGTCAGCGAGATGGCCGGGCGCGCCACGATGGAGATCAAGGCACAGGAACTCGGTCTCGACCTCGATGGCCCGGCGGTGAACCAGGTGATCGACGACCTGAAGCGCCTCGAGCACGAGGGCTACCATTTCGAGGCGGCTGATGCGTCGCTGGAGTTGTTGATGCGCCGTTCCGCCGGATGGGAGCAGAGCTTCTTCCGGGTGGAAAGCATGCGAGTGATCACCGACGAATTGCCGAGTGGCGACTTCACCACCGAGGCCACGGTGAAGGTGTGGCTGGGGGATGGCGATGCTGCCCAGCGACACGTGCACACCGCCGAGGGCAATGGCCCGGTGAACGCCATCGACACGGCCCTGCGTACCGCCTTGCGCGTGGCGTATCCGGAACTGGACCGAGTGCATCTCACCGACTACAAGGTGCGCATCCTCGACGGCGCCACGGCGACGGGTGCCATCACGCGGGTCCTCATCGACTTCAGCAATGGTGAGCGTTCCTGGACCACCATCGGAGTGAGCAGCAACATCATCGAAGCGTCGTGGCGAGCGCTCGAGGAAGGCCTTGTGTACGGGTTGTTGCACTTGCCCGGCTGAGTGCGAGACTGATCGGGCTATGGCCGTACCCAAGTTCGCTCCCATGCCCGCTATCGACGCGTCACGCTCGTATGCATCGCCTCCGGTGGTGCCTGCCAGCTGGATGCCCAACCGCAAAGCCGATCTGGAGGGTTTCCAGCCGGTCGGCGAGCAACTCGGTTATCCGGGCCCAGACCAAGGTTTCGCGCTGAAGATCGCCGCCGGTTTCGTCGATCGGCTGCAACTGCACAAGGGCGAGCACGCCGAGGATGCCGTGAAGGGTTGCCTGGGTATCGCGCTGCGGCGTGCCTCCATGTTCAGTCGTGCGCCAGTCGTGCACGACCTCACCATTGCCTTCACGATCTGGGGCTTCCTCGATGCTTCCGCACCCGCCGATCTGGTGGCTGCCCGTAAGGAGCACTTCGCCGGTCTCGGCCACGGTTCGCACTACACGGCCATTCGCGCGGTCACCGACATGGTGCCGGAGGCCACTCTGCGCCTCACGCCGCAGCAGGCGGCGGCCGAGTATCCCGGCAACTGGCGTTCGCTCGTCGGTCTGTGACCCTGCGATGAGTCAGCCCATCACACTCACTGAAGAGCAGCGCGAGTTCCGACGCGTGGTGCGTCAGTTCTGCGACGACAAGATTGCGCCGAACGCCGCCGAGGTGGACCGAACCGCCGAGTACTCCTGGGAGAACTTCGAAGCGCTGAAGAGCATGGAGCTCACCTCGCTGAGCTACCCGGTCGAGTACGGCGGCGCAGGTGCTTCGCTCGTGGACCAGGCGATCGTGGCCGAAGAGATTTCCCGGGCGTGCGTCAGCACCAGCCTCTCGTTCCTCATCTCCAAGCTCGGTATGTTGCCGGTGATCAACTTCGGCAGTCACGACCTGAAGTCGAAGTACATCCCGCGCATCTGCAGCGGTGAGAGCCAGTGCAGTTACGGGCTCAGCGAGCCCGACGCAGGCAGCGATGTGGCCAGCATGACCACCCGAGCAGTGCGCGATGGCGACGACTGGATCATCTCTGGCACCAAGTGCTGGATCACCAACGCCGGCATCAGCGACCTGTACACCATCTTCGCTCGCACCTCCGACGACCGCCATAAGGGCATCACGGCCTTCCTGGTGGAGGCCGACTGGGGTGTGCAGGTGGAGAAGCTCGAACACAAGCTCGGCATCAAGGGCTCACCCACCGGGGTGATTCGTCTCGACGAGGTGCGCGTTCCCGACTTCAACCGCATCGGTGAAGTGGGCGAGGGTTTCGCTGCAGCGATGCACACCCTCGACCGCAGCCGTCCCACCATCGGCGCGCAAGCGGTCGGGGTGGCGCAGGGAGCGCTCGACTACTCGATCGGGTACCTGAAGGAGCGCCGCACGTTCGGGCGCCCTCTCTCCGACAACCAGGGTCTGCAGTGGATGGCTGCGGATTGCGCGATGCGCATCGAGGCCGCCCGCGGCATGGTGTATCGGGCTTGCGCCATGGTCGATGAGGACGATCCCACCGGCGAACTGTCGATGATGGGCGCCATGGCGAAGGCGTTCGCCAGCGATGTGGCCATGCAGGTCACCACCGATTGCGTGCAGTTCCTCGGTGGCTACGGCTTCACCACCGAGTTCCCGGTGGAGCGCATGATGCGCGATGCCAAGATCACCCAGATCTACGAGGGCACCAACCAGATCCAGCGCATGGTGATCGCGAAGAAGCTGTTCGGCTGATACGAAAACCTGCATCTAGCTGGGATTGCGTGCGGCGGGGAACGGTGCGAGCGTCGTTCTTCGTGAGCATGTTAGCGGTGTCAGGCCTGCCGGATTGTGCCAGTTGCGACCAGGGGAAACGCGTTTGCTGTGCCAGCGTGTGTCGCGACGCTGTGCCAGCAGCAGGTCGCTGTGTCAGAGGCCGGGCAGGCTCGTTGCCTGCGGGACGAACCGCTCCGGGGTGAAGTACGGGTTCTCCGGTGTGGGCATCTTTGGGCGGATGCCAGCGAGCAACTGATCGACGGTGATGAGCTGGATCTTCGGATACACCTGACCGGTCATCTCATGGACGTACTCGCCAGAGAGGTTCGCTTCCTCAACCATCCCCTTCGTTGGTGGAGTGAGGAGGATGAGCAGCCCCATCTCAGACTGCCGGCGGAGCACTGTGCCCACGAGGTCTCGGACCATGGACGGGTTGATCTGTGCGCCGCCCTTGACGCTGATATTGACTTCGCCAAGTTCGTCGCGGTTCTTCCAGAATCGGATCGTTCCGTCCGAACCCTTGTCGGCGACCTGCTTGGCGTTCGGGTGACCATCGACGAGGCTGACGACCCAGCGTTCGAAGTCGAACGGGTTCTTCTCGAACAGAGCTCTTGCCCCGAACACGTCTCTCGGGATCCCGATGATCTCGTAGCAGTCACCGATCCCGGGGTTCCTCTGTGTTTGTCAAGCGGCGATTTCGCCGGGTTCGAGCTGACCTGGTGCGCGTCGTTCGTCGGCGAGCATGAGTCGCCAGAGGTGGGCGGCGAGTCGTCGCTTCAAGCAGCGGAGTG
>CAIXIJ010000062.1 GCA_903919455.1 uncultured Acidimicrobiaceae bacterium | reverse complement strand
TGGTTCAACAACCGCCGACTCCACAGCGAGCTCGGCGACATCCCACCCGCCGAGTTCGAGCACGACTACTACGCTCGAACCCGGAGCCATCAGCAAGCCCCAACAACCATCCGGACCTGATGCAAAAGACCGGCCGGTTCACCCCACTCTCGTAACGCATCCTCGATTGAGTTGTAGAAGGTCCGCATTTCGATAAACGTAGGACAGCGGTCGTGGCAGAACGGTTTCGAGGAAGTGAACACTTCACCCCTTGTTCCTCCCGCAGAGAGTGTCTCCTGCCCGCGAGAGCGCTCGTGGCAAAGCAACAGTGACTCGCTCGGACATTCTCTTTTAGGCGAGCCGCCCGGTCGCCTTCGCCCATCGTTCGAGGCCTTGCCAGTCCCAGATGAGGGCGGTCTTGTGAAGCGCCCCGTACCCGTGGAGGGTCGAGCTGATTAGTCGAAGACGAGCACTCGACCCGAGCCCGGAGGCAAGCAACGGCTGCCAACCTTGCCCGGACATGACGCGCGAATCCGGCCGTCTCAGTTTCTTGCCACCCCACCGTCGCTGAGCATGGCAACACGCCCAGGCCTGAGTACCCACACCTCTTCGAAGGCACGTCGGAGATCCAGCAGCTGGTGATCGCCCGTGCGATCTCCGGCATGCGGATCGAGTAGCACTCTTTCACTCGTTTCTCTTGAACCGCTTCGGCGGCGTCTCGGTACCGTGTGCGTCGATCGGCGCCGCTGTGTGAGGAGCAAGCAATGAGTGAATCAGAATCAGCCGTATTGGTGCCGCGCGGTCTGTCCGACTGCTTCTCGCCCCGCACGACGGTGATCTATGCCTTCGTGGTGTTCCTGCTCAACCTCGCCGCTGGCGTGGCCATCGAGTACGGGTCGGTGTTCAGTTCGACCACCTCCAGAATTCTCGACGTGCTCGATGTGGTGATGACGGTCGTGTTTGTCGCCGCGATGGTGTTCGTCATCGCGTCGAACACCTTGGGGCGAGCCCACCTGCGGCATCGTGCGCTCCTGCTGTATCTCATCGTCGCGACCGTGCAGACCGTCGCGGCGGTGGCGGCCCTCGTGGTGACGGCACACGTGCGTCACAACGACTACCTGTGGGGCCTCGCCGACGTGGGTGCCGCCTACCTCGGAATCGCCGCGGTGTTCACGGGGTGGTACTGGCTACTCGACGGCATCGTGCCGGGAGGCGCGTTCGTGTTCCCCGGTCGTGGTGGCGAAGATCTGCAGCGGCCGAAGCTCATCGACTACGCGTTCATTTCGTTCAACACCAACGCCACCTTCGGGCCCACGAGCGAAACAGTCGTGTCTCGTCGGGTGAAGGTGGCGATGATGTTCCAGACGAGTCTGTCGCTGCTCGTGCTGCTCATCCTCGTGGCTCGGTTGGTGCAGGGCAACGCCAACTGACCGGCGAAGTGTTGCTCCTGCCATTCGGGCAAGGTGCGTTCACCGTCTCAGAGGATGGTGGTAAGGAACCCTCGTCCGCCGTTGAGCAACCCGCGCAAGAGGGCCTCCGCCCCATCCAGACTGGTGTTGCCTGCGTTCACGTCGATGGCGAGCGTCAGCGTGATCCCCGCGAAGAGCCAAAGGACGGTGAACAGCGCAGGCGGTGCGCTGTCGAAGTCGTACAGGGCTGACCATCGAGCTTTCGTGAGCGCTTCGAGATCTTGTCGGGCGGTCATCAGCGCGTTCGACCCGTTGGAGTGCACCACAGCGTTCAGGGAGTAGAGGTCGGTTATCGGCAGTTCGGACAGCGAGCGAAGCAGTCGGATGGCCCGCGCATGCGCGTCGGTTGCCTCGGCGTCGACAAGGTCCAGCACGTGCTGGTACCTCTGGATGCACTGCGCGAAGAACGCTGCCAGCAGGGCGTCGTTGCCGGGGAAGAATGAGTACACGAGCGCTCGACTGGCGCCGGCCTTCGTGGCGACAGCGGGGATCGACAGCGCATCAAGGCCGTCGGTCTCGACCAATTCGCGGGCAGCGTCGAGCAACATGAGTCGCCGGTCGTCGGGGCTGAGGTACTGACGAGGTGCACCCATCGGTCCGAACGCTACCCCGGGTTCGTACTGGGAAACTGTGGTGTTGACAGCAATTGGACAATCCTCTAGATTCTGGGAACGTCAACCCGCCGGGTCGTTCGACTCGTGAAGAGGGGCTCCCGCCCTCTTGGCGCGCGGTGTGGTCGTTTCGAAGGACAGCGTTCTGGGCCCTCCCGTCGGCCCAGGACGGTCCTCCGAAGCCCGGGATCGATGCGGCCGTGGGGGCAGGCCCGAGTTGGACTCAGCTGGTTCGATTCTGCTCAGCGTTTCAGCGCGTCGACACGCGAAAGTCCTCCGGCGCGTTGCACCACGCCGGAGGACCTTCAGGATTAGCTTGCAGCAGCGAGTGTCGACTCAGAGATCGACGCGCACTGCGGTGACGGTGCCGCTGACCTCGTTGGCGGTGAGGAGATAGAGGTCGTCGTCCTGGCTGAGGAACTCGACACCCTCAGGTCCCACGCCGGTGGGGGCGATTCCCAGCACCACGGGTGCGGCCGTGGGGTCGGTCACATCGAGCAGCACGACGGCGTTGCCGCGCTCGAGGCCGACTGCCACGAGCACACGGTCCTCGATCTTGATGCCGGCAAGACCTTCGGGCTCAACACCGCCACGATTGCTGCGGCTGTCGGGATAGGCGCCGATCGAGTTACCGATGTCGTCGAGTGCGTTGCCCGTGTCCACCACCGTGCCGGTCTCCGTGTCGAGCACGCTCACGGTGCGTCCACCGCGCGGACCACTGCTTCCGGCGGCGTTGCGAGTGTCGCCCTCATCGGCCGTCACCACGTAACGACCGTTGTGGCCGAATACGAACACGCCATCGGGCTCGCGCATCGCCGTGTAGTTCTGGGTTGGCAGGTAGCCCCCGCCGACCGTCAGATCGGCAAGGTGCGTGGTCGTGCCAAGGCCGAAGTAGGCGACCGTCTTGGACTTCAACGAGAGCCGAACCACGCCGTTGTTCTCTTGCAAGGTGACGAAGGCGTACCGGCTGTTCTTGTCGAAGGTGACGCTCTCGGGCTCGAGTGTGGCGGGCTCGTTGGTGATGTCGATGCGGGCGAGGTCGTCCTTGCGGGCGCTGGAGAAGCCCGTGACCCCGGCGGCCGACGGTAGCGACACCTGGACGACCTTCAGCGCCTTCGAGCGGCGGGGGTTGAAGTCATCGAGATCGATCACCGTCAGCGAACCTGCGCCACCGTCGTTGCCCACGGTCACGCCCTCGGCCTCGTTGGCGATCACGGCGTAGTCGCCATCGGGAGAAATCTTGATCGAGTCGGGCTGGATAGCGGCGTCGGCGACGGCAAGGAACGCGCCATCGGAGATGCGCCACGCGCTGACCTTGCCAACCGAACCGGCGGTTCCGTGTGCGACGAGCAGGTAGTCCTTCGAGGGATGAATCGAGACTGAGTTGGGGGTTCCGTAGGCCGAGACGTCGATGCGGCGCAGCAGCGTCATCGCTGCAGGATTGTGAACGTCGAGCACGTCGATGCTGCCGGCGACGTTGGTGATTGCAGCGATGCCCGACTTGGAGCGCACGCTGACGATCTCAGAGCCGTTCGCCCCTAGGCCCGTGTCGTAGGTACCGACGACGGTGAGGGTTTCGCCGATGGCCTTGGTCTCGGGGATGGACAGGGCGCCAACTGCCGTCAGCGCTGCAGTGAGGGTGAGGATTTTGCGGTGCTTCATGATTCCGACCGTAGGTGCGGTGCTGCTGCGGCTGCATCAGCTGGGCAGCGGGGTTCACCGGTCCGATACCGACTGTTCAGATGGTCCGGTTACTGACGTTCACCTGCACGTCAATTCAGCGCTTCGTTTGGCGTTGACTTCAAGAATGTTGTCGAGGTGATGGTGTCGCCCGATGCCGAACTGGTGATCCAAAGCCCGCTTCGATCTGGCATCGGATCGGCTGGGTTGCCACAATCCGGGCATGGCCGTGCCGACCAAACCGTGTGTGTCGTGCGGACGCGCCATCACCTGGCGCAAGGCGTGGGAGCGCAATTGGGATGACGTTCGCTATTGCAGCGATCGTTGTCGTGCGCGCAAGGTGAACTCGGTCGACGACCGACTCGAGGCGAAGATCCTGGAGCTGTTGGCTGCCCGCGCCGGTGGGGCGACGATCTGCCCCAGCGAGGCGGCTCGGGTGGTGGGCGGCGACGACTGGCGGCCGTTGATGGAACCTGCGCGTTCCGCAGCTCGCCGCTTGGTGGCACAGGGCCGCATCGACATCACCCAAGGCGGCCGCGTGGTGGACCCGTCGAGTGCCAAAGGCCCGATTCGGTTGCGCCTGCGCTAGGCGGGGCGCCCCGAGAACATCTCGTCGGGCATCGTCTTCGTGCCTCGGCGTGACGCCACCCGATCGCCTCGATGCGACCGAAGCACCACGATGCCTGAGGTGATGCCGGCATAGGTGGCGATCATCGTGACCCACGCGATCGGCAGCAGCAGTGGTTGGCCGACGAACGTCATTCCGTCGAAGGCGCTGTGGGTGAGCGAGAAGCCGAGCCCCATCACCGTGCCACCGACCAGACAGCGCACGACGTGCGGCGTCAGCGGGCCGATCGTTCGAGGGCCCTCTTGCGTCCGTCCGCCCGCCACGGCACCGAGGAACAGCGCCAGCAGCAACGCCACCCGCGTTGCCGCGTCGACGACCGTCCCGCGAGCGAGGTCGCCGAGTAGGTCGGTATAGCTCCACTTGCCGACCAGTTGCCATGTGGTCACGTACAGCACCGCGATGGCTGCGGAGGCAACGCGCGGATCCCATGGTCGGTGGATGGCATCGCTCCAGCGCTCGTCCGACCTGACGCAGCGGACGATGATGGCCGCCAGCGCGATGGCACCGGCCGCAATGGCGATCCACGCGAACCGCAGGGTCGTGCTCGAAACCGCCGCCGCGTTAGCAGTGGTGATCGAGCGTCCGAACACCCATGGGGCCAGGAGGCAACCGATGAAGAAGCCGACCACGGTCATGAGGAACCTGTACTCGCCACTGCCGACGCGGCAGATGGTGCCGGTGGTGCAGGAACCGTTCACCACGGCGCCGACGCCCAGCAACACACCGCCGAGTACACACACCCAGGTGACGTGAGCGCTGGATACTGCGATGGGTGATGCCGAGTTCAGGATGGCGAGTCCGCCGGCGACGATGACCCACGCGTACACGAGCGCGACCAGTCGGGTGGGGGAGCGGCGGAACACCGCATCGTCGACGGTGGCCACGGCGCACGTGTTACCTCGCTGGCAAGCGAAGCCGATTCCCGCAGCGAGAACTACTGCCGCCAACGACGACCACATGGCTAGGGCCGCACCATGGTGCCGAGAACGCTCATGTCGGCGGAAGGTAGCAGGGGGATGCGTCTCCGGCGTGAGTCGAACCGTGTTGTGCGTGACTACTGTCGCCCGATGCGCATCGGAATCGTTGGTGGTGGAATCGGTGGCTTCTCGGCGGCGTTGTCGCTGGCCCGAAGTGGCCACGACGTCACCGTGTTCGAACGTGCTGCGGGGCTGAGCGAAGTCGGTGCCGGCGTGCAGATCAGCCCCAACGCCTGGCGGGTGCTGAACTGGCTGGGCCTCGGCGATGAGTTTGCCGAGATCGCCGTGCTGCCCAACCGTGTGGTGATTCGCCGGTGGGAGGACGACTCGGTGATCCGCGCCACGGATCTCGACGCGGAGATCACCGCCACTTGGGGCCTTCCGCTCGCGAGTGCAGCGCGTACCGACCTGATCGAGCTGCTCGGCAGAGCGGTTGCGGCCACGCCGAGCGTCAACGTGCACTACGGCCGTCGGGTCGCAAGCGTGCAACCGGGCGACGAGCAGTCCGCCATCACCTTCGCCGACGGCTCGCAGGAATCATTCGACGCGGTGGTGGGCGCCGATGGCATCCACTCGGTGGTGCGGCCATGTGTGGGCGGCACCGACTCGGCTCGCTTCAGCGGGTCGGTGGCCTATCGGGCGCTGGTGCCGCGTGAACTGGTGGAGGATCTGCCGGTGGAGACCACGAACCGGGTGGGGCCCGACTGCCATGTAGTGAGCTACTTCATCGGGCGCAACCGCAGTCACCTGAACCTGGTGTGCATCTCACCCGAAGACACCTGGACCACCGAGTCGTGGACAGAGCCGGGCACGCTCGACGATCTGCGGTCGCGGTTCGTCGGGTGGTCGCCGCAACTGCAGAGCATCCTCGAGCGGGTGCAGGAGCCGGTGTTCCGCTGGGCGTTGTACGACCGTGAGCCCATCGAGCAGTGGGGTGTCGGTAGCACCACGTTGTTGGGCGATGCATGCCATCCGATGCTGCCGTTCATGGCTCAGGGCTCGTGTCAGGCCATCGAGGATGCGGCCGTGTTGGGTCGCTGCCTGGCTGACGCAGAAGGCCCCGGTATGGCGCACGCATTGCGTCGATACGAGGCCGCCCGACGTGACCGCACGGCGCAGGTGCAGACGGCGTCGTTCGGCAACCGCGACCTGTTCCACATGCCCGACGGGCAGATGCAACGCGACCGCGATGCGTTCCTGTCCAGTGGCGTGGGTGGCATGTCGATGCTCGACTGGGTGTACGCCTACGACCCGGTGACCGCCTCCATCTGAGAGGCGAAACCAACGAGTTCGGCATTTCCGAGTATTTTTTCAGAATATCTGCCTCGGGCACCAGCAACTGTCAACAATTGTGTCAGTATGCGCCTCAACGTGAGGGAGCGTCATGAAGATCATCAAGGTTCGTGGCGTGCGGCGTCGTACGGTGCTGTCGACCGCTCTGCTGGCGCTGGCCGTTCTGGTCGGCGGGTCTGCCCTGTTGACGCGAGGTGCTGCTGACGCGGCGTTCGATCCGCTTCAGTCGGCGTTGGCGAAGGTGCGGGCTGAGGGTTCGTATCACTTCACGGGTGAGGTGGTTGCCACCGCGACGCCGAGTGCTGCGGTAGCGAACGCTGGCAAGACCGGTAAGAGCCAGCGTGTGCAGTTGGTGGGCGACACTGATGTGGTTGCGTCGGCAACGCAGGTGACGGCGACGACGACGGATGGGAATGGTGTGTCGGCCGCCCCGTTGTCGGTTCGTTCGGTTGATGGTGTGACGTCGCAGCGCTCTGGTGAGGGCGCGTGGTCGGTGGTGCCCGCCGGCTCGGGTACTTCGACGTTCGATCTCGGCACCTATCTGGGTGCGGCGCGTGATGTGGTGTTGGTGGGCGAGGAGTCGTTGGGTGGCCAGTCGACGACGAAGTATTCGTTCGCCCTGAACGCGGCAGCTTTGGCTGCGGCGTCGGGTCGTGCAGTGGAAGGTCTGACGGGTTCGGGCGAGTTATGGGTGACCGCAGATGGTGTGCCGGCCCGCCTGTCCACCACGTTGCGGGTGCCCGACTCGGGTGCCGGGTCGGCGTTGACGCGCACGACGATCGAGTACTCGGAGTTCGGCACCGCGCGGGTGTCGGGTGTGGCGCATTCGGCATCGGGTAGCTCGTGGTGGCAGTTCGATCTGTTCGGTGGGCAGTTGGCTTCATGGTTGCTGTTGTTCGCGGGTGTGTTGTTGGCGTTGTCGATCGCGGTAGCCGTTGGCGCGGGTTCGGGCGAGCGTTCACCGTGGTCGTTCGTGCAGGCGGTGGCGTTGGTCACCGTGTTCGCACTGTTCGCTGCCGATCTGGTGCCGCCGCGGGTGCAGGCTGCCGCGCCGAGCGCGGTGCCGGTTGCTGCGGCGGTGCCGGCGCGTCCGTTGGCTGATGCCGCAACGACGGCACGCTCCGTGCGGCAGGCGCAGAAGGCTGCGCTGGCCGACCCGCATCTGAACCGTCTTGCGGTGGTGCCGATGCTGGTGAATCCGGCAGACCGTGTCACCGACACCGATGCCGACGGCTTGTCCGACTTCGTTGAGGAGCGCATCGGCACCGACCCATTGCAGGCCGACTCCGACGGCGACACGGTGA
>CAIXIJ010000061.1 GCA_903919455.1 uncultured Acidimicrobiaceae bacterium | reverse complement strand
CGGGCAGCTCGGGCGGCGCGTCGCCGAGGAACGTGGCCCACTCCGGGGTGTCCCATGGTGAGATCGGCTCGGCTGAGCTGCCGCCGGGTATCGGTGGCGCCAGGCGCAGGTGACGTTCGCTGGCCCTGGCCCGCGAGCCCGCCTGGGCACGCGTGGGTGTTTCGCCGCTGGGGGCGCACCGCCACTGCACCAAGAGTTCGGGTCGGGTGACCAGCTCTCCGGCCAGAGCCAGCACCGCCGCCACGCCGTGCTTGCACGGTTCGTCGACGTCGGGGCAGGTGCAGCTGAACTGCAACTCGGCCGCATCCGGGGTGAGGCGGTTCAGCTGCGAGCGCATCTGCTCGGCCGAGGTGATCTCCACCGACGGCAACACCTGCACCACGGCGATCACCTGATACGGCGTTTCGCGACTGCCGGCCACGGTGGCCAGCAGGCGCCCGGGCGACACTTCGAGCCGGCTCACCGAATGGTCGAGCAGGTAAGCCTTGCCGCGACGGAATCGGGCGGGATCCGACATGCCGGCCACCGTGACGCTGAGCAAGGTGTTGGCCAACTTCCCGGCCGGGTGCGGCGCGGCGTGGAACTGCCCGGGAACGACCACGATGCTCATGCGCGCACCTTGCTGTGATCCAGGGTGACCAGGCTGCGCAGGTCGTCGGTGCTGAGCTCGCTCAGCCACGCTTCGCCCGTGGTGCCCACCACTGCATCGGCGAGCTTGCGCTTGTCGTTGATGAGTTGGTCGATGCGTTCTTCCACCGTGCCTTCGCACACCAGTTTGTGCACGAACACGGTGCGGTCTTGCCCGATACGCCACGCACGGTCGGTGGCCTGGTCTTCCACGGCAGGGTTCCACCAGCGGTCGTAGTGCACCACCTGCGATGCAGCGGTGAGGTTCAGACCGGTGCCACCGGCCTTCAACGACACCAGCAGCAGTGGCGATGTGGCGTTACCCGCCTGGAACTGCTCGACCATGCGGTCGCGGCCTGCCTTAGTGACGCCACCGTGGAGGAACGGCACGTGCTGCCCGAACTTCTCCTGCAGGTGTTGTTGCAACAGCAACCCCATCTCGCGGAACTGGGTGAACACCAGCGCCTGCTCGCCGGTGTCGAGCAGGTCGGTGACCAACTCGTCGAAGCGGTGCAGCTTGCCCGACCGGCCACCCAGCTTCGAGCCGTCGCCCAATGCATGTGCCGGGTGGTTGCAGATCTGCTTCAAGCGGGTGAGCGCGGCCAGCACCAAACCGCGGCGCTTCATACCGTCGGCCTCCTGCGCGTCCTTCAGCAACTGGTCGACCACGGCCTGATACAGGTGTGCCTGCTCGCGGGTGAGCGGTGCCCAGGCGATCTGCTCGACCTTGTCGGGTAGGTCGGGCACCAGGCTCTTGTCGGCCTTGGTGCGGCGCAGCAGGAACGGCCCGGTGAGCGTGCGCAACGCAGCGGTGGCTGCAGCGTCGTGCTGGCGTTCGATGGGCTGAGCGAAACGGTCGCGGAACTGGGCGAAGCTGCCCAACAGACCGGGCGTGACGATGTTGAAGATGGACCACAACTCCGACAGGCGGTTCTCCACCGGCGTGCCCGTGAGGGCGAGCCGCTGACCGGCCTTGATGGCGCGCATGGCGCGTGAGGTGTGCGTGTCGGGGTTCTTCACTGCCTGCGCTTCGTCCATCACCATCGTGGTCCAGCCCACCTGCTGCAGCTGGGCGAGGTCTTTCGCCGCCACCTGATATGTGGTGACCACGATGTCGTGCTGGGCGACGGCATTCAGGAATGTGGCACCGCTGGCGCGGCCGGTGCCGTGGTGCACCATCACGCGCATGAACGGGGCGAACTTGGCGGTCTCACTCTCCCAGTTGCGCACCACACTGAGCGGGCACACCACCAAGTGCGGACCCTGCAAGCCGGCAAGGTGAGCAAGTGTGGTGGGGGTCTTGCCCAAGCCCATGTCGTCGGCCAGGCAGCCGCCCAGGCCCAGACCGTGCAGGAACTGCAGCCAGCCGAGACCGCGCAACTGGTACGGGCGCAGCGTGGCTGTGAAGCCCTCGGGCACCACGCCCTCGTGAATCTCGGTCTCGGGTAAACCCGACAGCAGCTCCTTCACCCAGCCGGTTGCCTCGACGGCCTCCAGATGGCTGGGCGCGTGCTCCACCAGCCCGGCCAGTTCGAGTTCGCGTTCCAGTTCGGCGGCGAGGGCCAGCAGCTGCAGCGCACTCATCTCGCTGTGCTCGGCGCGGTGCTCGTTGAGGTTGGCGAGGGCTCGCCGGGCCTCGGCCCGATCCAGCTGCACCCAGCGGCCACCCACCTCGATGAGGCTGGCACCGTCTTCTGCGGCGCGCCGCAACACTTCGTCGGACACCGGCGTGCTGTCGACCACTACCTGCCACTGCACCAACGCGGTGGCTCCGAATCGGCCGCTGCTCTCACCGTCCTTCGGGGTGGCGGTGACTCGGGTTGAGGTGCGGCGGCGAACGAGCTTTTCGGGGGCCACCAACTCGATACCCACTGCCGCCAGGGTGTCGATGGCTTCCAGCGCTGCGGCGGCTTCATCGACCGACACGGTTGCGGTGCGCTCCATCAACCACTCGGCCAGTTCCGGTACGGCGCTGGAGATGGCCTGCAGCGAGTTCGTGTGGCAGTCGAGCACCAATGGCAGGAACCGGTCTTCGCGCGCCAGCGACCGTGCCGCAGGCGCATCCACCATCACGTCGTGCGCGGTGCACCAACGGCTGCGGTCGTCGACATCCACGATCTCGAGCGTGAGCGGCCAGTCGCCGCCCTCGCGGCTGGGTGCGGGCTCCATGTCGTCCCACAGCAGATCGTCGGCGGATGGCTCGGCTGGCAGCCCCAGCCGCAGCCGAGCGCGCAGGATGGGTTCGCCATCGGCGCGCCGCGCCATGGCGGTGCATTCGAGCCCGATGTGTGCCACGGCCTCCGACAGGTCGTCGGCGACCTCGAACTGCCCGTGCGGTGCCACCAACGCCTTGGACACGGTTCGCACCGCGCGTGCATTCGCCGAACGACTTTCGGGGAGCACCGCCGTCCAGCCCCTGCCCACCAGCGTGAGCCTGGTGAGCCGGTCGACCATGGAGTGCAGTACGGCCAGCGGCTCCACCGGTGCGGCGGCTGCCACCACCGGCGGCATCGACGACAGCAGACCTTCGCGCACGGCGAGCACGTCGGCCACCAGTGGCTGCCATTCAGCGTGCCACCACCGGCCCGTGAGGTGGGTGAGCACCGGCAACACTCGACCGTTGGCCACCAACTCGGTGGCGTAGCGGTGCACCGACCCGAACCATGCCACCGACGGGCTGATGCCGTCGTTCAACATGTTCATCTGCCCCAGCGACGCCAGCGTGGTGGGATCGATCTTCTGCACCATCACATTCACGCGGCCCTCGGGCAGCGCCAACGACACCACACGAGTGGAGCCGGCCGTGTGCATGGTGGGCCGACGGGCCACCCGAGCCACCTCGGCGTGCAGGTTGCCGCCGTACACCCCGCGGCCGGGCTGCCATGCAACAGCCTCGCCCTCCAGCCAGGAGAGCTGCAGCGCAGGGGGTGGGGTGCGGGCAGCCATCCCGGCAGTGTACGGAGAGGGTGCGCGCAGGTTCCCGAATCAGTCGGGCTGCGGGCCCCACACCTCTTGGGCCTTGGCGTACACGCCTTGGTCGAAGCTGAACTCCACCATGTTGCCGTCGGGGTCGCGCAGGGCGCACAGGTACCCGACCGGGTACGGCAGCAGCTCTGGCTCCCATGCCAGGCAGCCATCGGCGCGGCCGCGTTCGGCGATGTCGTCCACCTCGGCCTTCGTCGGCACCTCGATGCCGAGGTGGGCGAAAGGCGCCAGTGTGGGCTGAGGGCCGTTCGGCCGATCGCGGTGGAAACTCACCAGCACGATGATGAACGGCTTCTCCACCATGTCGGGTTGGCCCAGCCAGGCGCCGTAGCCGTCGATGTCTTCTCGCCGGTCGAGCAGTCGCAGCGGAGTGAAGCGTTCGTACCAGGCAATGGTGGCATCGATGTCGGTGCACGGCAGTGCCACGTGGGTGAACCGGGCCACCGTGGGTCTCACGAACTCGCCGCCGCTCATGCCCTCACCGTATCCCCCTTCGCGAGGCACCCGTCCCCGGAGTTCGCTCGAAGTGTGGGTCAGAACGGGAAGGCTTGGGCGACGTCGATACGCCAGAGGTGTGCGGGCGCGAGGTCGGCGCTGCCCGGTGCTGCGCTGCGGATCACTTGTAGTTGCACCATCACCGACTGCTCGCCGATGGCGTCAACGGGCATCCGCAGCCGTTGCGTGAAGCCGGGGTCGCAGCCGTTGCTGATTGCAGCGAACGGGTCGTCTGGCGTGCAGTACGCCGTGTTGATCGGCACCGTGACGATGAAGGCTGGCCGCTTCGTGCCGGTGTCGTCGATGGCCCGCAGCATCAGTTGTACGCCATCGGGCACGGTGCGCGCCGAGGTGGCACACGACTCGCCCGGGCTCGCGGCATCCAGCACCACTGGCCCGCACCACGGTGCGCTGCCAGGTGTGGACCATGTTGCTTCCACGCTCCATCCCGCGGGGAGGGCGGGGCCGTCGAGCAACGCACCGATGTCGTAGGTGGCGGTGAGCGGGCTGCGCACGGCGGCACCACGGAGCACGACGGTGGCGGTGGTTCCTGCGTCGTCGGCGTAGAACAGGCGGACGCACGCGAAGCCCTCCCAGCCGCCGGGCAGCGTGGGGTCCAACGCAAGGTCGCCGTCCACCACGGTGACCGGTCGAGTGCGCCCGCTGATGGTGCGCTGCTCGTTGGTGATGCCGAACTCACCGTCCAATGTGCGGTCGGTGCCGGTCTGGTTGTTGGCCCAACCGGCGCAGTCGGCGTTCGCCACGAAGGCGTGTTCGGCGTAGAGCTTCGCGGTGGCGGGGCGCAGAGCGGTCGACTTCGGCTGCAGTTCGTCGTCGGTGAAGGCGTAGTGCACGTGCACCATCGGCGCCAACGTGCCATCCGCTCGGCGCTGCTCGCCGAGCGAACCGATGTTCAGCGCCTCCACGAACGGTGGGTCCTCGCCATCGAGCGGCACGGACAGTGTGAGACGGCCGCCAAGTTCGGCCCGGCCCTGCTTGCTGATGCCCAACAACTTCGCGTCGAGCACTGCTCGTCCGGCGGTGGCGTGGGCGCGCACGTCGTCGAGCGGCAGCGTGAGGCACTGCAGCAGCGAGCCCTTCTGGCCGTTTGCTTCCCACTGCTGTTCGAAGTCGGACGACGTGACCATCGTGAGCTTGTCCAGCGGGGTGCCGTCGGCCCAGGTTCCGGTGAGGGCGATGCTGGCGGGCTGGTTCACCACCACGGCCACTGTGGGGCGCATCTGCGGGCCGAGAGCGGGGTCGGGTAATGCGCCGCGCTCGATCGTGTCGCACATCGTGGCCAGGTCGCCGGTGGCTGTCATCGGCACGGAGAGCAAGAGCGGGTCCAGCTCCGTCGCAGCTCCGCCGGTCGCGACCACTCGTGCTCCCTCACCCGCGCAGGGCGGGTCGGCCGTGGTGTGGCACGGGTCGATGAACGCGGATGCGGTGGCGGGCGGCAACGTGGTGGTGGGTTCGCCAGCAGCGACGGTGCTGGGCGGCGCGGCAGGCGATGCGACTGCGTCGATCGGGGTGGGTTCCACCACCGGTGCCGGTGTGCCACCGGTTGCCTGCACCGGTCGCAGTGTTGTGGCATCGACGGCGGACAGCGAGCCGTCGGCCCCGCGGACCATCGGTAGAAGAGCGCCCTTCGGCACCACCACTCGGTCGTTGTTGGGCAGGCCCACCAGGGTGCGCCGGTCGAACACCATCGTGTTCGGCGCTGTCGGCACGTGCCGCAGGGGTGCCACGGCATCGAGCCCGTCGGGCAGCGATGCGCCGACCACGGTGCTCACCGTGCCCTGTGGGGCAGCGGTGTCGCGCATGAACCAGCCGACCGCACCACCCCCCAGCAGCAGCAGTGCCACGGGAAGCGCAACGAGGGGAAGCCGCGACCGACCCATCAGGCACACCCGAAGCTTCGAGGATCGCGCAGCGACACGGTGAGAGTGCCGGTGCCCACATTGCCGGCGCCGTCGCTGGCCGTGGCGGTGATGATGAGTGGTGTTTCGCCGGCCGGCGGCCCGTTCGACGTGATCACCAACTGGAATCGCGTGCCGCCGATCGGGGTGAGCGTGGCTTGCTGGGGCCCTGCTGCTGCAGCCCACTCGGCCACGATGGAACGGATGGTGAGCGGCACCGTGGGATCCACCACCGTGACCGTTACCTCCATCGCCGTGTCGTTGGGGCAGGCGGCCGATGGCGACACATAGAGGAAGTCGCGGTCGGCGGTGAGGTTGACGGTGGGGGGTTCGCGATCGCCGCCGATGGTGGTGCTGGTGGTGCTCGTGGAACTGGTGGTAGTGCTGGATGTCGTGGTGGTGGTGCCCGAGGTTGGCTTTGCGGTAGTGGTGGGCGCAGCAATCGTGGTGGACGTGGTGATGGTGGTGGGGTTGGCATCGCAGCCCATCTCCGGAAGGTTGCGCGCGGGTTGACCGATGCCCAGTTGAGCGAGCGCCACCCAGGCCAGTCGGTCGGGGTCGTCGGGGTGGCGGATGACACCCCACCGGCCGGCGCTCACACCCACCAGCCATACGTCGTCGCCGGGTTGGAGCTGGCCAATGCTCAGGGCACCGTCCATCGGGCAGCTGTAGAGATCGACGGCGGTGGGTGCCACGGCAGGTGCGTCTGCGCTGGCGAATGTCTTCACCGCGAACCACGACGCTACGCCGAGCACCAGCGAACCGATGATGAGCGCGACGCGCGAACCCACGCTCTGGTTGCTCATGCCACAGCTCGTCGGAAGCTCACGATGTCAGTGAAGCAGGCGAGAGCGGAGTGATGCACGCATCTCTATCGGCTCAGTGTGTGGTGTTCTCCAGCACTTGGAACATCTTCAGGTCGCTGTAGAAGTCGAGCGCGTAGTCGCCGCCCTCGCGACCTATGCCGCTGATACCACAACCACCGAACGGTGCGGTGAGGTCGCGTACCAGGAAGCAGTTGGTCCAGACGGTGCCGGCACGCACGGCGCGACCCATGCGCTCGGCGCGTTCCTGCGAGCCGGTGTAGACGATGGCAGAGAGGCCGTAGGCGGTGCTGTTGGCTAGGCGCACTGCGTCGTCTTCGTCGGTGAACGTCTGGAACGTGAGCACAGGACCGAACACTTCGTGCTGCACCACTTCGCTGTCGTTGCTGCGCGGCTCGATGAGCGTGGGTTCGTACCACAGGCCATCGTCGCCACCCAGTGACGACCGCTGGCCACCGCGCAAGATGGTGTCGCCGGCCGCCCTCGCTCGCTCCACGAACCCGGCAACGCGGGCGAAGTGCTCGGGGTGGATCATCGGGCTGATGGTGGTGGCGGGGTCCATCGAGTCGCCCAGCACGTGCGCATCGGCGAAGCGATGGAACAGGGCCAGGAACTCGTCGCGCGCCGAGGCTTCCACCATGATGCGCGTGCCGGCCAGGCACACCTGGCCGGAGTCGTCGAACTGCCCGGCGGCCTTCTTCGCTGCGGCTTCCAGATCGCTGTCGGCGAACACGATGAACGGACCCTTGCCACCCAGTTCGGCGGTGAACGGCACGATGTTCGACGCTGCAGCTCGACCGATGTGTTTGGCGGTGTCGGGTGAACCGGTGAAGCTGATGCGCTTCAGGCGCGGGTCGCTCACCAACGCAGCACCTACCTCCTCGCCGATGCCCTGCACCACGTTGAACACACCGGCGGGCATGCCGGCTTCGTGACACAGGTCGGCCAGCAGGCTGCAGCTCAACGGGCTCCACTCGGCGGGCTTCAGCACGACCGTGTTGCCAGCGGCCAGCGCTGGAGCGCACTTCCACGTGCTCAGCATGAACGGCGCGTTCCACGGCGTGATGACCACAGTGGGGCCGGCGGGCATGCGCATCACGCGGTTCGCGGTGCCGTTCGAGGCCCACACGCGCTCTTCGTACTGCTCGGCGAGGTCGGCGTATGCGCGGAAGTTGCGCGCACCGCGCGACAGCACACGCAGACGAAGGCTTTCTTCCAGCATCGCCATGTCGCGGCACTCCACCGCAGCCAGTTCGGGCACATGCGCATCGATGAGATCGGCGACGCGACGCATCACGTCGCCGCGGCCCTTCACACCCATGGCCGACCACTCGGGGAAGGCGGCGACGGCGGCATCGATGGCGAGACGAGCGGTATCGGCGTCGCCGCGAGCCACGTCGGCCAACTTCACCGACCAGTCGAGCGGCGAACGATTCTCGAAGGTGTGCGGCGAACCGACGCGCTGCCCACCGATGTAGTGATCGGTACTCACCGACACGCCGCCCACGTCGGTGCGGGTGCCGCCCACGAACGGGCTCATTCCCAGCCCTCGGGCAACTTCGGGTGCACGCGAGGGAACGGCAATTCACTGCGCTCGGTGTTGTTCGGTCGGCGCTGACCCCGTAGCGGCCAGTCGCCGCCCATCGCGGTGCTCAGCACCTCTTCGGTCTCGGTGGGCTGAGCGCCCACTTCATCGCTCACCGGCTCGGGGCCCTCCACGATGTGGTTGGTGAGGGCACCCAGGCCCTCCACCTCCACCGTCACCACATCGCCCGGTTGCACCGAACGACTGATGGCCGGTGTGCCCGACAGGATCACGTCGCCGGGCACCAGCGTGATGAGGCGGGCGATGTC
The DNA here is from genome assembly GCA_903919455.1 of uncultured Acidimicrobiaceae bacterium. Classification (GTDB taxonomy): domain Bacteria; phylum Actinomycetota; class Acidimicrobiia; order Acidimicrobiales; family Ilumatobacteraceae; genus UBA668. Next base: position 67,926 of record CAIXIJ010000061.1, on the reverse strand, counting down.
GGCCACCAGGTAGTGCATGTCCCAGGCCATCTCGTCGGTGCTGCCATCCTGCTTCACCTCGCCGTTCACGAGCGTGCGGATGCGCTTGCCGTGGAAGTCCCAGTCGGTGATGAGGCCGGGGCCCAGCGGGCACAGCGTGTCGGCGCCCTTCACTCGCAGCATCGAGCCGCTGTCGGTGTCGCGGAAGTCGTGGAGGCCGTAGTCGTTGGCGACGGTGTACCCGGCGATGTAGTCGCCGGCCTCGGCGTGGCTGATGTTGCGGCATGTGCGGCCGATGACGATGGCCACCTCACCCTCGAAGTTCAGCCACTTGCAGTTCGAAGGGCGAACCACGGCGGCGCGGTGCGAGTTCAGCGCGCTCACCGGCTTGTGGAAGTACGTGGGTGCCGGCGGCAACGACACACCGAACTCCTTCACGCGGCTCACGTGGTTCAGGTGGCAGCAGATGATCTTGGTGGGCTCCACCGGGCTGAGGTGCACGGCATCGTCGACGCCGATGCTGCGCCCGTCGCGCGCATACAGCGAGGCGCCTTCTCGCAACATGACGGTGGGGTACCCGTCGAGCAGGATCCTTCGGATGTCGGCCACGTGATGTTCCCTTCTTCCCCTCGGTCCCGTCGGGCCGTCGCGAGGTCGTTTGGTCCCAAACTATAGTGTCGACCCATGACTGGTCTGAACGGGTTCCTCTTCCCCCGCACGGAGCTTGGTGGCGCGTCCATCCTGCCGCACATGCCGTGGCACTACAGCGGCGATCTGATCACCGTGGAGTACCGCACCGATCCGTCGCGTGTGGCCGAGCTGCTGCCCGAGCCGCTGACGCTGGTGCCCGACGACCAAGACCCCGGTGCCGTGGCGATGATCTTCGCCGACTGGCAGAGCTGCGGCGACGATTACAGCGAACTGATGGATCCCGTGCGCAGCCAGTACAAGGAAGCGTTCGTGGTGGTGCGCTGCATGTACAAGGGCACCATCTACAGCCGCTGCGTGTACATCTGGGTCGACAAGGACTTCGCCCTGGTGCGGGGCCACTTCCAGGGCTACCCCAAGAAGCTCGGCAGCATTTGGCAGACCCGTCCGGTCACCATCGGCAAGGCCGGCCCGCGAATCGCGGCAGGCGGCAAGTTCGCCGGCACCGTGGCGTACCACGACCGCCGCATCGTGAACGCCTATGTCACCCTGCGCGAAGAGAGCGCTGGCAACGGTTTCGTGAACGGCCACCCGATGGTGCATTCGCGCTACATGCCGCGCATCGAGGGCACCGGCGGCGACAGCTACAGCGAACTCGTCACCATGAGCGGTCGCGACGTGGAACTGGGCCAGGCGTGGCGAGGCGATGCCGACATCGAACTGCTACCCAGCCCGGTGGAGGAAGTGGCCCGGCTGGAGGTACGCGAGATCATCGGTGGCTACTTCCGACAGGTGGGCACCACGTTCGCCGGTGGCACCACTTTGGAGGCGCAGTGAGTTCCGGCCCCGATCTCGACCTCGATCTCGGTCCCGACAACCTCGACATCGTCGACCCCGATTCGTACCTGCGCGGTTTCCCTCACGCCACCTTCCAGCGTCTGCGCGATCACGATCCGGTGAGCTGGTGGCCCGAGCACGACGGCGGCAAGGGCTTCTGGGCGGTCACCCGTTACGAAGACCTGCTCTACGTGAGCCAGCACGTGGAGCTGTTCTCCAGCGCGGAGGGCATCACGCTGGAAGAGATCGAGGGGGAAGACTTCCACCTGCGCCGCAACATGCTGGAGTACGACCCGCCCGAGCACACGCGCTACCGACGACTGGTCAGTAAGCCGTTCAGCCGTCGTGAGGTGTACGCCTACGAGGAAGGCATCCGCGGCCTGGCGCGCGACGTGGTGCTGGAGGCTCGCGACTTCGGCGATCGATTCGACTACGTCGACCGGGTTGCCAAGCAGCTGCCGATGCGCATGCTCGGCCGCCTGCTCGGTGTGCCCGACAGCGATGGCGACTGGCTGGTGGAGCAGGGCGATGCGCTGCTCGGCAACCTCGACCCGGAGATGACCCAGTATCCGGTGGGTCTCACCGACACCGACGAGTTCAAGCACATCCCGTTCCGCTCGCCCGCTGCGCTCGAGCTGTATCAGTACGCCGAACACCAGGCCGACCTGCGCCAGGGCTGCCCGGCGCACGATGTGATTGGCAAGTTGCTCGAGCCCACCATCGACGGCGAGAAGATCACCGACCTGCAGTTCAAGAACTTCTTCGTGTTGATGGTCAGTGCTGGCAACGACACCACCCGCTACACGATGGCCGCCGGTCTCAAGGCACTCGCCGAGCGGCCCGAGCAGTTCGCCGAGCTGCGTCAGGCGTGCATCGACGGCAACACCGATCTGGTGGAGAGTGCCGTGGAAGAGATCCTGCGTTGGGGTTCGGTCACCATGCACTTCCGCCGCACCGCCACGCAGGACACCGAACTACGCGGCAAGCAGATCAAGGCCGGCGACAAGGTGGTCATCTGGTTCAGCTCGGCTGATTACGACGAGCGCCAGTTCCCCAATCCGTACCAGTTCGACATCCATCGCTCACAGAACGACCACGTGGCCTTCAACCTGCGTAGCCCGCACCTGTGCCTTGGTGCACAATTGGCTCGTATGGAACTGAAGGTGCTGCTCGAAGAACTGCTGCCGCGGATCACCTCGGTGCAGCTCGATGGTCCGATCGAGCGACTGCGCAGCAACTTCATCTGCGGCATGAAGCGTCTGCCGGTGAAGGTCACCTGGGCATGACCGATCGACCGCTCATCGGCCTGTCCGGTCGTCGCTGGCCGGCGGAGTGGATTCCGCTGTTCGACTACACGGCCCTGCATGGCGAAGAGGTGGACGTCCACCTCAGCGAGTACCCGAAGGTCATCGAGCGCGCCGGCGGACTACCGGTGCAACTCACCCGCAACACCAACCCGGCCGCCATCGTGGCTCGCCTCGACGGACTGGTGATGACCGGTGGCGCCGACCCCGACCCGGCGCTGTACGGCGAGGATCCGCATCCGGAACTCGGCGCGGTGGAACGTGGCCGCGACGACTGGGAGCTTGCACTCATTCGCGCGGCGCTCGACGCTCGCATCCCGATGCTGTGCGTGTGCCGCGGTGCGCAGTTGTTGAACATCGCGATGGGTGGCACGTTGGTGCAGCATCTCGACGCACCCGAGCACGCCCGCTGGGATCACCCGCGCATCGATCGCTGTCACACCGTGCGCGTGCAGCCCGGCAGTCGAGCAGAGGCCCTCTACGGGCTGGAGACTCCCACCAACAGCCTGCATCATCAGGCGGTCGGCAGGGTGGGTAACGGCATCGTGGTCACCGGCACCACCGACGACGGCGTGGTGGAGGCCTTCGAACTGGAGGGCCGTCCCGAGGTGTTCGCCGTGCAGTGGCACCCTGAGATGCTCAGCGATCAGGTGGACCCAGCCTTCCTCTGGCTCGTGTCCACAGCTGCGCATTCCTCCCGCACTTGAGTTCTGCGTAACGCGCACACGCTCGGACCGGAGGGTTCGGGCCCCGGGACGCGCCACTGCCCGCGCTGTGGCGCGGGTTCCCGGTGTGGGTGTTGCATCGCCGACTGGTGTGGGTCGGTGTGCGTGGCGCGTGATCTCAGGCCGCCGCCTGGGTAGGTCGTCCGGGTGGACTCTGCCCGAACAGGTCGCCCTGGGTTGGTGCCGAAGAACTTGAGTTCTGCGGCACTTTGGGTGGGCAGTGTTTGATGGTGCCGTCGGGCATCTGCAGGCGGAGGTCGTTCGCGTCACCGAGGACGATGACGCCGGGTCGGTGTTTCTCGTGGTGGTGGAAGGTGCACCACATGACGAGATTGTCGAGGTCGGTGAGTCCGCCGAGGATCCAGTCGTGCAAATGGTCGATCTGACACCAGGCGGGTGGCAGGGTGCAGCCGGGTTCGCGGCAGCCGCCGTCGCGGGCGACCAAGGCTTCGTATTGGTGTTCGGTCGCACACCTGACGCTGCGGCCGAGGTCGAGGACATGCGACCCGGCCATGACGACGCGTTGCAGGTTCGCGATCTCGGCGAGTCGTCGGGCGACGAATGCGGGGATTCGATCACCCCATGACGTGTAGCCGGGCTCGTCCGAGTCGCCCGTCAACGAGGTGGCGGGGATGGTGATCAACAGGTTCGGGTTCTCCCGGCCACCGGAGATCTGACCTTTCGCGTAGGCGGAAGCCATCTCGATGAGCCCATCAGCCAAGCGTTGTTCGGTGGTGCGGCCGTCGTCGGTGCCTTGCCGGCTGGCGATGTGGCTGCATGACGCAGTGATCTGTCGAGCCTCGAGGACAGGGAGCGCGATGTTCAACATGACCATCCCGTCCGACGGTGCGGACATTCGGAACGACCGCTGCTGGTAGCGGCGCTCGTGGGCTTGTTCTTCGGTTTCGTTGGACAGGATCTCTTTCCAACGATCGGCGGCCTGTTTCGACTGGAACGGATCGGCGCCTTTCACGCAATCGATCAACGAATCGATGTCGTCCTCGGTCGCACCCTCGGGCGGGTTCGTCACCGCGTCATGCAGCGCAGCGGCGGAGTCGGGGGACACTTCACCGTTCGACACCGCGTCATCGAGCGTCTTGGATTTGGCGAGCGCTTCACCGAGTTCGGCCTTCTTGCGCGCCGACCCCAACGAGGAGTTCGACTTCCCGGCGAGCCAGCGCGCCGAGTTCCGAGCCCCAGTTCCCTCGTGCGCTTTCGAGGCCTCGGCAGCGGCGAGCAGCTTGGCTTGGACGACGGACACGCGGTCGAGATGCGTCTGCAACGCGAGCAACGCGGAACGCAACGACACCGGTCCGTGGCAGTAGTCGACGAGGTTCTCAGCGGCAACGGCGGCCGTTTCGAGGGCGTCAAGGATCTCATCCACGAAACCATTATACGAACATATGTTCGATCAGTCAACCAGATCGACGAAAATTTCTCGCGGTTGACGCGCCTGCCCGCTGCGACAGACTGAGCCGGTGGGCAACACCTCCAGCACCGCTGACGAGAACGCGACAACGCTTCGGAACGCGCACCCTGACGACGTCGAGGCACTCGCCACCGTGAAGGTCGAAGGGTGGCGCAGCACCTATACGGAACTCGTCGACGAACAGATGCTCGCGCCGTTCCTCGACGTCGCTGCGCAGCGCGCCGCCTTTCGATCGCTCCTCGAGGAGGCAGGTACGCGGGTCGTAGTCGCCGAGTGCGAGGGCATGGTGATCGGATTCGTCACTGGTGACCTGCAGACCGGATATGTCGACTCGCTGCACGTGCTGCCGGCCCGCCGCAGCGGCGGCGTCGGCCGTCGCCTCCTCGGGGCGATCGCCGAGGCACTCCGTGAACACGGCTGTGCGGAACTGTCACTGAACGTCGTTGCCGGCAACATACGGGCTCGGGCGTTCTACGAGCGCCTGGGAGGCGAGCTCACCGGCTCCGCACCGGCCGAGTGGGCGCCGACGGTCGAAGAGGTGCACTACCGCTGGACCGACGTCGACCGACTCGTCCGTGCCAGCACGGACTGACGGTGGGGCCTTCGGGTCGATGTCGCCCCTCACACGCTCGACCAGTTTGGCTACATGGCGGGCACCGACGCCGACCGATCCGATCGTCATCTGACCCGCAGCCACAAGCCGAGTGAGCCGACCCATCTTGTGGAGCCCAAGGTCGGCAGATCGCGGTTCAGAGGTCGATGGCGTCGACGGTGCGCAGCACCACGCGCAGGAACCGCGCCATGTCGTCGAGTTCCTCGGTGTCGAGCGCCTGGGTGACCAAGGCTTCGTGGCGGTTGAACTTCGGCATGATGTCGTCGACCACCTTGCGGCCCTTTGGGGTGACGCTCACCATCACCCGCCGACCATCCACGCGGTCGTTGCGGCGCTTCAGCATCTGGCGCCCCTCGAGCGTCTTCATCACGCCGGTCAACGTGGCGGCCGTGACGCCCGCTTCAGAGGCAAGCGACCGTGCATCCATCTCGCCCCACACGCGCAGCACGAACAGCGCCGTGAAGGCACTCCACGACAACTCGTGCTCGGCCAGGATGTTGTTCTCCATGTGATTCCGCACCGCGGTGGCGGCACGGAAGATGTTGCTCACCGCTGCCAGCGCGCTGAGGTCGAGGTCGAGACCGGTGAAGGCTTCGCGCACGTCGCGTTCTGCGCGGACCAGATCCGATTCGTCGTTGCTGGAGAAAAGCTTCGGCACCGTTAGCTCCGCATCGCTTCCAGCTCGGCAGCGATGATGTTGCGAACGCGTTCGCGGAGTTCGGGCACATCGTCCAGGGTGAGGCCAGTGGTGGAGATGGGTTCCATCACGCGCACCTCGGCATCGGTGACGTTCATCTTCCAGCTGCCGGCCTGCAGCGCCTCACGGGTGCCGTTTACCACCATCGGAAGGATCGGCACCTGGTGTTCGATGGCCAGCCGGAAGGCACCATCCTTGAACTGGCCCAGTGAACCATCGCGGGTGCGGGTGCCTTCCGGGAACAGCATCACGCTGGTGCGCTTGCCGAGGCGATCGCTGCAGTCCTTCATCGCCTCGACGATGCTCTCCTTGTTGCCGCGGATGAGGCGAACGTCGCCAGCCATGGTCATCAGCCAACCGACCAGCGGGATCTTGAAGACCGTCTCCTTCGAGAGCCACTTCATCTCCCACGGCAGGTGCGAGAGGAGCAGCATGTCGACGAAGCTCTCGTGGTTGGAGAGAATCACGTACGGGCGGCGAGGGTCGTCGATCTTCACACCGGAGGTGCGGAAGCGCCACAGAGGGTTGAACCAGTTGTGCACCACGCAGAGCTTGCGAAACAACCAGCCCGGCCAGTAGCGGCCCTTGTCGAACGGTACGGTGACCACCCAGACGAGCGCCACCATTGGCACCCAGATGATGACGATGATGCCCAGCACGAACCATGCCCAGAAGGACAACACCGTGCGCGAGACCGGGTTACCCAGCAGTTGTCGACGTGAACGACTGACAGCCATGCCCCACATCGTGGCACGCGGCGCGGTGGTGCTTGCCATGCTGGTTGCGGCGACGGGTTGTTCGGGCCCCGACTCGCAGCCGGCGCCGTCGGCGGCGGGCGCGGTGTTCGACGAATTGGTGGCACGGTCCGTGCCTGGGCAGTGGCGATCCACCGGCACCGACGTGGTCGAGGTGTGGGTGTGTCATGTTCCAAACGGCAGCACGGCGAAGGAGTACGGCGGTTTGCCGCTGCGTCTCGCGCTTGCGCCGGCGCCACTTGCGGGCCTTTTCCAGCAACAGGTGAGCCGCTACTTCGACAGCGTGTCGCACGGCGCCTACACGCCATCGTTCGTGGCTGGCGGTGAAGTGTCGCTCGCCGTCAGCGAAGGCTCGAAGGAGTGCGTGGAGTCGGCCATCGCGAAAGCGTCAGCGACGGCGAACGTGGTGCTCGCAGTCGCCGACGCCGAGCAGGCCCCGCCAGCATCAGGCGGCATAGGCAGCGGTGGCAACCCCACCTCCACCCGCGAGAACGTGGCCGTCACTCGCCGGTATGCCTACGTGGGCGGGGCCGACTTCGACCGGGCCACGTGGGGCGACAACCCGCCGATGGATTTGGTGGAGCACGAACTCGGTCACACGCTCGGGTGGGTGCACAGCGGTGTGTCGTCCACGGGCGACTACCTCAGTGCGCTCGACGTCATGAGCAACAGTGCCGCTCCACGCGACGTGAATCCCGACCGACGCGATGCCCCCGATGCGCTGGCCTTGCACCGCGTGCTCGCGGGCTGGATTCCTGCAGCTGATGTGGTGGTGGCCGACGGGGCCGTCACGGCCACTCTCGCTCCAGGCAATGGCGCTGCGGGTACGCGAATGCTGGTGTTGCCCATCGATGCCGCACACTTCCTCACCGTTGAACTCGTGCCCGACGACGGCTACGACGACCATCTGCCTCGGGCCGGCCTCGCCGTCCATCGCGTTTCCGTTACTGGTGGGGCTGTGTCCGACTTCGAACCCCTCGGGGAAGCGCCCTTCACAAGGCTGCTGCAACCCGGCGACACTGTGGCGTTCGACGGATGGACGGTGCAGGTCGGCCCGGGCGGCCAGGTCACCGCCACCCCCACCTGACCCCTTCCGCCCTGCCCTACCTGCTCACCAACTTCATTCTTGTCGCGGCCCCACCGCCATCGATGGTGATCGAGCCGCGACACGGTGCCCGAGTTTGGGATCCTGGGTCAGGCGCCCTGCGGCCACTCGTCGCGGCGACGGCGCGCCCGGCGGCCGGTCATCACGCTGAACAGCAGCACCACACCGACACCCAAGACGTCGATGATGAGGCACGCCAGCACGTAGGCGCGCGCATACGCCACCGTCTGTAGGCCCTGATCTTGCAGGGAGCGGAACAGGGTGAACCCCAGGAAGCCGAGCATTGCCACTGCGGCGCCCACAAGCAGGCCACGCGACGGCGCCCGGTCGGCGTCGCTGGCCATGCCGTGCGCGTACGGATGCCGCCAGTCGCTCCACAGCAGCACAGCGTTGCCTGCGGCGAACCAGGCCAAGGCCACGCCGTAGGCGCCCAGTGAGTCGCTCGGCCGATGCCAGCCCGAGGCCAGCACGGCCGTGCCGAATGCGGTGGACAGGAGCGCAGCGAGTGCCGCGGCCCAACGGCGCGTGCCCGAGGTGCTCACCATCACCAGGCCCAGCGATAGCACCATGCCGATGGTGGCGTGACCGCTCGGGTAGCTGTTCTGGGGGATGCCCTGCACGTCGCTGAACACCGGCCGAGTGAGCAACTTCAGCTTCAGCACCTCGGTGGTGAGCACCGCCATCGACATGCTGGCCCCCACCACGAACACCAACCGGATGCGTCGCTGTGCGAAGGCGATCAGCACGATGGCGCCACCGAGCAGGAACAGCGAGCTTTCGGTAACCGCGTTGAGCATTCGGTTCAGGCGTCGAGTGGATTCCAGCTTGGCGGCGTGGCGGCCCTCGAACGCAAGGTCGTCGATCTCCTGCCCCCATTTGGTACGCACGAACACGATGTAGAAGACGGCCACCGACGCTGCGGCAAGAGCGGCGATCATGAGCGACCGGCGGATCGCGGCCCGGTACGGGGAGGCGTCGAGTTCGGGCACGCCGCACACGTTAGGAGGCCGCATAACCTGTGCGACGATGTCTGCTCGCGTGCCCCATCTCACCGCCAAGCTGCAGGGCTTCGGCACCACCATTTTTGCCGAGATGTCGGCGTTGGCTGTTGCCACCGGCAGCGTGAATCTGGGGCAGGGTTTCCCCGACAGCGACGGCCCGCGCGAGGTGCTCGACGCGGCCATCGATGCCATCAACGGCGGGCTGAACCAGTACCCGCCCGGGCCGGGGATGCCGGTGTTGCGGCAGGCCATCTCGGCGCACCAGCAGCGCTTCTACGGCATCGAGTACGACCCCGACTCCGAGGTGCTGGTCACCGCTGGCGCAACTGAGGCGCTTGCCGGCACGCTGCTGGCCCTGCTCGACACCGGCGACGAAGTGGTGGTGCTCGAGCCGATGTTCGACAGTTACGCGCCGTGCATCGCTATGGCGGGCGCGGTTGCGAAGCCGGTCACCATTCGCCCGCCGCACTACGCCATCGACCCGGTGGAACTGCGCCGCGCGATCACTCCGAAGACGAAGCTCATCCTGTTCAACTCGCCGCACAACCCCACCGGTCGGGTGTTCACCCGCGAGGAAGTGCAGTTGGTTGCCGACCTCGCCATCGAGCACGACCTTCTGGTGGTGACCGACGAGGTCTACGAGCACCTGGTGTTCGACGGGCTGGAACACATTGCGCTGTCGTCGCTACCGGGCATGCGCGAGCGCACGGTGGTGATTTCCAGCGGTGGCAAGACGTTCAACACCACCGGCTGGAAGATCGGCTGGGTGTGTGGCCCGGCCGAGGTGGTGGCCGCCATTCGCACGGCGAAGCAGTTCCTCACCTACGTGAATGGCGGGCCCTTCCAGCCAGCCATCGCCCTTGGTCTCGGTCTGCCCGACTCCTTCTACGACCATCTGGCCGCCGACCTGCAGGCCAAACGCGATCGTCTGATGCCGGGTTTGCTGGAGGCCGGGTTCACGGTGTTTCCCACCCAGAGCACCTACTTCGTGACGGTCGACATCCGGCCGCTCCAGCCCGACGGCGATGGCATGGCGTTCTGCCGGGCACTGCCGCATCGCGTCGGTGTGGTGGCCATTCCCACCGAGGTGATGTACGTGAACAAGCACGAGGGCCGACACCTGGTGCGCTTCGCCTTCTGCAAGCAACTCAGCGTGCTCGACGACGCAGTGGAGAGGCTGCAGCAATTGGGTTGAAATCGAATAGTGTTCAATAACCAATTGCACACTATGGACGCGCCTGGCGCACCGAACGTTTCGGCGAGGGCGAGGCCTCAGCGCCGGTCGGGCAGGAACCGGAATTGGTCGCGCACCGCAGCCACCCGCGACGGTTCGATGTCGGCGAAGAGGATGGTCTCACCCTGCGAACCCGTGGCGAGCAGTTCGCCGAGTGGGTCGACGATGCGACTGTCGCCCACATAGTTCAACCCGCCGCCCTGGCCCACGCGGTTGCAGCCCACCACGTAGGCCTGGTTCTCGATAGCCCGAGCTTGCAGCAATGCCATCCAGTGGTTGCGCCGACCTTCGGGCCAGTTCGCCGGCACGAGATACACGTCGGTGGTGTTCGCCAGGCCCCAGAACTCGTCGGAAAAGCGCAGGTCATAGCACACGAAGAGGGAGATTCGCACGCCTTCCACCTCCACCTGCGCCAGCTCGGTGCCGGCACGGAAATGGGCGTCTTCTCCACCGAATGTGAACGGATGGATCTTGCGATAGCGATGCACCGTGCCGTCGGGGCCAGCCAGCACGAAGCTGTTCGCCGGTCGGTGATCGGATGGCTCGCTGTCGGCGGGAACCTCTGGGCAACTGCCGCCCACCCATACCCCATGGAGCTCCGCCTGCTCGCGGAGGAACGTCGATGAGGGGCCGCCTTCGGGCTCGCCGAGGTGCGGATTGTCCACGGCGAAGCCCGTGGAGAAGGTCTCGGTGAGCAGCACCAGTCGCGCACCGCCCGCGGCCGCGGCAGCCACCATTGGAGCCAATCGGGCAAAGTTCGCGTCGCGATCGTTCCACACGATGTCGTGCTGAATTGCGGCCATTTTCATGACCTCACTGTAGTGCTCGCTCCCTACACCGCCTAGGGTGCGACCGATGCAGGAACTGAGGACTGAACCGCGTCAGCGGCGTAGCCAACAGTCCATCGACGCCATCCTCGATGCCGCCGAACGGTTGATCGCGCAGCAAGGGCAGGTGGGCTTCACCGCGAACGAGCTCGCGAATGAAGCCGGTATGTCGATCGGTCGCGTCTATTACTGGTTCCCCGACATTCCCGCGGTCATCACGGCCCTCGTGGAACGGGGCGCAACCCGGATGACCGATGCCCTCACGGCGGCGATGTCGATGCACGTTGGTGAAGCCACATCAGTGGTGTTGCAGCATGCCATTCGCACCCTGTGTGTCTACGTGGAGCACAACCCTGCGGCGGTGTCCCTGTGCATCACCGGTGGCGAAGCCGGCGCCGGCCGCCTGATGCACGAGCGCCTTCTCGACGTTGCGAGCGCGCTCGTCAAGAACCGGGTTCCCGGCATCCCCGACATCGAGAACATGATCGTTGCCCGCACGATGGTGGGCATCACCCTCGGCATGCTGAATGGTTACAACGCCACCGAGCCCGAGTTTCGCCCGCACATCGAGCAGGAACTCGTGTATGTGCTTGCGTCGTACTTGTTCTCGCGCTTTCCACCATCCGACGACGTCGCATGGACGCTCTCAGACCGGGTGGTGCAGCCGTCGCGACCGTCGCGCCGATTGAACGCCAGCGTCGGCCAAGTGTGGCCGGCGCTCGCCCCCGATCAGCCCGCCTGATCCTCCGACAGCGACCACGCCAACAGGCTGACGGTCTTGGCCCCGCCGTCGGTGTCCTGTTGGCCGACTTCGCGGAACCCGACGCGCTCGTGAAATCGCAACGATGCTTCGTTGCGAGGACGCAGGTTCACTTCGCACAGCATCACCGGACGCGTTCCCGCGAACCGGCGCGCCAACTCTGAATAGAACGCACTGCCGACGCCGTAGCGGCGGAAGTGAGGATGCACCGCAATGCGGTCGAGGTACACGAAGTTGGGGTAGCGCTCGCTGAACCACGCGTAGTTGAGGCTCTCGTAGGGCAGGCCGGGGCCCATCACCCAACAGAACCCCGCGAAGCCGCCATCCACCTCCGCCACCAGCGCCGCATCCGACAACCCTGCGAGGCGCAGCACTTCGTCCTCGCTGAGTTCGTTCACGTCGGGCACGGACGCGTTGTTCAACGCTAGGACGTTGGCCAGGTCGTCGGGTTCGAATGGGCGAATCAGCACGACCGATCACGCTACTCAGGCGTGTGCGCGTAGCCTGGCTCCATGCTGTTCCGCCAGAAGACCGAGATGGTGACCCCCGACGCAGCACTGCCGGGTCGCACCGATCAGACCATGCCCGTTCCCGAGCGTCACTTCGTGCTCGACGCGCCGTTGGTGGGCCCGTGGCCCGCTGGCATGCAGACCGCAGTGTTCGGCCTCGGTTGCTTCTGGGGGGCGGAACGCAAGTTCTGGCAAACCGAGGGCGTGTACTCCACTGCCGTGGGCTACGCCGGTGGGTACACCCCGAATTGCACCTATGAGGAAGCCTGCAGTGGTCGAACCGGTCACTCGGAAGTGGTGCTGGTGGCGTTCGATCCGGCGAAGGTCACCTTCGAGCAACTGTTGAAGGTGTTCTGGGAAAACCACGACCCCACTCAGGGCATGCGCCAGGGCAACGACATGGGCTCCCAGTACCGCAGCGCCATCTACACCACCGACCCGTCGCAGGAGGCCGCCGTGCAGAGCAGCCTCGCGATGTATCAGGAGCGTTTGCGTGCCGCTCGCTATGGCGATATCACCACTGAGGTGAAGCCGCTCACCGAGTTCTTCTATGCCGAGCCGTACCACCAGCAGTACCTGGCAAAGAACCCCAACGGCTACTGCGGCATCGGTGGTACCGGCGTGAGTTGCCCTATCGGCGTGCAGGCCTGAGTCAGGCGCGCTCGGCCATCCACTCGGCCAACTCGGCACGCAGTTCGTCGAGCGATCGCACCAGCCGATCCATCGAGCACTCCATCATCAGGTTCACCACTTCGTTGGCGAACCGCATCCGCCAGTCGGTGTGGAGGCCGATGATGTACTTGCCCTTGGCGTACGCGTAGCCCAGTTCCCACGCGGTGCCGTCGTCGGTGAGCACCCCGTTCAGGTTGGCCACCACCACGTCGCACTCATCGATGCCGCGTTTGTCGTTCTCGAAGATGGCGCGCACGTTGTGCTCGTCCTTGGGCGGGTTGCCGCGGTGCGGGAGGAACGTGATGAACCCCGCCTCCGCCACCAGCGCATCCACCTTCTCGATCCACCACCGTTCACCTTCATCGAACAGGGGGCCGGCAACGTAGGCGCGTGGTGTAACACTCATTCAGCCCATCCTCGCTCACGGATGTGCGTGCCATCGCTGTCGAGCGGCCGCCCCTGCCACTTGAGTCGCCCGGGCGTAGCACTGAGCTTGGCGATCAAACCCTGCATCGGCGTGCCGTCGAGCTGCACGATGGCGTCGCGCGCAGCGAAGTGGGGGTCGAGCGCAATGTCGGCCATGTCGAGCACGGGCCCGATTGCCGCGTCGACTGCCTCGAACTCGGCGATCACTTCGCTGCGTGTGCGTGTGCGGCAGAACTCCACCATCAACGCCTCGAGCTCTTCGCGATGCGCCATGCGATCGGCGAACGTGGTGAAGCGCGGGTCATCGGCCACACCCAGCAACTGCAGCACGCGAGCAGCCACCGAATCGGCCGATGCGGACAGGCCAACCCAAAGGCCGTCGGCGCACTGGTAGGTACCGCGGGGCACCGTGTACGGAAGGCCGGCACCGAGGCGTGGCTGCTGCTCGCCCGTGAGGCCGTAGAGGCTCACCAACGGACTCATCAGCTGGAACATGCTCTCCAGCAGGCTTACGTCCACCACTTGGCCCACCCCGCTGTGCACAGCCACCATCGTGGCGAACGCAGCCACCAGGCCGGTGAGTTCGTCGGTCAATGCCAGTGGCGGCAACAGCGGTTGGCCACCGGGTTCGCCGCTGATGGCGGCCAGGCCCGACATGCTCTCGGCGATGGTGGCGAACCCGGGCTTGCCGGCGTAGGGGCCGGTCTGCCCGAAGCCGGTGACGCGGGTGACCACCAGCCGCGGGTTGGCGGTGTGCAGCGTGTCGGGCGACAGGCCCAGTCGCTCGAGGGCTCCGGGTCGGAAGTTCTCCACCAGCACGTCGGCCTCGGCCAGGAGGCCGCGCAACACCGCAAGATCGTCGGGGTCCTTCAGGTCGAGAGCGATGCTGCGCTTGTTGCGGTTCACCATCTTCCACCACAGGCCGCTGTGATCTCGGGGGTCGCGCCAGGCCATGTTGCGAAGGCTGTCGCCCTCGGGTCGCTCCACCTTGATGACGTCGGCGCCGAAGTCGGCCAGATAGCGAGCGCAGTTCGGCCCGGCAATGACGGTGGAGATGTCGACCACCTTCAGGTCGGCGAGCGGTTCGGCGACCATAGGACTCAGCCCAGCACGTTGTAGCCGTCGGCCAACTGGGTGCGGCCCGTGAGCGCCAGGATCAGCGGCACGGGCGATGCCAACGACGTGAGCGTCGACACGATGATGGCCGATGTGTCGGTGTGCAGTTGCGTGGGCTGGCCGGTGGCGCGCTGCAGGTCGAGTGTGTGCACCCCCAACTCCACCACCCGCGTGGCCAGATACTCCGAGAGCGTGATCTGACCGGCGAAGGTGTTCACGGGCTCGTCGTCGGCGGTAGACGCCACCAGTGCCAGCGTGTGCGCCGACGTGACTTCGGCCTCGCCCACCGGGTCGATGAGCTGACGCGCTGCCTGCCGCGCTCGGCTGAGCACGCCCTGGTGCACGCCTGCATCGGCCAACACCGTTGCGTAGTACTCCGAGGCGTCGGCCATCACGCGGTCGGTGGTGGGTTGCGCCTGCAGGTAGCCATCGATGGTGATGAAGGCGCGCATCGCATGGGCGGCCAATTCGCGAGTTGTCCATTCACCCAGCGCGCCAGGTCGGTCCCATTGCTCGGGAGCCACGTTGCGCAAGGTGTCGAGAAAGGTGGCGGCACCTTCGGCGAAGGCGGCCCTCACCGCAGCGGGATCGTGCAGCATCGGTCCTCCAGATCGCCCAGTGCATAGGCCTCATAGTTCACGCCGAAGTCGGTGTAGAGGTGGCGGCAGCGTTCGCTCCAGGCCAGTGCCTCAGGGGTGGAGACGCGGTGCACCACTTGCATGATGCCGCCTTCGTACACGCGATACTCGGCCCACGTGCCGGGGAAGTCCTTCACGCAGCCAATCTCGATGGACGGCACGCCGCTGCGTTCCATAGGGCGCACGCGGTGCCGATGGGTGTGGCCGGCGGTGTACGCCACGATTCGCCGCTGGCGTGCGCACACTTCATCGAGTGCATCGCTCGCGTCGGGGTGCAGCCCGAAGTAGTCGTTGCTGCGGTGTGCGCTGTCGCCGCCGGGAATCCATTGCTGGTGATGGCCCATCACGATCACCGGGCGATCGCTGGCTGCAGCGAGCGTTTCCAGCCAGTCGAGTTGCTCGGCGCGAATGGTGCCGGTGGTGCGTTCGGGAATGACGGTGTCGAGCAGTGCCACCACCACACCCGGCAACTCGATCCACTGGTCGCCGTCGTAGCCGGTCTGGCCCTGATAGGCGTCGTGGTTGCCACGTACAACGTGCAGGCGGTTACCGAACGCCGTGCGGTAGCACGCTTCGAACGCTGCCCATTCCTCGGGCTGGCCGTCCTGGGAGAGATCGCCCTTCACCACTACAGCGAGTGGGTCGAGGGCCAGCATCTCCTGCACCGCACCGCGGTTCATCACCTCGGGGTACGGCTCGTCGCCGGGGTTGGGCCGTTGAATCGGCCCCTCCGGACTGTTGCCGACGCGGCCGCACTCGGTCTCGCCGAAGTGCACGTCGTTGACGGTGGTGAATCGGCCGAGGAACTCGCCGCTCGGTCGAGTGAGCGTGGTGACCTCTGTGCCCAGCAGAGTGTGGGTGACACCTGGTTCCAGGCCCTCGAAGCGCGTGGCAACCAGACCGTCGTGGAACACGACGAGATCATCGGCAACAGTGGTGACGTCCACGGCGTGCACCGTAGCCCGGTGCCGCGAGCGGCGAGTTGGTCGGGCCGGTCAGGCCTTCACGACGACGGTGTTGACGATCTTGTCGTGCCACGTCTGGTTGTCCTTGTCCCACAACATCCAGAGGTAGTTGAGGAAGCAGAGCTGCCCGAGGACCTGCTCGAGCAGGGTGCGGGCCAGTGCGATGCCAACACCAATCGGCGCGTCGCCCTGCTGTCGGACCACCTTCACGCCCACGATCTTGCGACCCCAGGTCTGGCCGGTGCGTCCGAGTGCCCGAAGGTAGATGACCGCGACGACGATGAGGCCGAGGACGAGGAGGCCGATACCGCCGGCGACGAGACCAGCGTTGAGGTCGCTACCGGAACAGGTCACGTCGGCACCGTTTGCGGCGTCGATCTTGTCGGCGCAGTCTTTGCCCCCGGCGAAGATCATGATGATGCCGGGCACGGCGAACACTGCCAGCAGGGCCCCGTACAACAGGTTGTCGATGATGAGGCCGCCGAGGCGCGCTCCGAAGGATGCGTACTGCCGCCCGAACGTTGGTTGGGTGGGCGCATGCGAGGGCGGGGGCGGGGGCGGGGGAGGCATGGAACTCATGCCGCGACCGTATACCCCCGCAACGGGGGTCTCGCGGAACGTCGGCCGTCAGCGGAATGGGCGGTCGCGGCGCTGGGGAAGCGGCTTGCTCCACCAGCGACCGCTGAAGCGCCAACTCGGCGAGCGCAGCGGGTTCTCAGCCTCGGCAGCGATGACGGGCTTGGGCCACAACGCCTCCACCGCAGCGGCGATGGCAACGGACTCTTCGTCGGTGGGAACCGGCGAGATGCGGGCGTCCATCACAGCGGCACGTTGCCGTGCTTGCGGCGGGGCAGTTCCTCGCGCTTGGAGCGCAGCATGCGCAGACCCTGCACGATCTTCTGGCGTGTCTCGGCCGGGTCGATCACGTCGTCGATGTAGCCGCGCTCGGCGGCGTTGTACGGGTTGGCGTACTTCTCGGTGTACTCGGCCACCAGCTCTGCACGGCGAGCCACCGGGTCGGCGGCCTGCTGCAACTCGCGGCGGTACACGATTTCCACGGCGCCTTGCGGGCCCATCACGGCCAACTCGGCGGTGGGCCAGGCGTAGGCCAGGTCGGCGCCGATGGACTTGCTGTTCATCACCACGTACGCACCGCCGTAGGCCTTACGGGTGATGATCTGGATGCGCGGCACGGTGGCTTCGCAGTAGGCGTACAGCAGCTTGGCGCCGTGGCGGATGATGCCGCCGTACTCCTGGTCCACGCCGGGAAGGAAGCCGGGCACATCCACGAAGGTGAGGAGCGGAATGTTGAAGGCGTCGCAGGTGCGCACGAAGCGGGCGGCCTTCTCGCTGCTCTCGATGTCGAGCACGCCGGCCAGCATCATCGGCTGGTTGCCCACGATGCCCACCGGGTGGCCATCGACGCGGCTGAAGCCGCACACGATGCTCTTCGCCCAGTGCGGGAAGTACTCGAAGAACTCGCCGTCGTCGACGACTTCCTTGATGACCTTCTTCATGTCGTAGGGCTGGTTCGGCGAGGCCGGAAGAATGGTCTGCAGATCGGGGCATAGACGGTCGGGGTCGTCGCCCGTGTCCACCGCAGGGGCTTCCTCGAGGTTGTTGCTCGGGAGGAAACTCAGCAGGAAGCGAACGTCGTCGAGACAGGCCTTCTCATCGGCCGACACGAACGTGGCTACACCGCTCTTGCTGGCGTGGCTCATTGCGCCACCGAGTTCCTCCAGCGTCACTTCCTCGCCGGTCACCGTCTTCACCACATCGGGGCCGGTGATGAACATGTGGCTGGTCTCGCGCACCATGAAGATGAAGTCGGTCATGGCCGGGCTGTACACGGCACCGCCGGCGCATGGGCCGAGGATGACCGAGATCTGGGGAATCACACCGCTGGACAGCACGTTTCGGTAGAAGATGCCGCCGTAACTGGCGAGGCTGACCACACCCTCCTGGATGCGGGCGCCGGCGCCGTCGTTCAGGCCCACCACGGGTGCGCCCACCTTGAGGGCCAGGTCCATGAGCTTGTGGATCTTCTCGGCGAACACCTCGCCGAGGGCTCCGCCGAACACGGTGAAGTCTTGGCTGAACACGAATACCTTGCGGCCATCCACGGTGCCCCAGCCGGTGATCACGCCATCGGTGTAGGGACGCTCTTCGAGGCCGGCGGCATGGGCGCGGTGGCGCGCCAGCATGTCGAGTTCCTGAAAGCTGCCCGGATCGAGGAAGTAGTCGATGCGCTCGCGAGCGAGCATCTTGCCCTTCTCGTGCTGGCGTTCGACCGAGCGCTGCGAACCGGCGTTGTAGGCCTGCTCGCGGCGGCTGCGGAGGTCGTCGAGCTTCTCAACCATGGGATTCGAGGTCACGTCGGGCAAACCTAGTTGCCCGACGACCGCTCGGTCACATGAGAGACCGAATCGGAACATCGCGGGATGCGGCAGACTGCACTGGATGTCGCTGCCGATCGTCCCGCCCATCGCCCCGATGCTGGCCAAACTCACCGAAGGCATCCCCGAGGGAGCCGACTGGGTGTACGAACCCAAGTGGGACGGCTTTCGCTGCATCGTGTTCCGCGATGGTCCCGAACTGGAACTGCACAGCCGCGACAAGCGACCGTTCAACCGGTACTTTCCCGAGCTCATCCAGCCGCTGTTGCAGGCGCTGCCCGAGCGCTGCGTGGTGGACGGCGAGATCGTCCTGCCCGCGCTCGACGACACCGGGCTCGACTTCGACGCGTTGCTGCAACGCATTCATCCCGCCGAATCTCGCGTCCGTCGCCTGTCGGCGGAGACCCCCGCCTCGTTCGTGGCGTTCGACCTGCTGGCGCTCGACGATCGTTCGCTGCTCGACGCCCCGCTGTCCGAGCGACTGCCGCTGTTTCAGCAGTTGCTGAACGACGTGGCACCGCCGATCTACCTCTGCCCCAACACCGCCGACCCCGCGGTGGCGGCGCAATGGTTCACCGAGTTCGAAGGGGCCGGCCTCGACGGCGTGATCGCGAAACGATTGACCGACCCGTACACGCCCGACAAGCGCACGCTGGCGAAGATCAAGCATCGTCGCACTGCCGACTGTGTGATTGCCGGGTACCGCGTGCACAAGGACGGCAAGGGAGTGGGGTCGCTGCTCCTCGGCTTACACGACAACGCAGGCACGCTGCACCACGTGGGCGTGGCGGCATCGTTCACGGCCAAACGCCGGGTGGAGTTCCTGGAAGAGCTCGAGCCGCTCACCCACGACGCCCTCGATGGTCATCCGTGGCGCGATTGGGCCGAGTTCATGCAGGCGGGCGCCGACGAACCCGGGCAGCGCATGCCCGGCGGCGGCAGCAGGTGGAATGCCGGCAAGGACCTCGGCTGGGTGCCGCTGCGCATCGAACGAGTGGCAGAGGTGACGTTCGGTCAACTGCAGTCCGGCAGGTTCCGTCACGGCTCCACGTTCGTTCGCTGGCGGCCCGACCGAGTGCCAGCCTCGTGCGCGTACGACCAACTCGAGGTGGCAGCGCCCGTACCGTTCGCCCGCCTGGTGGCCCGACCCAGCTGAGCCCGACCCAGATGAGCCCGACCCAGCTGAGCCCGACCCAGCTGAGCCCGACCCAGCTGACGTGGATCCGGCTGGTTCAGCCGCCGACAAGGGTGCTGGAAGTCGCTGGCGCGCTGGAACCGTCGCTCACGAAGATCTGCTGGCGCTGCACTTCCGCGCCGCCGATGAGCACCGACACGGTCCAGGTGCCGGGAACACCCAGCGTGAAACCGGCGCTCTTTGGCAGCACTGCCACTCCGGTGCCGGTGAGCGGGATGGGCTCGATTGCCATGCCCGTTGCCAACGTGCCAACGGGCGGCACGAAGTTCACTGCCAGGCCGCTGAGCGCCGTCAGGGGTGTGATCACTTCGATGCGCACATCGTTCGCGCCGACCCGTTCGCTGAAGGCGACCTGCACGTTGGCGCCCAGGGTGGAATTGATGAACGTGTGCGGCGCCTTCAGCGTGAGGTTGCTGTTACCGCTGGCAGCCAGGCCGGCCGGCGTGAGCGCCAACAGCCACGCCGTGAGCGCCAGCACCACCACACCCACGAGTGCCTCGATGCCCAGGGCCCGCCGCAAGCGCGTGGCGAGCGGCGCCGACATCACTTCGTTACGCGCTGCCCGTTGGTTGATGAACTGTCGGGCTGCGACGCCAACGAACACCATCACCGACACCAGCAGTGTCTTCACGATCAACACAAGGCCATGGCTGCTGCCCAGGTGGCCGCGATCCAGTTCGAACAGCAACACTGCACCGCTCACCACGGTGGCCCACAGGGCGGGTGCCGAGATCTTGGCGAAGCCGCGGACAGCTTGCACGAGGTCGGCATCGCCGGGCCCGGCCAGCACGACCCGGGTGACCATGATCAGCCCACCTAGCCACACGGCCATGGCCAGCGCGTGCACGGCGCCGGCTGCCCACTCGATGAGTCCGAACTCGTCGCGGCTGAACGCCAGAGTGACCAGTGCGAGAGCGGGTGGCACCGTGGCGAACATGCGAGTAGCCGGGTCGGTGATCCGGTCGGGGCGCATCACGGTGTAGACGCTGCCGGCCACCAGCAGGAATCTCAGCACCGCGGCCTTGCCGGGGGTGCTGTCGAGCACGTCGGCCCATGCGGTGGGCACCATCGATCCGCCAAGGCCGTTGCCGGTCTGCTCTGCGGTGAGGGCGCCGACGAAGAGGAACGTGCCGCCCATGGCGATGCCCCAGGCCGTGCGCAGGTAGCGAACCGTGATGAGGTACTCGACACCTTCATTCCAGGCGAAGGCGATCACCACGATGGCACCGAACAACATGCTCATGCCCAGCACGCTGAAGAAGCGGAACAGGCCGAGTGGGCCGGAACCGTGAGCGGTGCTGCTGTCGGACGATGCGCCGCTGCCACCGGTGATGGGCGTCGAGACCACGGTGGTGGGCGGGCTGACCGTGGTGGTGCCCGGTGCGCCAGCCACGGTGGTGGTGGGTGCGGCCGTGGTGGCCACGGTGTCGGCTTCCACGCTGAAGGTGAACGTGCCGCTACCCGCCGGCGCGAGGTTCAGGTCGGTGACGGTCCACAGGAGGGTGCAGGTGCCCTTCGGTAATGGCGACAGGATGCCCACCGTCACCGATGTTCCGTTGGCCAGCACCATGGGCTTGTCGAGGTTCTGCGGCACCCCGGGTTCGCCGCAGGTCATCGCCACCTTCGGGCTTGGACCCACCGACTGCGCGAACTCCAGCCCGATCGCTGGCGGCGACACGGGCACGCTGCCGTTCGCCGCCGGGTTGCTGCTGGCCAGTGAGTTATCGGCGGCCGATGCGGGGGTGGACCACAGCCCAGCCGCTGCCGCAGTGAGTAGCAGCGGCAGGCACCAGCGGAGCGCTGAGCGCAGGGACGACCGAGGTGAGTTCTTCAAAGCGACCCAACGCTAACCGCGCCGGGTGTGCTGAGGAGTGCCACCTCGGTTCGTGCCACCCACGTCGCACCCCCTGGGTAGAGTCGCAGCGATGGCAACGCAGTCGCTCTACCGCCGCTACCGACCCCGCCGCTTCAGTGAGGTGAAGGGCCAGGAACATGTGGTGCGCGCCTTGCGGAATGCCGTCATCAACCACCGCGAGGGCCAGGCCTATCTGTTCTCGGGTCCACGTGGCACGGGCAAGACCACGTCGGCGCGCATTCTCGCCAAGGTGTTGAACTGCGAGAACCCCATCGACGGCGAGCCGTGCTGCCAGTGCGACAGTTGCGTCGCAGTCGAGCGTGGCACCAGCTACGACGTGCACGAGCTCGATGCCGCCAGCAACAACGGTGTGGATGCCATGCGCGACCTCATCGAGAAGGCGTCGCTCGGCACGCCCGGTCGCCACAAGGTGTACATCCTCGACGAAGTGCACATGCTCTCCAAGGCTGCCGAGGCCGCCCTGTTGAAGACGTTGGAAGAGCCGCCGCCTCACGTGGTGTTCGTGCTGGCCACCACCGATCCGCAGAAGGTGTCCGACACCATCCGCAGCCGCACCCAGCATCTGCAGTTCCACCTGCTGCCGATGGACGTGATGGAAGACCACATTCGCTGGTTGGCGGGCGACGCCGGCATCGAGCTCGACGACAACGCGCTGCAGTCGGTACTCCGCCAGGGTGGTGGCTCGGCCCGCGACACCGTGTCGGCGCTCGAACTGGTGTCGGCCAGCGGTGGCATGGCCATCGAGATCACGCCGCTCGACGAGTTCATCGAGGCCTTCATCGAGCACGACCCGGGCCGGGCGCTCACGGTGGTGGCCCATGCGGTGCAGCAGGGTCGCGACCCGCGCACGCTCACCGACGACATCGTCCGCCACCTGCGCGACTGCTTCTTGTCGCTCATGGCACCCGAACTCGTGCAGTTGCCGTTGCAGCGTGCAGCTGAGGTCTCGGATCTGGCCACTCGCCTCGGTGCTGCCGCCATCGTTCGGGCCATGGAACGCCTCGGCGAGATGCTGGTGGAGATGCGCCACGCCCCCGACCCGCGTTTGCTGCTGGAGGTTGCCCTGGTGCAGCTCACCCATCAGGCGGCCAGCGTGGATGCGTCGGTGCTGCTGGATCGCATCGAGCGTCTCGAGCACATGCTGTCCAACCGCGACGTCACGGCACCCATCCCCCGACCGAACCCCGTCGACCCCAACACGGGTCGCGCCGCACTCGGCGGCCGCGCTCGCCCGGCGGCACCCGCTGGTGCTCGCCCGCACCCCTCCACCGAACCGGCACCGCTTGCCGCGGTACCCGATCGCCCTGCACCCAGCGAGCCAACGCCCGAGGCTGCACCGGTCGCCGAGGCGCCCGCCGCAGCACCGTCGCCGGCAGCACCGCAGATCGCCGAGCCCTCTCGTGCCGAAGTCCCGCGAGCCGAACCCCAGCGCGAGCGGCCAGCCGCGGTCCCGCCGGTCGCAGCCCCTCCGGCTGCATCGGGCGGCGCCAGCGCCGACCCCACCGCGGGCGGCGCCAGCGCCGACCATGCCGCAGCGGTCTGGGCCACCGACATCATGCCGGCGCTGAAGGGCATCACCCGGGCGATGTTCGCTACCACCAAGCTGCTCGGTGCACGCGACGGTGCGGTGGTGTTGGCCGCACCGAACGAACCCACCCGTGCCAAGTGCGCCCAGCAGCTCTCCGAGATCGACGCCATCATGGTGAAGGTCGTCGGCGGCAAGGTGCCGGTACAGATCGTGGTGGATTCCAATGCCGCCTCCGACGACGACAACGTGGTGCAGATGCGCCGCAGCGAGCCGCCGCCCCCCGCCGACGAAGACGTCGACATCTCGGATCTGGTCGATGCGCCTCCGGAGACCGTGCAGTCGCCCACCGACCGCCTGCTGCAGGCGTTCCCCGGCTCGCAAGTGATCGACGAGTAGCACCCCGTGTCCGCCGTCTACACCCAGCCCGTTCAGGCGCTCATCGACGAACTCGGTCGGTTGCCCGGTATCGGCCCGAAGAGCGCGCAGCGCATTGCGTTCCACTTACTGAAGATTCCCAACGACGACGTTGCTCGTCTGGCCATCGCCATCACGGAGGCCAAGGCCAAGGTGCGGTTCTGTTCGCGCTGCTGGAACGTGGCCGATGGCGAGCTGTGCCCCATCTGCCTCGATGACCGCCGCGACTCGTCCGTGCTGTGTGTGGTGGAGGAGTCCCGCGACATCGTGGCCATCGAGAAGACCGGCGAGTTCCGTGGCCGGTACCACGTGCTGCTGGGTGCGATGAGTCCGTTGGAGGGCATTGGGCCCGAACAGTTGAAGATGAAGGAACTCTTCGCCCGCATTGAACCGGAAGACGTGCAGGAGGTCATCTTGTGCACGAACCCGAATACCGAGGGCGAAGTGACGGCGATGTACATCGCCCGGATGATGAAGCCGTTCGGCGTGCGGGTCACCCGTATCGCCAGCGGTCTGCCGGTGGGTGGCGACCTCGAGTACGCCGACGAACTCACCCTCGGTCGAGCCCTCGAAGGCCGCCGCGACGTCGCCACCTGACCCGAAAAAGTACTGAGGCACCGCCCCTGGAGCTGATAGCGGGCGTAAGGACCAGCAGCAGAGGCGGTACCTCAGTGAGGAGATGCAGACCAACGAGATCAGCATCCGTATGTTGCGGTTATGTTACAACGGATGCTGAAATGTGTCAATCTTCGTAACAATTGGGCGTAGACCATCACGTTCTTGCCGAGATGCCCTGCTCACGGCAGTGCCTGAGATCAGACGGTGCGAACCACCAGGGCGTCGCCCTGGCCGCCACCACCGCAGAGGGCAGCGGCGCCCATGCCACCACCGCGACGGCGCAGTTCGTGCAGCAGGGTGAGCGCCAAGCGGTTGCCGCTCATGCCGATCGGGTGACCCAGGGCGATGGCGCCGCCGTTCACGTTCACGATCTCGTCGCTGATGCCCAGTTCGGCAATGGAGGCGATGCCGACGGCGGCGAAGGCCTCGTTGATTTCGAACAGGTCGAGGTCGGCCACGGTCTTGCCGGCGCGAGCGAGTGCTGCCTGGATGGCACGGCTCGGCTGGTGCAGCAGCGACGCGCTGTCGGGGCCGGCCACCATGCCGTAGCTCACGAACTGACCGAGCGGGGTGACACCGCGAGCATTCACGGCCTTCTCGCTCATCAGCACGACGGCCGAACCGCCGTCGCTGATCTGCGACGCGTTGGCGGCGGTGATGGTGCCCTCCTTGTCGAAGGCCGGCTTCAGGCCGCCCAGCGACTCCATCGTGGTGTCGGCGCGCACGCCCTCATCGGTGTCGACGATCTTCGGGTCGCCCTTGCGTTGCGGAATGCTGACGGGCACGATCTCGTCGGTCAGGCGGCCGGCAGCGATGGCCGCAGCAGCGCGCACGTTGCTCTTCATCGCCAGGTCGTCCTGCTGGTCGCGGGTGATGCCGCCACCCGCGTAGCGCTCGGTGCCGAGGCCCATCAGGCAGGCGTCGAATGCGCACCACAGGCCGTCCTTCACGATGGCGTCGGCCAGTTCGGTGTTGCCGTAGCGGAAACCGCCACGAGCGCCGGCAGCGATGTACGGGGCGTTCGTCATGCTCTCCATGCCGCCGGCCACCACGATGTCTGCTTCACCGGCCATGATCATCTGGTTGCCGAGGTAGATGGCGTTGAGGCCGCTGAGGCAGACCTTGTTGATGTTCACGCTGGGCACGTTCATCGGAATTCCGCCCTTGGAAGCGGCCTGACGAGACGGCACCTGACCCTGGCCAGCCATGAGCACCTGGCCCATGATCACGTGCTCCACCTCTTCGGGCGACACGCCGGCGCGCTCGAGGGCGGCCTTGATGGCGAAGCCACCGAGATCGGCAGCGGAGAACGACGCGAGGGCGCCGCTCATCTTGCCGATAGGCGTGCGGGCACCGGCGACGATGTACGAACCAGACATGTGAGGACCTCCGGAAGGCGGGCGGAACGGCGCGGTGCCCGACGGGCGGTGCGGCGATTCCCGCAGGTTATTCGTCGCGGGTTACTCGCGAGTAATGGGAGCCGAAGATCTGCGCCGCTAGGCAACGGTGAGGTTGGTGCAGGCGGATGCGGCCGTAGGCGCACCACCCCAGGCGAGTTGGGTGATGCAGACCCGGTACACACCAGCCGCCAACGTGCCGGTGAACGTGGTGGCAAGGCCGTGAAACGGGCCGATACCCGTCACCGCATCCAAGGCTGTGGTGGAGCGCGACACGTTCGCCGTGACGGTGCGGGTGGCCACCACGGTGGCATCGTGGGTGATCTGCACCTTCACGGGAACGGGTAGATCGAACTCCGGGTGCCAGGCCACACCTTTCACGGTGACGGCCCCGACGAGGGTGGGCGTCGGCGCTCGATAGGTGGCGGATTCCAGCGCGGTTGTCGGCGACCCATTCGCCCGTTGCGGGGCCACACCGCCAAGGCCGCCCAACGCCTGGTACACGTCGGCGGTCTCGTACCCGATGGCCCACATGACGATGCCGCTCCAACCTGCGGCCAGTGCGGCATCCGCACTACGTCG
Source organism: uncultured Acidimicrobiaceae bacterium (assembly GCA_903919455.1). GTDB lineage: Bacteria > Actinomycetota > Acidimicrobiia > Acidimicrobiales > Ilumatobacteraceae > UBA668. The sequence continues at coordinate 41,680 of CAIXIJ010000061.1, read as the reverse complement.
GATGGTGGTGGCGTCAGGGATGAAGACCACGTGCTTCACGGTGCACGTCACGATGCGCGCCTGGCCCAAACGCACGGCAGGCATCAGACCGGTTCGCTTGATCGCAGCCTCGATGTGGTCGATCGTGCTGGTCACTGGCACGTAGTCGGGCGGCACGAAGGTGGGCCCGGTCTTCGATTCGTTCCAACTGAAGGTGACCTCGCCGGACGCATCTCGTCGCGGCGTCACGCCGTGGGCTGCTGCGAGCGCTGCCGTCTCGCGCATCGTGATGCTGTCGGTCTTCTCCAGCGCGCCCACCGGGCAGGTCTCGGTGGCGTTGGCCTTCACGTTCCAATGACGTCCGTACACCGGCACACCCAACTGCACCTTGTGCGCTGGCACGCGAGCGATGTTGGCGGTGTAGTTGATGACCGAGTTGACCCAGTAACTCGGAGCGATGGGTCCGGGGGAACTGGTGCTCCAGTCGTAGACCATCAATCGCAGGCGGTCGACGTATGGGGCGATCTTGTCCTGTGCGTAGAACGTGTAGCCACTGGTACCGAGGTTCCAGGCCGGTGGCACGGTCACAGAGAGCAACTTTCCGTTCGCATGCAAGCGGGCCGACAGCGCGCGAATGAAGTCAACCCAATGCGTGGAGTACGTGGCGTCGTAGCGCGGCATGTGATCGCCGAATGCAAAGACCTCGTAGTCGATGTCGATGCCGTCGTAACCGCCGGCCATCACGCGGGCCACGATGGCGTCGGCGTGCGCGTTGCGACGGGCGGGATCCGCGATCAACGCCTTCATCACGCCGGGGGCCGATGAATCGAAGATGGTGGGGATGACGGGCAGGTGCGCAGCGCGTGCCGCTGCGATGGTGGACGCCAGACTGCTGCTGGAGGCCATCAACGGCACGGAGCCATCGCCTGCCGTACCGAACCACATCAGCGACACCTCGCTATAGAGGCTGGCAACGTCGGCATTGGCGAGCGTGGACGCACCGCGCGAGGCGTTCCAGTAAGGCACCCATCCGCTCACGAAGCGGTTGGGCTGGCATGCGGTCAGCACAAGAGCGGCCGCAACGGCGACGACCCAACGGGTCCGCTTCACCATGAGGTCAGGCTAGTGCTGCCTCGGAGCACGTGTGCCGCGGCACCCAGGGGTTAGCGTCCTCGGCGCAATGACCACCACACCCACCCGCTCGACAGCACCACCGAGATCCGAGCGCACGCTTGGCATTGCGGCGGTGTTCGGCGCCACTCTGCTCTGGTCGTTCGGCAGCATTTTCGGCAAGCTCGCCGACGTCTCCGGTGTGACCCTGAGCTTCTGGCGGATGTGGATTGCCACTGTGCTGATGTCGGTCATCGTGGTGGCGACGAAGCGATTTCCGACGCGGGACGACATCCGTAGGTCATGGGTGCTCGGGTTGTTGTTCGGCTTCAACATCGTGGCGTTCTTCGTCACGTTGCAGCACACCACGGTGCTGGTGGCGCTGATCATCGGGTCGCTCACGCCCGTGGTGGCCTTGCCGATCGCCGTGCTGTTCATGGGCGAGCAACTCACGCTGGTGAAGGCCGGCTGTGCGTTGCTGGCAACCGGCGGCGTCGTGGTTGCGGTGCTGACCGCTCCGCCGACGACCGACGGCAGCAACTCGCTCGAGGGCTACCTGTGGGCCGTGGCGTCGCTCTTGATCTGGGTGGTGTACCTGCTCATCAACAAGCGGGTGCGCGCCAACGTGGAGACGGTGAGGTTGATGTGGGTGCTCTCATTCGTGGGCGCTCTCACGGTGTCAGTCGTTGCAATCGTGGTGCGTCCGAACCTGGGCGAGATGCAGGGCAACGACTGGCTGTGGGTGTCGCTGCTGTCCATCTTCCCCGGGATCATCGGGCACGGACTGCTGTCCTGGGCGCAGCCGCGCATCGACTCGTCGGTGTCGTCGGTGCTCATCCAGGCCGAGCCGGTGGGCGCCACGTTCTGGGCGTGGCTGCTGCTCGACGAAGGGGTGTCGACCGCGCAGGTGGCGGCGATGTGCGTGGTGGTGGTGGCGTTGGCGATCCTGGCCTACAGCGAGGCGCGCGAACGCAATGTGGTGATCGACGAAGCGCTCGGCTGAGCGCCCGGATCACTTCTCCTCGACCGTTGCCGAGGTGATGTTGATGGGGGTGAGCGGCGGGCCGTCGGCCGGGTTCGCCAACGCGTCGAGTGCGGCCACTACGCCGAGGTCGGCGTCGGCCACCTTGCCGAACAGCGTGTAGCTCGGGGGAAGGCCGGCACCGCTGGCACCGGTGATGATGAAGAACTGGCTGCCGTTGGTGTTGGGGCCCGCGTTCGCCATGGCCACCGAACCGATCTGGTACGGCTCGATCTTGGCGAGTTCATCGATGAACTCGTAGCCAGGCCCGCCCGTTCCGGTGGCCGTGGGGTCGCCGCACTGCACCACGAAGCCGACGATGGCCCGGTGGCAGGTGGTGCCATCGAAGTAGTGGTACCGAGCGAGGTTCACAAAGCTGTTCACCGTGACGGGTGCAATGTCGGGCCGCATCTGGATGTGCAGCGTTCCCTGATCCGTGGTGAGCGTGACGGTGTAGTTCTTGCCATCGACCAAGCACTTCTGCGGCGCGTTGGCGAAGGTCTGCGTCTTTGCGCCACTGCCGTCGGCCGGAGCGCATGCGCCGATGCCGAAGTCGCCGGAGGGCGCGACGGGCGTGGTAGCAGCGGACTCCGCAGGTGCGGTGGTGGCGACCGTGGCGGCGCTGCCCACGGTGGTGTCGTCGCCGCAAGCGGCAAGACCGATGGCAGCCAGTGCGACGAGAGCGACAAGGGAACGCGAGCGGAGATGAGGAGTGCGAATCACATCGCACACTTTGCCATCACAACTGGCCGATGAGGGTGGCACCCCGCGGGAATTCACAGCTATCGGGGGAAAGAACGGTTTCACCCCACTCGCAACTCGCCAGTAACGTCGCTCGGATGCAGCATGTCCTCGACGCCATCCAGTCCGACGCCAGCAGTGACGACTTCGCCAACCTGGTCATCCCCGAGAGCTACCGGGCCGTCCACGTTCGCAAGGACGAGCAGGACATGTGGAAGGGCACTCCCGCCAATGAAAAAGACCCCCGCAAGAGTCTGCACGTCGGCGAGGTGCCCACGCCCGAACTGGCCCCCGACGAGGTGTACCTGGCAGTGATGGCCAGCAGCATCAACTTCAACACGGTGTGGACCAGCATCTTCGAGCCCGTCAGCACGTTCGGGCCGATGGCTCGCCTCGGCCGCGAGAGCAGTTGGGCCAAGCGTCACGACCGCGACTATCAGGTGGTGGGTAGCGACGCTTCCGGTGTGGTGCTGAAGGTGGGTTCGGCCGTGCGCAACTGGAAGCCGGGCGACCGTGTCACCGTTCACTGCAACCATGTCGACGACCAGGACCAGAGCGCCCACGACGACTCGATGATGGCCGCCAACCAGCGCATCTGGGGCTACGAAACGAACTTCGGCGGCCTCGCCGACCTGGCCGTGGTGAAGGCTAACCAGCTCATGCCGAAGCCCGCCCACCTCACGTGGGAAGAGGCAGCGGTCAACGCCCTGTGCAACAGCACCAGCTACCGTATGCTCGTGAGCCACAACGGCGCCCAGATGAAGCAGGGCGACGTGGTGCTCATTTGGGGTGCCACCGGCGGCATCGGCGCCTACGCCACCCAGTACGTGCTGAACGGCGGCGGTATTCCGGTGTGCGTGGTGAGCAACGCCGAGAAGGCGCAGATCCTGCGCAACATGGGCGTCGAGCACATCATCGACCGCGCCGCTGCCGGCTACCAGTTCTGGAAGGACGAGCACACGCACGACGAGGGTGAGTGGCGGCGTCTGGGTAAGGACATCCGCGACCTGTGCGGCGAAGACCCCGACATCGTGTTCGAGCACCCGGGCCGCAGCACGTTTGCCGCGTCGATGTACGTGGCCAAGCGTGGCGGCACCGTGGTCACCTGCGCCGCCACCAGCGGTTTCATGATGGAGTTCGACAACCGCCACTTCTGGATGCGGTTGAAGAAGCTCGTCGGCTCGCACTTCGCCAACTACAAGGAGGCGTGGGAGGCCAACCGGCTCATCAGCAAGGGCATGATCCACCCCGTGATGAGCCAGGTGTTCGCGCTCGACCAGACCGGCGAGGCCGCCTTCCAGGTGCATCACAACATGCACGAGGGCAAGATCGGCGTGCTGGCGTTGTCGCCGGAGGAAGGCCTCGGCGTCACCAACCAAGAGCTGCGCGACCAACTCGGCGACAAGATCCACGCCTTCCGCCGCGCCTAACCCCGGCGGCCGCCTGACCCAGCGCCGGTTGGCCGCTGGCTTCTCGGCGGGATTGTTCCCAAATCGGCTTCTCGGTGGTTTGGTTCCCGGAATCCGGGAACCAAACCACCGAGAACGTCAGCGATGCAGGGGCTCGAACAGGTACGTGACGCGCACCTGGTCGCCGAACGGCGCCAGGGCAGCACGTAACGCATCGCTGTCGAACCATGCCGTCACATCGGCGTCGCACCGGCCACCGGCCTGGATGCCTGCCGATGTGCTGATGTGCAGCGCCGGAGACTGGATTGCTGCCTGCAGCGAATCCAGCAGCGGCATCAGGTCGGCCTCGGTGCAGTTCGGTGTCGGTGTGTAGTCGGGTGCCGGGCCACCCTTCACCGGCACATACGCGATGGGCGGTTCAAGCAGGTGGAACGTGGTGCCGTCCCAGGTGCCGGTGAACGTGTACCAGCGCTCGGTCCAGGTGACGCCGCCGACGGTCTGTTCGTCGTCGACCATCGACCAGTCGAACCCGTCGATCGGAATGTCGCCACCCTGCGGCGGTAACGACGAGCGGAGCACGTTCGCCAGCATCGGCCCCTTGCCGCTGTCGATGACGCTCGCCGCGCCGCGGAGGACAACGGTGCTGCTCGCCGGGTCGGTGGACGGGGTGGTGATCGAGGTGGACGGCATCGTGAGATCGGGGCCGACGTCCACGGGCCCGATGGCAGCGAGGATCTCGTCCTCGCGGCTGGCCAGCGCATCGCTGATGAAGACGGTGGCCCATCGCCCGTCGGGGGTCTGCCATACCACCGTGTCGACGCCATCGCGGCGCACGCGCCACGCGATGCGGCCGGCGATGATCATCGGCTCCGTGGTGCCGGAGAGCACAGCGAGTTGGCCGCGGTAGTCGCCCACGGTGATGTCGACAGTGCCCGTGCCATTGGTCCATGTCTGGCTGCGCAGGTTCCCTATGCCCTCCAGTCCATTGCCGATCAGCTGCATCGACTGCGACGGCAGCACGTACGGCAGGCCCGAACCGGGCACCACCTCGCTGATCAACGTGTTGGCGCGGTCGTCGGGCATCATCAGCCACTTCCAGTCGAGCTGCGGCTCGCCGCCGTCCAGCTTCGGAGTAGCGGTGAGCAGCAGCGCGCCGTGGTCGAGGCCGTTCACGTCGCCCCAGGCCATCACGGTTGCTGGCCCAGGTGCGGGCATCGGCGGGCAGCACGCCTCGGTGCGAAGCGGGCCTGCGGTGAAATCGGCGAGCTTGAGTTCGAACCAGTTCGGATCGATTTCCTCAACCGTTGGCACCGTGGTGGGAGGCTCGATCGTGGTGGTGGCGGTGAGGCTGTCGGTGCTCCCGGGCGCAGGCCGGCCGCGGTTCACCGCAATCGCTGCCACGCCGACCGCCACCAACGCCACCGCTGCGGCGATGGCGAACCACCGGCCGTTCGAGGTGGAGCGGCCGCTCGCCGACACGGGCATCGGAGCCGAGGCATCGGCCGAATGCACCTCATCGAGCGCGCTGCGCAGGCGGTCGATCACTTCGTCGTCGCCGGGCTCGGGTTGTGAGCCGTGTTCGTTCATCGGTCGATCTCCTTCTTCAGCGCGGCGATGCCGCGATGCAGGAGCACCCGCACGGTGGCGGGTGCACAGTCGAGCGCCGCGGCGATCTGCTCGTCGGTCCAGTCGGCCCAGTAGCGCAGCGTGACGGCGGCTCGCTGCTGATACGGCAACACCTGCAACGCGTCGAGCATTTCGTTCGTGGGTTGCGTGTAAACGCTGGGCTCACCGGCGACGGCTCGGCGTTCGCGACGCATCGACCGGGCGTTCGAGCGATGCCACGATGCCGCCCGATTCACCACCGTGCGGCGCAGATACGCGGCCGGGTCGTCGACCTTGGCGAGCTTGTTGCCCACTGCGGCGAGGGCGTCCTGGGCGATCTCTTCACCGACAGCGTGACTGCCCACGAGCGCCGTGGCCCACCGCACCGCGGGGGCGCGATAGGTGCGGAAGAACTCGTCGAAGGAGATCGCTGAAGGTGATGCCATGGTCGTCGCCTGCAGCACCAGTGTGACTGCCTGCATGCCCACCTTGACGCCACCGGTCGTCGATCTGTTTCACTGTGCGGATGCTGCTCACCGAAATCGACCATGTCGCCATTGCCGTGAAGGACCTCGAGGCCGCCATCGAGTACTACGCCAAGGCGTTCGGCGCCACCGTGGATCACCGCGAAGTGGTGGAGAGCGATGGTGTGGAAGAGGCGCTGCTGAAGGTGGCCGAGAGCTACGTGCAGTTGCTCACCCCTACCCGCGACGACAGTCCGGTGGCCAAGGCCATCGAGAAGCGTGGCGAGGGCCTGCACCACATCGGCTACCGCGTCGACGACTGCCAGGTGGCGCTCGACAGCATGCTCGCCGCTGGCGCCACCGCCATCGACAAGGCCCCTCGCCCGGGCAGCCGCGGCACCACTGTGGCGTTCATCCACCCGAAAGGCAGCTTCGGCACGCTGATCGAACTGGTGCAGGAGAACCCCGGCGCCGCCCACTGACTCGGATGGGGTTACGGGGCTTCGAGGATGAGGCCCTTCAGGTATTCGGCTTCGGGGAAGGGCAGCGGCACCGGGTGATCGCTCGGTTGATGTAGCCGGCCCACGATGCGCACGTCGCGTTTCGCGTCGAGCGCCGCGCCGGCCACCACCTTCTGGAACAGGTCCATCGTCATTGCGCCACTGCAGCTCCAGGTCATCAGCAGTCCGCCTGGTGCCAGCAGCTTCACGGCCAGCAGGTTGAGGTCCTTATAGGCGCGCGACGCCTTCTCGATCTGCTTGTCGTTGTTGGCCAGCTTCGGCGGATCGAGGCAGATGAGGTCGTACTGCTTGGCCCGATCGCGCAGGCCCCGCAGAGCGGTGAACGCATCGGCCTCCATCAACTCACCCACATCGACGCCGTTCAGCGTGCCGTTGCGCGCTGCCGTGGCGAGCGCCGGACCCGACGAGTCGATGCTGGTGATGCTGTCCGCACCGCGCCCTGCGGCAATGACGCTGAAGGCTCCGGTGTAGGAGAACACGTTCAGCACGCGCCGCCCAGCAGCCACGCCGGTAAGAGCGCGCCGAGCGTCGCGTTGGTCGAGGTAGAAGCCGGTCTTGTGGCCACCGGTCACCTCTACCGCGAAGCGGAAGCCGTCTTCGTGAGCAACCAGATCGGGCGAGGGTTCGTTGCCACGCAGCAGGCCCACGCGGGCCGACAGCCCCTCTCGTTCGCGCACGTCGGCGTCGCTGCGTTCGTAGACGCACGCCACACCGGGCAACGCCGCGATGGCATCGGCCAACACGTCGCGCCAGGCGTCGGCGCCGGCTGTCGTGAACTGGCACACCACGGTGTCGCCGTAGCGGTCGGCCACCAGGCCCGGCACGCCATCAGCCTCGCTGAACACCAGGCGCGCCGAGTCGGTGCGGCCATCGCCGAGCAGCAGCGATCGGCGCTCGGCGGACGCGGTCACCGCCGCGGCAACGAACTCGTCGCCCACGACCTGATCGGCGTCGAACGTCCACATGCGTGCACGGATCTGCGACTCGGGGCTGAACGCGGCCCAACCCAAGGGCGTGCGATCGGATGAACGCACGAGCACGGTGGCGCCCGGCGCAGGGTTGCCGTCCACCCGGTCCACTGCCCCGCTGAACACCCACGGGTGGCGGCGCAGCAGCGAACGTTCGCGGCCGGCACGCAGATGGATGGTGGGAGTTGCGGTGCTCACGCCCGCAACGGTACCGACCTGTTCAGCGCAGCGAGAGTTCCGAGGCGCTACCGCTGCTGACGAGCCAACCGTCCTGCTGCATCTGACGCTGCAACAACTCGTCCACCTGCTGGCGCAAGACGATGTTGTCGTGCACGCACGACTCCAGTGCGCCGACCATTGCATTCATGCGGTCTTCCATCATCGCCAACCGAGATGCGGCGTCGAGCGCCAGTGAGGTGCTGGGCAACGACGGGCGGGATTCGACGCCGTCGATGCGGTTGCTCATCTCCATGCGCATCCGATCGAGGAGCCCAATCAGCGTGGACTGCGAACGGTCGAGGTCGGCCCGAGCCTCCGCTCGAGCATTCTCCACACCCTGTTGCGCCAAGGTGGCGTAGGCGGCGGTGGCCGTGTATTGGGCAAGAATCTGCTGCTCCATCTTGCTCACCCGATCGCGCAACTCCACGGCCACAGCGGCCGGCTGCTCATCGGACTCCGGCGACAGGAAGTGCTCCGTTGGCACGCTCTCCTGGTTCATCCAGTACTTGTCGTTTTTCTCGCTGCGTCGCAACATGTCGCCCTGCTCCCATGTGGTGCTCACTGCCGTGGCTGGCCGTGGTGATGAGTTCTGTCAAGAACATCGGCGCCACAGTGGGCATTCTTGAGCCGTGGAGAAATTCGAGGAAATTCCTCTCAAGTCTCCTTCGATGCTGTCCGAAGAAATGGATGCGTACGCAAGGCCAGAGCGGCCACAGCGGCGTTCACCAAAGTCACAGCGGGAGGAAACCCAAATGGATACCAACACCGAAATGGTCGCTCAGAAGAAGGACCGAGGCTTCACCCTCGTCGAGCTCCTGATCGTCATCGTCATCCTCGGCATTCTGGCCACCGTCACCGTGTTCGCCGTTCGCGGCATCACCGACAAGGCCCAGACGAACAGCTGCGCCACCGAGAAGCGTGCCATCGAGACCGCTTTCGAGGCCTACTACGCCGACAACCAGGCCGACGCCCCGAGCCTTGCCGCTCTGGTCCCGGACTACATGCGGGCCCCCGGCCCGGACACGGCCAAGTGGACCTTCACGGCCGGCAACCCCCCGAGCATCACGGGTATCGGCGACTGCGCCTGATCCCCACTCGGGACTACATCTAAAGAGGGTCGGGACTTCGGTCCCGGCCCTCTTTCAGTTTTCAAATTGGGCCGTTGGATCGGTGCAGCAAGTTTCCAAATTGTTGCCAAAACTCGTACTGGAGTTCCGTGCTCGCGGTGCCGATGAACTCATCGGACGTAGAAAGTGGGAGCGGGCATGGGCCACGAGCTCGAAGCAGATCGCGAGACGCAGGGCCACAGTGGTCCGCGTCGCGACGCTGGCTACACGCTGACCGAAGTGCTGGCCGCCGTGGTGCTGATGGGCATCGCGATCATCCCCATCATCCTCGCCGCCGGCCTCAGTTTGCGCACCTCCTCGCAGAGCCGCAACCTGGGCCGCATCGAGACGGTGCTGGCCAACGCTGCCGACCGTGTGAACCGTGCCTCCGAAGGGTGCGACTACCTCATCTACGCCCAGGCAGCCACGTTGGCCGAATGGAACGACAAGACGCTCGCCACGGTGAGCTACCAGCACTACGAGCCCGCCGCTTCCGCAGCCACTGGCGGCATCTGGAAGCCCGACGCATGCGTCGATGGCGTGCGAACCCCAGGTCTGGTGCAGATGGTGACCATCACGGTCACCAGCCCCGACCACACCCACACACGAACGATTCAGGTGGTGAAGAGCGATGTCTGAGCAACGGCCATCTCGGAGGCATGTTGGCGCGTCTCGCGGCGCAGAGCGCAGGGCGAAGCGCCGCCTTCGCCGTGCCGCGATGCGCGATGCGGGCATCACACTGCCCGAGTTGCTGATCGCTGTCACGATCACCTTCACCCTCACCGCAGCGATGGCCATGGCCACGACGGTGATCCTTCGCCAGGCCGATAACAGCAAGGGCCGTCTGAACAACGCCCGCTCCGAGCAGAACGTCGGACTGTGGATGCCCGCCGACCTGGCCTCGGCAGAAGGCGTCAACACGTCGGCCAATGCGTCGCCCTGTGGGACGAGCTGCCCCAGCAATGTGACCCTTGGTGGCTCGAACGCACTGATGCTGAGCTGGACGGGCTACGTGGCAGGCGCCACGGCCCCGATTCCCACCACGACCACCGTCTCGTATCGGTATGTGCCGAACGCAACTGGCGAGTTCGAGGTGCGGCGCATCGCCTGCGTCAGTGTGAACGGTGCAGCCGCCACATGCGACACGATGGTCATCCTCCACGACGTGGATCCACCGCCCGCTGGCACCGCCTGGGTGCCTGGAGTGACGGAGCCGACGTGGGTGATGCTGGTGAGCCTCGCCCTCGACCCGTCGTCGCCCGATGCCGGGTCCGGTGTGGCGGCCAGTGTGGACCCCACGTACCACGTGAAGAACGGTCGTCGAGTGACGGTGACGGTGAATGGTGGTGGCGACATCGCTGGCGCCGGTGGTGGTGAAGACAAGATCACGCTCAGCGCCGGTGGTGTGGACCGTGAGACGAACCTCAGCACGAACAACATCAACGTCGCCCCGACGTTCTCCGCCACCCGTTCGAGGTGCGGGGGCAACTTCGGCATGCTGGTCGACACCTCGGGCTCGATCGGGTCCACGAACATGACCAGCGTTCGTTCGGGTATCACCCAGTTCATCAATGCCTTCGCCGGCACGCCGATCAAGTTGCAGGTGGTGCGGTTCAGCACCACGGCCAGCACCCTGGGCGCGGGAAGTGGGTTTAGCCGTTACTACGACATGCTCGTGGACTCCGATGTGGCCGACCTGAAGGCGCAGGTGGCCACCCTCACATCGTCCGGTTCCACCAACTACGAGGACGGCATGGTGCGGATGTTCATGAACAACGACGGCACCACGCAGGCGAACCTGCCCGACACGCTGATCTTCTTCACCGACGGTATGCCGAACTACAGCCGTCTGAACGCGACCTCGGTGACGGGATTCCCGGCCACGACGGACCCCGACGACGTCGGTCTGCCGACATCGGGTGGCAGCTCGTTCAACCAGATGGGCTGGAACCGAGCCAACCGCATCGCCCGACAGTACGACGTGGACGTGGATCGCTTCATCGGTGTGTTCGTGGGTGCCGACACCTCCGGTACCTCGACGTGGATGACCCAGGGCGCCGGCTATCACCTCACGGACTACAAGAAGGGTTACCACTACTCCTACGAACGTGGTTTCCGCCTCACGAACTTCGTGCGGGGCTATCACACCACCTACGAGCGTGCTGGCAGCGGCCTCACATACGAGCAGAAGAGCGGTTCCACCTGGAACTCCATGACCCGCAGCAGCTACGAGAACAAGAACACTGTTGCCGGTGAAGCCGACGGGTACCGCGCCCGCGTGTCCGGCACGGTCGGCTCGTGGACCACCACCACGACGGCGCTCTACAACGCCAGCAACACCACCGCCGACGCAACCGACGGCTTCCGTACGACGGTGAGTTACACCTCTCCCTACGACAGTTGGGAAGCCTCCACCGAAACCGCCTACAACGCTGGCAACAACGCAGCGCTGGCCTACACCGTCACCACCGACGGCTGGGGGGCCACTGCTTCTTACACTGCGCCGTACTCGCTCTGGGAGACCAGCACCGAGGCTGCGTACACCGCCGGGAACAACGCCGCTCTCGGCGACGCGAATGCAACCGATGGCTGGCGCCGCACCGACAGCTACACCTCGCCGTTCAGTCTCTGGACCACGGCCACGGTCGCCGAGTACACCGCTGGTAACACCACCTGGGGTGCCACCGACGGGTGGGATGCCACCAAGGTGTATTCGCTGCCGTACGACTTCCACGAGAGCGTGGTGTCCAGCACCATCAAGAACACCGACATCCTCGCTCGCATCGTGACGGTGGGCGACCCGGTTCCGGCCAGCCCCACTGGCGGTCCGTACACGAATGCTGCAGTGGCCGACATGTACGTGCTGCCCGACTGGGCTCAGTTCGCTGGAGCCCTGAACTCGGTGGCACTCGCCGAGTGCGGTGGCACCGTCACGCTGCAGACCCGAGTGGGCAGCACCGCCGCAGCCGACCCGTTCACGTATCAGAACTCCCAGGACAAGACGATCGCCACCACCAGCCAGCAGTACCGCAGCGGCACGTTCGACTTCGACCTGCCGAACGGTCAGCCGGTCACAGTGGACATCACGCCGGTGAACCTCTCCAACCTCAGCAACTACGAACACGTGAGTTGGAGTTGCAAGTCGGCCGGGGCCGACTATCCCTTCACCTCCACGCTGATCGCCGGTACGAACTGGAAGAAGATCACGCTCACGGTGTCGCCGAACCAGGCGATCTCCTGCATTCAGACAGTGAGGGTCGGATGATGATCGCACTGCGCTCTCGACTCGCCGAACGCCGGGCCGCTCGCACCAAGCCGGGCAACGACGACGGCATGGTCCTCATCATGTGCCTGGTCTTCATCGTGTTCGGCTCGCTCATCATCGCTCCGTTGCTGAGCTACGCCGCACAGACGCTTCGCACCAGCCACATCCAGACGGAGAAGTCCAACCGGGCAGAAGCCGTGCGTGGTGCGCTGCGCATCGCGCTGGCCGACCCGAAGGCGCTGTACGACGCGTGCAGCGCGAGTGGACTGCACGTCGAGGTCTCGCTGGCGACGCCCGGCCTGACGGAGGCCGTGACCACCAAGTGCACCACCGTCAACAGTGCGGCTGAGTTGAGCGACGCCGACCTTCGCACCGCCGTCACCACCACTCAGCAGGGTTCTGCGGTGCCGGTTGGCGCCGTGGGTTCGGTCTTCGCTGGTTTGGGCGGTAGCGACCTGCAGGCCTGGTACGGCGCTGCGACGCGCGACTCGACCGGTGGCAAAGTGTGGCTGCCGTACCTGCCAGCGCACGCACTCACGCACCCGGCGAACGCCGGTTACATGATGCCCGCGTGGGCGGGCAGCTGCCGCGTGTTCTTCCCCGGCACGTACACGGCCCCGGTGTCGGTGAGCGACTCGGTGCCCACGTTCTTCGCCTCGGGCGTGTACTACTTCGAAAGCTCGGTCACCTTCACCGGTTCGGCAAACGTGGTGATCGGTGAAGGTGCCACCGAGGGTTGCACCGACAACCAGGACGCTGCGTACAACGCCATCAACGCTCCCACCAACCACAACATCGATGGCCTCGGAGCCACGTTCATCTTCGGTGGCGCCGGACGCTTGGTGATCAACGACACAGGGGCCACATCGCAGGGCCCGCGGGTGCAGTTCAACGCCCGCCTCGTGGACCCCACCGACGTCGGCTCGCTTCCCTCGAAGGGCGTCTCGGTGATCTCCGTGAACGGCATCGGCGGTGGTAGCAGTAGCGATGAGTTGAACATGTGGAACCAGCTTCGAGTGCCGGCATCGCAACTTGCCATCCCGCTGGGGGGCGACGCAGCGACTGCTGGCTACAAGCCGTCCACGCTGGTGCCCACGGTCCTGCCGGCCGCGCCGGAAACACCGATCATCGACATCGCCTTCACCAAGGCTGCTCCGTCCACCGTGTTCATCCCCGGCTACGTGGCCGTTCCGCAGGGGCGTGTGAGCGTTTCGGTGGCGGCCTCGATGTCGGCTGGCAAGGATGTCGAGATGGTCGGTGGCGTGCTGGCGGCACTGTTCACGCAGACCGTGGATCAGCCGGCCAGCGTGAAGATCGGCCTCATCAACCGCATCGTGCAGAAGACGTTCAAGATGGTGTCCACCACTACCACGGGCCTTCCGCAGGTGACGTCGGTGGCCATCGTGCAGGTGAATGACTACGGCGAGTTCGCAGTGAACTCCTGGGTCACCGCCGCCGGCGCCGCCCCGATGTGAGCTGCGGCCAAGCAAGGTGAGCTGGGTTCCATGGGTCTGTGTCACTCACCACCTGAGCCCAAGCGAACGGTGCAGGGACACAGACGTCAACGGCGCTACTCGACCCTGCCCGACTCGAACCGGCGCGACGGGAACCGGCGCTACTCCACCCGGCGCTACTTGAACCTGTACAGGTCAGCGAACGAGTTCCATGCGCATGCCCGTGGAGTCCCAGGCCGGGTCCAGGGGCAGGCGCTGCATGGCTCGGCCAGCGGCGCGGCGTGCGGTCCACAGGAGGCCCGTGGCCTCGACCATGTGCACCATTGCCGCACCGGGCGGTGGCATGCGGGTGACGATCTCTTCCACACCGGGCATCTTGTCGCGGATGAGCGCCATGCGTTCCAGCACACCGTCCTCGTGATACGGCGAGGTGGTGAGCGGTACGTCGGCGTTGAGCTGCGTGAACGTGAGCTCCGGGTGAGCGGCGAAGAACGACCGCTGGTGGAACGGCTGGAACTCGCGCTCGGCCTCACGGATCCACTTGAAGCGGCGGAAGTCGTCGCGGGTGAGCCACGGCTCGATGGCCAGTGCCTCTTCGCGGGTCGCTGCGTTCAGCGCCGCGCGTGATGGGATGGGACGAATGGAGATGCGGCGCGGCCAGCCCACCATGTCGCGGGCCTCTTCGTCGCACGGACGGAACGGGCCTTCGGGCTCGTCGTGAAACCCGATCGGCGCCCAGATGGCTGCGGCTTCGAACTTCGGCTTGAACTCCAGCACGTCGATCAACGTCGGCACGCACATCGGCTCTTCGGCCACGATCGTGACACCAGCCAGACGCGCGGGAACGATGAGCCACCCGCCCGGGCAGGGCACGATGCCGCCGAGCATCTTGTACGGCAGCTTGGCGGTCATGGTGATTCCCCCTGCGTCAGACGTTCACGAAGTCGCCGGCACCGGTGCTGGCGGCCTGGCCGGCCTGCATCGTGGCCTTGGCCTGCATCTGCGAGCGCATGGTGGCCGCCTGGGCCAGGATTTCCTTCGGGTACTGGCTCGCCTCGGCGGCCGTTTCGAAGCTGATGATGCCCGACGACACCAGACGGGCAAGGTCCATCTCGATGGTCTGCATGCCTTCCTGCTGACCGGAGATCATGGCGTTGCGCAACTGGCGGCTCTTGCCTTCACGCACGAGGTTGCGCACGGCGTCGTTGGCCATCAGCACCTCGTAGGCAGCCACTCGTCCGCCGCCTTCAGCAGGCAGCAGTCGCTGGCTGATGACGCCCTGCAGCGTGCCGGCGAGCTGGATCTGGATCTGGTCGCGGCGCTCGGCGGGGAACACGTCGACGATGCGGTCGAGTGCCTGGGAGGCATCGTTGGTGTGCAGCGTGGCGAACACAAGGTGGCCCGTCTCGGCCAGCGTCAGCGTGATCGAGATGGAGTCCAGGTCGCGCATTTCGCCGAGGAGGATCACATCGGGGTCCTCACGCAGGGCACTGCGCAGACCGGCAAGGAAGTCGTTCACGTCCTGGCCCACTTCACGCTGGTTGACCATGGCCACCTTGTGGTTGTGGAGGTATTCGATCGGGTCCTCGATGGTGAGGATGTGGACCGGCTTCGTTTCGTTGATGCGGTCGATCATGGCGGCGAGCGTGGTGCTCTTACCCGAACCGGTGGGGCCCACCACGAGCACGAGGCCGTACGGGCGCTCGAGCAAATCGTTGGCCGCCCACGGCGCGCCGAGCTCTTCCAGCGAACGCACGCGGAAGGGAATGACACGCAGGGCGAGCGCCAGCGTGTTGCGCTGCTTGTAGGCGTTGGCACGGAATCGGCCCACGCCGTCGAGGCCGAATGAGAAGTCGACCTGCGAATGATGTTCGAGCTCGTGCTGCTGCTCGAGCGTGAGCAGCGACCGCACGATGCGCTCGGTTTCTTCGGGCGTCATGAGGTCCACACCTTCGAACGGCACCAGCACGCCGTCGCGACGAGCGGTGGCCGGACGGCCCACCGTGAGGTGGAGGTCGGAGGCGCCGGCGGCGACGGTTGCCTGGAGCAATGTCACCAACGTGGGGTCTGGATTGAACATGGGGCTAGCCTCCCGTGTGCCCGCCGCTCAGATCGGTGGGTTCTTCTCGATGACACTTGTGATTACTGCCCTGTACGGGCTTCTTGTCGGTTCATTCCTCACCGTGGTGGTGGACCGCGTGCCACGTGGCGCTTCGGTCGTGCACCCCGGATCGGCGTGTGGAAACTGCGGCTTGCGCCTCGGAGTCCGCGATCTGGTGCCGGTCTTCAGTTGGTTGGCACTTCGCGGAAAGTGTCGGAAGTGCCACACCAATATCGGCATCGAACCGCTGGTGCTTGAGTTGTCAACGGCGTTTCTTTTCGCCCTCACTGCGTGGCATTTCGGGTTGTCGTGGGAGCTGCCGGCGTTCTGCGTTCTGATGGCCGGTCTGGTGGCGCTGACCTGGATCGATCTGCACACCAAACGGCTGCCGCGGACCATCATCTACTGGACCGCTCTCCTGGGCGTGCCGCTGCTGTGCGTGGCCGCCTTGGTGGCCCACGAGCCGAAGCGGATCTGGATGCTGCTGCTCGGCGCAGCCATCTCGCTCGCGGTGATGGGCTGTATCTATGTGCTCAGCCGTGGCGGCATGGGTGATGGCGATGTGCGTCTGGCTCCGCTGCTGGGCGCGTATCTGGGCTATCTGAACCCGGGCCTGGCGCTGGTGGGCTTGTTCTACGGGTTCCTCACCGGCGCCATCGTGGGCGGCATTGCGATGGCCGTGGGTAAGGCAGGTCGCCGCACCGCATTGCCGTTCGGTCCGTTCCTGGCGCTCGGCACCGTGCTGGCCATCTTCTGGGGTCAGCCGTACATCGACTTCATTCTGCAGCGCTAGTCCGGCACGGGCGGCCGCTGGCGTTGCACCGCGCGGTCAGTTGGCGGCGAGACGCTTGTGGCGCGCTTGGAGGAAGCGAGCCATGGCGGCGAAGAGCACCACGGCGGTGAAGCCGGAGGCCACGATGATGAACACCATGTTCGATCGGTCGGTGCCGGCCTGAATGCCGTGCACGGTGGCGATGGCGAACAGCAGATACGACATGAGGTGGATGCTGTGCCAGAGCTTGCGCGGCAACTTCTTCATGAACAGGCTTGTGCCCTGGATGACCACCAGCAGGTAGAACGCGGCGATTCCCCAGTTCACGGGACCGGTCTTCCACGAACTCTGGTTCGGTACGAAGAGTTCTTTCCAGCCGAAGTACACGAAGTTGTCGGCCACCAGTGCCAGCAGGTGCACCACGGTGGTGACCACCGCCAGGGCGCCGAGCCAACGGTGCAGGTCGAGCAGCCAGGCGGGCCGGTCGGCCGGCTTGAGCATGCGGGTGACGAGCAGGATGCCCCAGAGGCAGGTGGCGCCGAGCACGATCCAGGCCACCATGCCGCTGGCGCGGGACACGAACCAGAAGGTCTGTGGGTTCATGGCTCGAACGCCTGCATGGTGGTGCTGCGGTGCGCCACACCATCGTTGGCGACCACCAGGCCGGCGAGGCCGGCGCGATCGAGCATCGCTACTGCGTCGTGAGCGGGCATCATCATCGCCGAGGTGGCGAACGCCTCTGCCGTTGCGGCATCGGCTGCCAACACGGTGGCGGTGAGCACCCGATGGTTGGTGGGCCGACCGGAGACAGGGTCGATGAGGTGGTGGCCCCGCGTGCCGTCGGCGTTGGCCCATGTGTGCACGGTGGTACCCGAGGTGGCGAGTCCGCCGGCTTCGAGGCGGAGGTAGGCCACGTGGTTCGGCGGATCCATCGGGTTCTCGATGCCGAGGAACCACGACTGATCGTCGGCGGGAACGCCCACCACGCGAAGGTCGCCGCCCACGTTCACCAGCGCACCCGTTGCGCCGTTCTCCAACAACTCCTCGGCCACGATGTCGGCGGCGAATCCCTTACCGATGCCGCCGAGGTCGATGGCCGACATGGGCGGCACGGTAAGGGTGGATGCGTCGTAGTCCACCTTCACCCAGGCGCTCATGCCCACCCTGGTGCCGGGTACGGCGGGCGCAAGGGCGTGGTGGCCGATGGCACTGTGCGTGTAGCCGGCCTGGAGCAGCGCTGGCAGCACGGTGATGTCGAATCGGCCCTCGGTCTGCCGCCATGCGTCGAGCGCCCGGGCCACCACGGCCAAAGTGTCGGGGTGGGCGACCACGGGCGTTCCGGCGGCACGATTGGCGATGGTGATGTCGCTGTCGTCGAGGAACCGACTCCACCATGACTCCAGTTCACGGAGCCGAGCCTCAGCCGTGTCGAGCATGGACTCGTCACCACCGTGCACCACCACGTGCGTGGCGCTGCCCATCACCCGAAAGGCGCGTTGCACGGAGGCGTTCGTCACGGTGCTCATCGTGTCAGAGATTCAGTCGCGTCAGGGTTGGCTGGGCTTGGTGGTGGCGGCCGGTGCCGGAGCGGGCTTCGGTGCCGGAGCCGCGGTGGTGGCCGGTGCCGGTGCGGGTTTCGGTGCCGGTGCAGCAGTGGTGGCCGGTGCGGGTTTCGGTGCTGGCGCGGCGGGCTTCGGTGCCGATGCGCCATTCGAAGCGGGCTTGGCGGCGGGCTTGGCGGCGGGCGTGGCCGGTTGCGGCGCTGGCGCAGCAGCGGGTGCTGGTGCGGCGGTGGGTACCGCTGCGGGCTGTGGGGGCAGTGTGAGCACCACGGTGCCGGCAACGGTGGTTGATGCGACCGGTTGGGTGGTGGCGGCTGGCGTGGCTGGCGTGGTGCCAGCGGGTGCGGTGGCCGGCACGGTGGGCACCACCGTGGAGGCCGGCTCGGCCGGTGTGCTGCCCGTGGTGGGCTGGCTGGCCTGTGCCAGCACGCTGGTGAGGCCGAAGACGGCAGAGGCGGTGAGGCCCGTGGCCAGGATGCGGGCACCGGCGGCCACGTGAGGGTGCTTCCCCCTGGCGGGTGCTGCCACGGTCTGGACCTGGCGCTGCAACTGCTGCACCTTGGCCTCGAGGGCGGCGATGCTGGCAGCCTGCACCATCGGGTCGATCGGTGCGGAGTTGGGTGCGGCCCACGGGGCTGGGGGTGTTGTCTGGGCCGATGCGGCTGTCGAGGTGGTGGCCGCCGTGATGTCGAGATTGGCCGGGGCTTGCCCGCGACGGGCCCGGATGGCGGCGATGCGTGCGGCTTGCTCTTGGTCAGTCATCGCTGCCTTCACTCTCGCCTTCGGACTCGTGCGACTCGTTCGCGTCGTCGTCGCTCTCGTTCTCGCCGCCACTGGCATTGGCCGACGACGGCGCCGAGGTGTAGCCGGGCGTCGGTGCCTGGGTGATGGGGGTGAGCACCTCCGGGGGAACGGCAGGCTGAGGTGCCGGGGTGGTGACCGGGGCTGCGGTGGTGGGAGCTGCGGTGGTGACCGGAGCAGCGGTGGTGGGCGTCGGCGCCGATGCGATGCCGGCAGTGACCTGACCGTTCACGATGTCGGCGGAGAAGGTGACGATTTGCTGTCCGTCGGTGAGGCGAGCCTCCACGTGGCCGGCCGGCGAGGTGTAGTCGAGCAATGTCCAGCCTGCGGAAGGAAGGGCGCTGACGACGGTGAGCACGTTGTTGGTGGCACTGAGGTGCACGATGCCGGCCGGACCCGCTTGGAACTCGTAGGTCTGGGTGCCGTCGGTGGTGCTGGTGGCCGCAGCGGTGATCTGCGGTGCGGCAGCCGACGCTGAGTCTTGGTGGGTGTTGGCCTGCATGGTGGCGAACGCTGCGCCGCCTGTCCCTGCCACGCTGGCAACGGTGATTCCGGTGATCCACGCCTTGTTCATCATCTTCATCGACTCCTCTGCTGGGGGTGGCCCCTGCTCGATGATCAGTGAAGCGCGGTGGCCTCCAAGGGAACGCCCGTGCTCGTCCAAGGCACGTCGAAATGTGTGGCAAGGGTTGGCCTGGTAGGTGACGCAGGGTGTGATCTCCCTGATTTCGACCATAAAGCGTGGTAAATGGCTCAAAAGGCCTAGGACTAGCGTTGTACTCCAAGCGGTCGACCTGTTGTAAAGGTCGTAATCACCGTGCGCGCCTTGAGCTGGACAGTATTGTGGGGCTGCCGCTATGCCGACCACCTCAAGCGCCTCCAATCCCGCGGCGCGGCGGTCCGCCTTCGTGCTGCTGGGCATGTCGATCGCGGTGGGTTCGGTGTCGTTCACGCTGGTCCAGGTGGCACTGCGTGAACTGTCGCCTCTGGCGCTGTCCTGCGGCCGCGTGGTGGTGTCCGCCGTCGCGTTCGCGCTGGTCGTGCTGCGCCAGCCGGGGCTACGCACGCCGATTCGCAAGGAGGATCGATGGAAGGTGCTCTTCTGCGGATTCGGCGGCTCGGCGCTGTTCCACCTGCTGTTCAACTGGGGCCAACATCAGGTCTCGATTGCCGTGGCTGCCGTCATCATGGCCATGTACCCCGTGCTCACTGCATTGGGCGAGGTGGTGTTCCTCCGGCACCGACTGCGCCGCCTCCAGGTGGCTGGTCTGATGTTGTCGACGCTCGGTTGCATTGCCATCGGCGCGACGAGTGGCGGCAGCGACGGGTCGGCTCCGCTCTGGGGTGCGCTGGCGGTGCTGGCGGCGGCCATCGTGTGGGCCGCCGTCACCGTGGTGACACGCGGCTTCCATGGCCGCTACGACGCCTGGTGGCTGAACACGCCCGGCACCATCGTGGGAGCGGTGTTCATCCTGGTCGTCGCGTCGCCTCGGCTGTACGAGTTCGGTTCGCTCTCGGTGAAGGGTTGGCTGGTCGTCATCTGGCTGGGCGCCGCCAGTTCAGCCTTCATCTACTACTCGCTGGCGAAGGTGATGACCGTGGTGTCGGCCACGACGGCCACATCGATGAGCACTGTGGTCACGCCGCTCAGCGTGCTCGTGGCCTGGGTGTGGCTGGGGCAGCCGCCGACCTGGTTCGAGGCGATTGGTGGTGCCGTGGTGGTGGCGGGCGTGGTGTTGGTAACCCGTCAGGCCACCGAAGAGACCGAGGAGTCCGAAACGGTCACGGTGCCGGACGTTCGGTCCTCGATTTGATGTAGGTGGCCACCATCACGATCATCAGCGCCTGAAACGTGCCGAGCACAAAGGTCGCCAAACCAGCCCCCACATATGGATGATCTGTGCTGCCATCGAACGGATTTGTGCGAGTGGATGTGGCGATAAGCAATCCTGCGATGGCGGAGAGAAAGAGCAAGAGCCAGCCGAACACTTCCACCAGATTGGCCACAGCGAATGCCCTTCGTGTGACCTCTGACCGCGGGTCGTTGGCAGGGGCGGTGGCAGCGGGCGAGGTGGCGCCGCCGGGGGTACTGGGTGCGCTGCTGGCGAACTGGAACTTTGTGGCGTTGGCCTCACGCAAGGCTGTGACCTGGTCATTGGTGAGGCCCTGACCGTGCGAGAGTGCCAGTTCGGTGGCCAGATCCGTGTCGACTGGAACCAAGTCGGGTCCGCCCGCTCGGCCCGGCGGCAGTACCACGATCTGGTGTTGATCGAGATCGATGAAGTACGGCACGGACACTCTCGTTTCTGTTTGCTCAGTGAGGAATGGTGACGGGCGAATTTTCGAATCCCCGACAAACCACCCGCCTAGCCCCACTTTACTAGAAGTCGATAAAGGGTCTGTTCTAGATCAAGATTTAGGAGTAGTCTGAAAAGGCTTTCACCGAGGGGGTGAAAGCACAATGAGGGGAGCCCCAAATGAGAGCACGGCACATTGCCGCACTCGCAGCGGCCAGCGCACTGGTTATTGCTGCATGTGGATCTGACAGCACCGGCGGCACCGCCACTACCGCAGGTGGCGGCGGCGGCGGCGGTTGCAAGGTCGGCGTTTCGTGGAACAACTACCAGGAAGAGCGTTGGGCGAAGTGGGACGAGCCCGCCATCAAGGCAGCCATCGAGGCAGCCGGCGGCACCTACATCTCCAATGACGCGAAGTCGTCGGCCGAGACGCAGGCCACCAACCTCGAGAACCTCATCACGCAGGGCGCCAAGGCGCTCATCGTGCTCGCCCAGGACGGCACGGCCATCAAGCCCGCCGTGGCCAGTGCCATCGCCGGCGGCGTGCCGGTCATCGCCTACGACCGCCTGATCGAAGACCCCAAGGCCCTCTACATCACGTTCGACAACAAGGGTGTCGGCAGGATGCAGGCCGAGGCCGTGTTCGCGAAGGTGCCGAAGGGCAACTACGTCATCATCAAGGGCAACAAGGCCGACGCCAACGCCGACTTCCTCCGCGCTGGCATGGAAGAGGTCATCGGTGCAGCCGTGAAGAGCGGCGACATCAAGATCGTCGGCGAGACCTACACCGACAACTGGGACCCGGCAAAGGCCCAGTCGGAGATGGAGCAGTTCCTCACCGCATCGAGCAACAAGGTCGACGCCGTGCTGGCGGAGAACGACGGTATGGCCGGCGGCGCCATCGCTGCCCTCGAGGCCCAGGGCCTCGCCGGCAAGGTGCCGGTGTCGGGTCAGGACGGCGAGATCGCCGCGCTGAACCGCGTTGCGCTCGGCACGCAGACCGTCGACGTCTGGAAGGACGCTCGTGCACTCGGCAAGGCCGCTGGTGAAGCTGCAATGGCGCTCTGCAAGGACGCCGACGCATCGAAGATCACCGGTGCATCGCCGTTCACCACGCCTGGCGGCAACTCGCTGTCCACCATCCTGCTCACCCCGATCCCCGTCACTCAGGACAACCTGAATGTCGTCCTCGATGCTGGCTGGATCACTAAGGCAGACCTCTGCAAGGGTGTCGACGCAGCCAAGGTTGCCGTCTGCGCCTAAGCGCAACTCAGCAACTTCAGTGAAGATTGCCCCCCGCTCGCGCACAGCGAGCGGGGGGTTTTCACGATTCAGGCACGAACCACCAGGCACATTTCGAACGGATGAGGACGAGCAATGACTGACACAGCGCCCGCAGTCGAGGACGGCGCGGTCGAACGATCTCGGCGGTCGTGGCGAGAGTTCGTCACGTCCAGCGGCATCGACACCCGACTGCTGGGCATGGTGGTGGCCCTGGCCGTCATCTGGATCGGCTTCGACGCGTTGTCCGGCGGCAAGTTCATCACCTCACGCAACCTCTGGAACCTTTCGGTACAGAGCGTGTCCATCGGCGTGATGGCCGCCGGCATGGTGTTCATCATCGTCACCCGCAACATCGACCTGTCGGTCGGTTCACTGCTCGGCTTCCTCGGCTACACGATGGCGCTGATACAGACCGACGGCAAGATCTCCGTGCTCGGGCTGAACCTCACGCTCGACACCCTGAAGACCCACCACTGGTGGACCTGGATCCTGGTGCTCATCGTGGGCATCGTCCTCGGTGCTCTTGCCGGACTGATGCAGGGCTCGATCGTCGCCTATCTCGGCGTGCCTGCGTTCATCGTCACACTTGGCGGCTACCTCGCGTTCCGCGGTCTCATCTTCCGCACGGGCGGCAAGCAGGGGCAGACCCTTGCGCCGCTCGACTCCACGTTCCAGTTCCTTGGTGGCTCGCCCGATCGTTCGCTCGGCGACACCAAGACCTGGATCGTCGCAATCCTGGTGTGCGTGGGAATCGTGATGAGCATTGTGTTCTCCCGCCAGCGTCGCCAGCGCTACGACCTGCCGGTGCGGCCGATGGGCATGGACGCCGGGTTCGCCGTCGGCGGATGCATCGCGGTGCTCCTGGGCATCTGGCTGGTGGCCATCAAGTACAAGTCGCCCACCACGGGCGAGGCCGTGGGCCTGGCCTACCCGGTGCTGATCCTCATCGGCGTGGGCATGTTGATGACCTACCTCGCTCGTCGTCGCCGCTTCGGTCGGTACATCTTCGCCTACGGCGGCAACCCCGAGGCCGCCGAACTCGGCGGTATCAACACGCGCCGCACCATCGTGTCGACCTACGTGGTGATGGGCATGCTCTGTGCGATCAGTGCGGCCATCCAGACCGCACGTCTGAACTCGGCCACCACGAACCTCGGTGTGCAGAACGAACTCGACGTCATCGCTGCCGCCGTCATCGGTGGCACGTCGTTCGCCGGCGGCATCGGCACCATCCCGGGCGCCATCCTCGGCGCCGTGGTGATGCAGTCGCTGCGGTCGGGCATGTCGCTGCTGAACATCGATTCGCCCTCGCAAGACATCGTGGTCGGCGTGGTGCTGGTCACCGCCGTGGCCATCGATGCATTGCTGCGTCTGCGGCGGCGCAGGTCGTTGATGGGTGTGCTCGTCGGTGGCGTCATCATCGCCGCCTGGGTGATCCAGACGGGTCGGCCGTGAGCCGAGAAGGAGACATCGACATGACCGACACCACCTCTGCCCCCACCCCGCTCTGCGAGATGCGCAACATCAAGGTCGCCTTTGGTGGCCTCCAGGCTGTCGACGGTGTGAGCATCGACATGCATGCTGGTGAAGTGGTCGCCCTCGTTGGCGGCAACGGCGCCGGCAAGAGCACGCTCATCCACACGCTGTCGGGCGCCCACCCGGCCGACGAGGGCGAGATCCTGATCAACGGCCAACCGGTGGTGATCCACAACCCTCGCGATGCACGCCACTTCGGCGTCGAGGTGATCTATCAGAAGCTCGCGTTGGCCGACAATATCGATGCCGCTGGCAACGTGTTCCTCGGACGCGAACTGCGCACGCGTACGGGCTCGCTCGACGACGAGGCCATGGACTCCGCCACACAGAAGGTGTTGCAGCGTCTGAACCCGCGGTTCAAGAACCTGAAGACCGCAGTGAAGTCGTTGTCCGGTGGCCAGCGTCAGTCCATCGCCATCGCCCGAGCGGTGCACTTCAACGCCAAGATCCTCATCATGGACGAGCCCACTGCGGCGCTCGGCCCTGCCGAGACGGCGCAGGTGCGCGAGCTCATCACGCAGCTCAAAAGCGAGGGCATCGGCATCTTCCTCATCAGCCACGACATTCACGACGTGTTCGATCTATCCGACCGCATCAGCGTGATGATGCAGGGCAAGCTCGTCGGCACGGTGAACAAGAACGAGGTCACCAAGGACGAAGTGCTGGCGATGATCATCATGGGCAAGCAGCCCGGTGAAGCCACCAAGAGCGAGATGGACGAACTCCACTCCTAAGGGTGCGGTTCGTCAGTTCGTCAGCTCGCTGCGGCGGCGTAGGCCGCACGCACGGCCGCCCCATCGGCGCCCTGGCTGGGTTCCACCGTGGTGCCGGCACCCAGGTTCCAGGCGGCGCCGATGTCGTCGAAGGTCGCACCCGAGAAGGCGACCGCCGCTTGCACCGCAGCACCGCACGCCACGAGTTCTTCGGTGTGTGGAATCGTGACCGGTCGGCCGAGCAGGTCGGCCGCAATCTGGCGGTAGGCCGCGCTGTGCGCGCCTCCGCCGATGAGGAACACGCGCCCGTCGCGGATGCCGGGCGACCAGCGTGCCAACTCGTCGGCACCGGCGATCAGGTTGCACACCACGCCCTCCACCGCGGCACGCGCCAGTTGTTCGCGCGTCACGTCGGAGCGCATGCCGGTAAGGGTGCCGGTGGCCTCGGGACGATTGGGCGTGCGCTCGCCGTCGAGGTGCGGCACCAAAACGAGACCACCAGCGCCGGCCGGCGCAGCAAGGGCGAGCGCATCGAGTTCGGGCGCGCTCACCCCCAACAGGCGCGCCACGGCGTCGGTGACCTTGGTGGCGTTGAGGGTGCACACCAACGGTAGGAAGTGTCCGGTGGCATCGGCGAACCCGGCCACGGTGCCGGTGGGGTCGGCGCTCGGCTGGGCGCTCACGCAGAACGCCGTGCCGCTGGTGCCGAGGCTCAGCACCATGTCGCCGGGGCGCAATCCGAGGCCCAACGCTGCGGCCATGTTGTCGCCGGTGCCGGGCGCCACCACGGTGGTTCCATCGCCCCACGAGCCGGCTTGTTCACGCGGCCCGAGCACCTCGGGGAGCAGGGGTGCCCAGTCGACCGTGTCGTCGACGAGCGCCAACAGGTCGAGGCGGTAATGCCCCTCTGCGGGTGACCACCATCCAGTGCCTGAGGCGTCGCCGCGGTCGGTGGTTCGTCGGCCTGTGAGCTGACCGGTGAGCCAATCGTGCGGCAGTAGCACCGAACCGAGACGGGCGAACAGGTCGGGCTCGTTGCGCCGTAACCAATGCAGCTTGGTGATGGTGAACGCAGCCACCGGCACGCTGCCGCACGCCTCGGCCCACGCTTGCGGCCCACCGAGGGCCGCCACCAATGCGTCGGCGTCGGAGGCCGACTCGGTGTCGTTCCACAGCTTCGCCGGCCGCAACACGCTGCCGTCGTGAGCGCTCGCCACCATGCCGTGCTGCTGTGCGCCGATGGCGATGGCAGCAGGAGCCTTGGGCCCGTCGGCCGACACGCCGGCGGTGTGGCAGGCGTGCTCGAACGCGCTCCACCACGCGCTCGGAGCCTGTTCGCTACGCGGCGGTGTGGTGGTGGGATGCGGCGCTCGACCCGTGGCGACGATGCGACCCGTGTCGAGGTGGCGCACCTCCACCTTGCAGGCCGATGTGGACGAGTCGACGCCCACGACCAACGACATCAGCGCACTCCGAGCAACAGTTCCGTCACGAGCTGATCCAGGCGCTCGAGGCCGTAGCCCTGCTCGGCGAGGGCTGCTTCGTCCAACTCGGCGGCGCGCACCGCGGCCATCGGGCCGGTGGGTGTGGCGAGTTGGTCCACCTTCGCCACGCGCAGGGCTTCCTGGATCTCCGGGTCGGTGCGCATGCGCTCGGCCTTCTCCTTCAGGATCAGGTAGGTGCGCATGCAGCCGAGTGCGAAGTCCCACACGCCCGCAGCGTTCTCGGTGCGATAGGGGTGGGCATCGAAGTGGCGCATGCCGTCCCAGCCGCTGTCTTCCAACAGGCGCACGAGATAGAACGCGTCGCGGATACCTTCGGATCCGAAGCGGAAGTCTTGGTCGAACTTGCCGATGCGCTGCGCGTTGAGGTCGATGTGGAAGAGCTTCCCGTGCCACATCGTTTGCGCCACGGCCTGGGTGAACGACAGGCCGCTCATGGTCTCGTGGGCGAACTCGGGGTTCAGGCCCACCATCTCGGGCCACTGGAGTTCGTTGATGAACGCGAGCGCGTGGCCGACAGTGGGAAGGAACATGTCGCCGCGGGGCTCGTTCGGCTTCGGCTCGAGGGCGATGCGCAGGTTGTAGCCGCGCTCACGGATGTATTCGCAGCACAGGTCGACTGCTTCCTTGTAGCGGTCAAGTGCGTGGCGCACGTCTTTGGCCGCCTCGGCCTCAAGACCTTCACGGCCACCCCACATCACGTACACCTCGGCACCCAGTTCGGCACCGAGGTCGATGGCGTCGAACGTTTTGCGCACGGCGAAGCGCCGCACGTTGGGGTCGTTGGCGGTGAAGGCGCCTTCCTTGAAGACCGGGCGACTGAACAGGTTGGTGGTGGCCATCGGCACCTTCATGCCGGTCTCGTCGAGTGCCGTACGGAAGCGCTTCACGATGGCCTCGCGCTCGGTGGGTGTGCTGTCGAACGGCACCAGGTCGTCGTCGTGGAAGTTCACGCCGTAGGCGCCGAGTTCGGCGAGGCGGTGCACGCTCTCCACGGGGTCGAGCGCTGGGCGCACCTCGTGGCCGAACGGGTCGCGGCCGGTGTTGCCCACGGTCCAGAGTCCGAAGGTGAACTTGTGCTCGGGGCGGGGAGTGAGTTGATCGGTCATGGTGGTTCCTTGTTGCGTGATCAGTGCGCGAATGCGCGGGTGGGGACGATGGTCGGGTCGGCGATGATGCGGTCGAGCGCGGCGGTGGCAGCACCGACGAGCGCGGCATCGGTGCTGAGAGTGGAGCGGCGCACTGCGCACGGGTGCCACCGGGCACCCAGCGTGTCGGCGTGCAAGTGGTCGGCCACGGCGTGGGCGAACTCGTCGCCGAGTGCTGCCAGAGACCCGCCCAGCACTACGGCGTCGGGGTCGATGAGGTGCACGACGGTGCGCAACGCGTCGGCCAGATGTCGGGCCAGTTCGTCGGGGTTCGCATCGCTGTGGAGGAACGTTTCAAGACAGCCGCGCGCCCCGCAGGCGCATGGCTTGCCGCTGGGTTCCACCACCACGTGGCCCAACTCGCCGGCGAAGCCGTGGGCACCGCGCAGGAGGCGCCCATCGAGCACGATGCCGGCGCCGAGGCCACCGGCAGCCGACACGAATACGAACGAGTCGAACTGTTGCCCGGCGCCGTGGCGGAGTTCGGCGAGTGCGCCGAGGTTCGCTTCGTTGTCCATCGTGAAAGGGAAGTGCTCGGGCAGGCGGAGCTGGGTGGCCAGTGATCGAAGGTCGGCGTCGAACCAGTGGAGGTTCGGTGCGACGAAGAGGGTGCGCGCCTGCGGGTCCACCAAGCCGGGCAACGCGAGAGTGGCGCCGATGCAGTCGATACCCATGCGGGCGGCGTCGGCCATGGCGCGCTGAGTCACGTCGCGGAGACGGTTGATGACGGTGCGGGCCGTGACGTCGCGGTTGCCTGCGGTGTGACGATGCACGGTGCGCACGGCGCCCGCGAGGTCCACCACGCATGCGGCCACCTCGTCGACGTCGATCTCGAGGCCCAGCGCACCCACCGAGTGCCCTGCGGCGCCAACATCGGTGGCGGGTCGTCCGACGCGGCCGGCCGTGGGAGTGTCGAGTTCCTGCACCAAGCCGCGGTCGAGTAGGTCGGTGATGAGCGCCGACACGGTGGCCTTGGTGAGCCCGGTTTCCTGCGCTATGGCAGAGCGCGATCTGGGGCCGCTGCGCACGAGGTGTTCGAGCACCACGGAGAGGTGGTGGCGGCGCACATCCGACAGATCCATGGTGGGTCGGGATGCGTTCCTCACGAGTTAGTACAGTATCCGAACTAAAGAGGCGCAGCGCGCGGGCGGTTCGACCGGGTGACGCCAGTTCAGTCCTTTGGGACGAAGGTGGTGGGCTGGTCCGACGCGCGGTCGATGGTGATGAACGTGTCGGCCGTGACGGGCATCCACGGGCCGAGTTCGCCGTCGGGCCATTGCATCCGCACCTCGGCGCTGACGGCATCGCCCAGACCGGTATGGATCCAGCCGAGCTTGCCGCCTGCGTGACCACCGCCGATGGTGAGCTCGCGCTCGATGATGCGGTCGCCCACCTTCACCTGCAGCCATCCGCCGATCGCGTTGGCGTTTGGTCCGGGTTGATGCACCTGCACCTGCAACCAGTGGCCCGCCAATGCGGGGTGTTCAGCGTTGCCGTCGCCCACATTGCGCCGGATGGTGATGTTGGCCTCTCGGTTCACCACCACCATGTCCAGCAGGCCGTCGAGGTTGAGGTCCACCAGGGCTGCTCCACGCGCCTTGTCGTAGGCCGTCACCCCCGCCTGTTCGGCGCGTTCCACGAAGGTGCCATCGGGCTGACCCATCAGCAGGTTGCTGGGGTCGAGCTTGGCGTTGTCCACTTGGGCCTGCACGTTGCCCTTGGTGACGAACAGGTCGATGAACCCGTCGTTGTTCACGTCTTCGAACTCGGGGTGCCATGCGGTGGAGGGCAGCACGTCACCGCCCGCGTACGGCTGGGCTGCGGTGACACCGCGGTCGACGGCGATGTCGTGATAGGTGGGGCCGGTTGCACCGGTGTCGAGTGTCTGCAACTTGTTGTCGCCCTGGCTGGTGATGAACACCTCAGGCTTGCCGTCGCCGGTGAGGTCGTGGCTGGCAATGCCCATGCCCCAGATCTGCAGCGGCTTCCACCCGTCGGCCTCGGTGTAGAGGGTGGGTGACTTGCCGGCTGGGATCTTCCACAGCTGCTCGGAACCGTCGAGGTAGTAGTGGCGATCGTTGGCCATGCGCAGGTCGCGTTGGCCGGTGCGACCCCAGTCGCTGAACAGCACCGAGAGCGTGCAGTAGCTCGGCGACAGCGTGATGGGTGTGTCGTAGGTGCTGCCGTTCGGTCGCACGAGTTCGCTGTCGCCGCAGGTGTCGCCGTCGGGCGCGAGGTAGTTGCCGAATGCGAGCGTCGGCAGGCTTGCGTCGCCTTCCCACATCGCGCTGAAGGCGACGGTCCAGGCACCCCCCGGGTAGATGCCCAGCGACGCGGTGGCGTCTTCGAAGCGACAGTCGCCCAGCCCGCGCAAGAGCACGTTGCCCGCGCCGCGGCGCAGCACCATCAGGTCGGTCTCATTGTCGGCGTCGATGTCGAGCGGGTACGCGCCGGTGACATCGGTGAGGTCGGTGACGGGAGAGGGAAGTGCGGTGAACTGCAGCGTGCCGCCCACCTTGCTGTCGTTGCGATACAGCGCAGCAGGGCTGCTGCCGCCTGCGATGAACAGTTCATCGCGGGTGTCGCCGTTGCAGTCGAACGCCGCAACGCCGCCGCCGACGAAGTAGGCGAACTCGCCGGTGTACTGATGGTCGATGCCAGCGGTAGCGGTCTCGTCGATGAAGTGCGGGGTGCCATCGCCGCCATCACCTCCACCGCATCCGACGGCGAGCGAGAGTGCAGCGCCGATCAGCAGCGAGCGGGCAACGGTGAGGCGGCGCATCGATTCAGCTGGCGCTGGTGATGGGCAGTTCGGCCACGTTCAACCAGCGACCGCCCGTGGCTCGGCGCAGCACGAAGGTGGTGGCGAACGGTTCATCGGTCGACCTCTGCAGATGGCCCGCGCTGTCGTAGGTCTCCCTGGTGAGTGTGCCGGTGGATTGCAGGCCCAGGCTCAGACCGTCCTGTCGGCCGAACGGCACGATGAGCGTCACGTTCACGTGGTCGAGGCGATAGCGGCGGACCACGGTGGTGCCGCTGGTGCGGGCTTCTTCGAGCAGCAAATTCATCGCATCGAGCCGGTCGCCGTGGTCCACTGCGACCAAGATCTTCGGGTCGTTGCGCAGCAGTGCCTGGTTCTCGAGTTCGAGGTTCTCGGCGAGCGTGAGCACCACGGCCTGCGCACCGCTGCCCGCGATGCTGTGGTTCCAGTCGAGCACGCCCTGCTCCACCGTGATCGCGGGGAAGGTGGCCGGGTTGATGGCGTGCGGTACGCGACCGATGACGTCCTCGGTGTCGCCGGCGAACGCGTGGCTGGCGGAGCGACCGACGGCCAGCACACCCACACTGGCGGCGACGGCCACCAACGTGGCGCCTGCGACGCGAGCAATGCGGGCGCCGCTGAGGCGACCCTCAGCGTTGTGTGTGAGTTGCGCAGCGAACCGACGCAGGCCATCACCGGCCGAGCCCGGCACGGGGAAGAAACGATCGAGGAGTGGGCGGATTGCGCACATGAGGGTGAGCCCGCCGAGCAGGGCCACCTTGCTGCCGAACTCGGTGGTCTGCGGAGCCATGAGCAGCACGCACGTCGCAGCCGTCAGCAAGGCGAACAGCACGCGCCCCACGCGGCCCGTGGGCACGGTCTTGGGGTCGGTGATCATGAAGTACATGAAGATGAACAGTTCGGGCGAAGTGACCACCACACGCCAGAACTCGGAGCCGCACACCGGAGCGAACGCCCAGTTGGCGGTGATGCAATGGCCCGACCGGGCCACCACGGAGAGGCCTAGCGAGAACGCCACCCAGAAGGTGACGGTCATGGCGAACAGGTGCATACGCCGGGTGACCACGGTGCCGCCAACCACGATGATGGCGTAGGCGGCGATCATCCAACCGTTCAGCGGTGCCCACCAGAAGTCCAGGGGAGCGACGCGGCTGCTTCCCAACACCAAGAAGGTGAGCACGAGTGCCACGTTCGACGGGTTGAAGAGCGGGTGGCCGCGGTACTGCACCAGTTGCTTGATCAGCAATGCGAGCACCGAGACGCCAGCGAACACGTACCACTTGTGGGAGGTCCAGTGGTCGTGTAGTGGGGTGTCGGGCACGCGCAGGATGAGGGCGATGCCGCTGCCGGTGAGCAGCGCGCTGCCCGGCCATACGAACGACTTCGTTTCACGGAATGTGATGGCGACACCCAGCACAAAGGCGGTGAGCATGGCCGCCAAGATCTGCGGGACGCTTACTTGAAAGTGCAGGCCGAGTTGGCCGAGTACGTGGAGCGAAATGGTGGTGGCGGCCACCACCATCCGTGGATCGCTGAGCTTCGGGAGAACCACCGGATAGGCGGTGCCACGGATGCGGATGGCGTGCGCCGGACCGGTCTCGACGGGTGCCTCGGGGGCACTCGCCGGCACGTCGATCACGGTGTCAGCCATCACCGCGAACACTACTGCTCTACACCCGAGTTGTCGCCGCCCCCAACCTGGCTATTCGGAGCCTTCGGGTCGCACTTTCAAGCGGTGTAATGGTGGTCGTTGTCAGCGACTGGTCAGAGTTCCCATGGAAATGAATCGAGCCGTTCGGCGCCTGATTCGGTGATGAGCACCTGGGTCTCGAGTTTGATGCTCTCGGTGCCTTCCTCGGCGATGAGTGATTCGACACAGACGACCATGTTCTGCTCGAACTGTCCACCGTGGCTGGCGGCGAAATCGGGGCTCAGCAACACCACGGGCCACTCGTCGGCCATGCCCACACCATGTGCCGCGAGGGAGTACCGATACGGCACGTGCTCCTCGGGGATGGGCCATGACTTGTCGTTGAACTCTGCGAACGACAGACCCGGACGAAGCAGTGCAAGGTTGTGGTCGATCTGCTCGAGTGCGGTCGCGTACAGCCGATGCTGCGTCGGAGTCATGGGCACATCGCCGCAGGTCCAGGAACGCGACAGGTCGGCGCAGTAGCCGTACGGCCCGACGAGGTCGATGTCGAACGAGATCATCTCGCCCGCCTGACATGCCCGGCCCGACGCCTCGCTGTACCAGGGGTTGGTGTTGGGGCCGCACGTGACCAGTCGGGTCTCCAGCCATTCGCCGCCTGACCGAGCGTTCTCGAAGTGAAGGTGCGCCCACAACTCTTGCTCGGTGACGCCCGGCATGGAGTACTCGTACATGCGGGCCATGCCTGCTTCGCCGACGCGGATAGTCCAGCGCATCAGTTCGATCTCGTCGGCCGATTTGATGCTGCGGGCCTGCTCGGTGAGTGGCGTGCCGTCCACCACGGTGATGCCTCGGCGCTCGAGTGCCGCCATGCCGGGAATGTCGAGCCGGTCGACAGCGAGGCGCGCGCCGGGGCCGGCGTGGGTGTGGATCAGGTCGGTGATCTCATTGGCCCACCGCTCGACGCGAGCCTCCATGGTGTCGCCGGCGGTCATGTAGGTCCAGCCACTGGCGGTGCGGAGTTCGTCGATCGTTTCGATGCCATCGCACAGATGCTCGCTGCCCTTGAACTCGAACATCACGGCCGGACCCTCGGCGAAGATGAGCGCGTAGCGAAGCGGGTTGTGCAGGGTCCAGACCTGCATGTTGGCGCAGTCGAGCGAGTATCGGATGTTGACAGGGTCGTATAGGAGGATGGCCGGGATGTCGGCCGCCACCAGCTGCTGCTTGATGCGGCCCAACCGGTGGGCTCGAGCGCGCACGAGTACCTCGTGCGGCACCGGGGAGACGAGCGGTTTGTCGGCGCCCTCGGCGTTCAGGAACGCTCGCTTGCGCTCGTCGCGGGCCATGTTCCCAACCAAATCAGATACTCCCGAGGTCAGTCATGGAGTGTAGATGGGCCGCGCTGTGGGGCTGATCTCGGGTGTTCGATGCACTGAGCAGCGGAAACCAGGCGCATCCGAGTGTGTACTCGCACCCCGGATGTGAGTCCGGACTCGGATGGGGCCGTGGGACTCGAATGGGGCGCTCCCTGGGGAGTGCGCGGTGGGACCCCAGGTGATGGTGCACGCGGCACCCTGCAGAGGCGGCGAGAGAGTGCGCTCCGGAGGGTCGCTGACCCTCGGACGAGTGGGCGGGAGGCACTTGCGGAGAGGGTCGTTGAGCGGGCAATGTGCGCCCCGTGAGCAACCTTTCGTCCGAGGACCGATTTGCCGTCGAGGATGTGCGCGCGTTCGTACCGGCCCTGGACTTCGCGTTGTCGAAGGCGTTCTACGAGTCGATGGGTTGGTGCACGTTGTGGACGGATGGCGATGGGCTCGCGTTGATGGAGCTCAGCGGCTACCGCTTCATGTTGCAGAACTTCTACGTCAAGGAGTGGGCTGAGAACTTCATGCTCACGATCGTGGTGTCCGACGCGATGGCGTGGTTCGATCGGGTGTCCGATGTACTCAGCAGCGGAAGCTACGGGCCTGCGCGGGTGGCCCAGCCGAAGCTCGAGGACTGGGGCGGCACGGTGACGTACGTATGGGACCCGAGCGGTGTGCTGCTCCACTTCACCCAGTTCACTGCGACCTGATCATCGTTTCGGCTTGGTCTGGCAGGCTGTCGCTTGCGGGGCATCCGAGTGTGTACTCGCACCCCGGATGCGAGTCCCTACTCGCCTGGCGCCGTGAGACTCGGATGGCGCCGTGGGACTCGGATGGGGTTGTGGGACTCGGATGGGGGTGTGGGACTCGGATGGGGCGCTCCCTGGGGAGTGTGCGGTGGGACCCCAGGTGATGTGTACACCAGGCGCCCTGTAGAAGCGGCGAGTCAGTGCGCGCCGGCGGGTCGAGCGGTCAGCCGAGAAGGTCCCACTTGTTGCCGGCGACGTCGAGGAACACGGCGACCGTCCCGTAGCTCTCGATTCTCGGCTCGGTCAGGAATCGCACTCCGTGTTCGACCATCCGTTGGTAGCTGACGTCGAAATCATCGACGCGTAGGAAAAAGCCGACTCGGCCCGCTGTCTGTTCGCCGACGCCTGCGGACTGCTGTTCGCCATCGACTTGTGCGAGGAGAATGGCAGTCGTCGCGCCGGGCGGACGGACGACGACCCAACGCTTCTTGCGACCATCGTTCGTCAGCGATGGAGTGTCCTCGATGAGTTCGAATCCGAGTGCGTCGACGAAGAAGGCGATCGCATCGTCGTAGTCGTCCACGAGGATGGCCACCGACTCGATGTGCATCCGTAGGACCGTAGTGTGCGCAGCGGAGCGCCGAGCCCAGCTCGCCTGCCGACAGAAGTGTCAACTTCACGGAAACTTGACACTAAAAGTTCACCCTCGGTTAGCCCCGGGTTGGGACCTTCGTTAGCGTTCCCGCAGTGCCGGCGGTCCGCTCCTACCTCGCACCTGACGTTCGCGTCCGGACGCTTCTCGAGGCTGCTGGTCGCGTGTACGAGGCGAAGGGATTGCGCGAACTCACCGTTGCCGAGGTGGCGAAAGAAGCCGGTGTCAGCCGGGCATTGGGTTATGCGTTCTTTCCCGACCGTGAATCGCTGCAGGTTGCGTTCTTCGAGCAGCGAGTCTTGCAGGCAGAGGGTTTCGCAGATCTGGCGGCGACAGAGGACCTGGCCCCGGCTGACCGCGTGATGCAGCTGTTCGAGTTGTTGTGCGGCTTGCCGGCCTGCGATCTGTACGCGATGAACGCCGTCATGCACGCGCGCGCCAACGATGATCTGGTGCCCGTGCGATTGAAGATGGAAGCAATGCTGCGGAGTCGCTGGGATTCGGTGCTCGACTTTCAGAACGGCCCGCCAGGGCTGTTCCCGGCGGTGTGGTTGTTCACCGAGAACTCCGTCTCGATTGCCATCGCCGTGCACGAGGGCCGCATGTTGAAGCAGGGCGCTACCGGGTTGCTGCTGGATATGGTCAACGCCGCTGTTGACCGCATGGTGCGCCTGCTTGATCGCTCCCCGACCGGCAGGCCGCTGAGCCAGATCGGCGCGTCAAGCACCAGCGACGCCAACGGCTAAGCCCTTCCTAGGCATCGTCGCTCGCCGAAGCTTGGCGGTGCTCAGGTGGTCGTCGCTTCCTTGGCTGCCGTGGGCTTCGTTGCGGTGATCGATACGAAGCACAACTCGCGTCCCTGGTCGGCCATGAGCATTTCGTGCGTCGTTGCGACCTCATCGACCCACCAACCCGTTACCCAAGGAGTGATCGTGTCGTTGAACTGAAGCCAGTCACGCCAGCCATCCTCGATGGTTCCAACGTGATCGATGCCCACCTTGCGTGTCTTCGCCCAGTGCGAGCGCCACCACTGCGGGGTGTGCCAGCAGCAGAAGTCCCACTCCCAGAACGGCGCGAGCGTGGAAGGGATCTCCTCACCGAGTTCCCGAACGGTGCCCGGCATTACCGCACCAATTCGTCCGCCTGGCTTCAGGAAGCTCAAGAGGTACCCGAGATAGAGATCGTCGGTACCGAAGTACTGGTAGGCGTCGAGACTGACGACGAGATCGAAGAACTCCGGCTCGAACGGTAGGGCGTGGGCTTCGGCGTGTACTGCGGTCACCAGCTCGCTCAGCCCAGCTTCCGCGATACGGCGTTCGTTCTCCTCTGCCGGGATCCACAGGTCCGTCGCCCACACCTGCGCGCCGAACTCACGTGCCAGGAAGATCGAGGTCATCGCTCGGCCACAGCCCAGATCAAGCACGCGCATGCCCGGCTCGATCGGCAACACCTCGGTGAGCGCTTCGAGCAGCCATAGGGGGTGTGGCCCCATCTGGTTCTCGACCACCCACGCCGGGTCGTACCCGTTCGACCGGATGTACCGGTGATGGCGAAGCATGTCGGGATCGGTCACGACCCACATCGTGCTGGGATGCGGCGCGTCAAGCAAGGAACGAAGCGATGATCGTGCGGTGCAAGCGCCTTTCGGCGGGAAGGCGCGGTGTGGGGGCATCCGAGTGTGGACTCGCACCCCGGGTGCGAGTCCACACTCGCATGGTGGCGTGGGACTCGGATGGCGGCGTGGGACTCGGATGGGGCACTCCCTGGGGAGCGCGCGGGCCGTGCTGGACGCCTTCAGTGACAAACGGCCCCGAGGATCTCGCTTCCACCGATTGACACGGGCTGGGTGGCTGACGCAGCCTGTCGGTGCGAAGAGGGGTCGACATGTCCATCTGCCGAGCGTGCGGAATCGAGATTGGGAAACGCGACGATGTCGTCGTTGTCGCCGACGCGACGATGCACGTGGGTTGCGTCGAAGTCAGTAAGGAACCGAAGAAGCGGCAGATCGGTATGTGGGCGGCGATGGGCTCACGCGGTCAGATGGCAATGGGCGACGTGCAGCGAGACACCCCGATCAACTGACGGCCGGCTCAGGCAGTCGCTCAAATGAATCAACAGCCGAGCGAGCGGCGCCAGGCGCCGAACGACTCGATCGGTCCTGCGGTCGGTCGGCGAAGCCACGGCCACGGGTGCAGCTCGGCGGGCTGCAGGCGTTCAGCTCGCCGTCGGAAGCCGGGCACGGGTGCGAACGTCACGGCGAGTTCCCTGCCTGCGAGAATCTCGACCGGGTCGCCGAGCGACACCTGAAGGTCGTGCTCGACGCCGAGCTCAGCGAGCGTCTCGGTTATGAACACCAGGCGCTTCGACGACAACCGCAGCGATCCCAGGAGACGTTCGTCGAACACGAACAGGACCGGAAGGTCACGGTGGGCGGAAAGCGCCGGATCGCGATGACCGAGCGACTCGGCCGTCAACCAGACAGCGTCCGGGGTCTTGTTGGCGACCACGCCGACTGGGCCCGACGAGACAGCGACTGATGGAGCGACGTGGATCCTGTCGACTCGCTCGATCGGTTCCAACACCGGATCCCGGGGCCAGCCCTCGATCGGACACGCATCGCGGAGCTCGCACGACGTGCAGATCCCCGGGGCGCGTCGCTCGACCTGATGCCGGCTGAGCCCGTACGGCTTCGACGACCCGGCGCCGGTTACCCATTGCCAGCCGAGTCGGTTGGCAGCCCGTGAGCCGTCGAGCAGATGGCGGAAGAAGTGGTCTTCGCCGTCGGTCCACCGCAGGCCTTCGCGAACCGTCCAGTGGCCCGCGAGCCACATCCGGGTCTGGTTGACGAGCCACCCGTCGCGGTCCAACTCCGACAGGGCAAGATCGAGACAGGACAGCCTCCGCGACCATCCCTTGTCGGCCGAAACACCAGCTGCGAGATCCGACCCCGGGAGGCGATGACGAGTGTTGTGGCGAGTCAGGGTTCCGAAACGGGCATACCAGTGCCGGGCGTACTCCTGCCAGAGCAGTTCATCGCGAAACTTCTCGACGTCGCGGTGGGGCCCACCGGCGACATGGTCCCAGACATCCGGCAGCGACAGAAGGCCGTGGCGGATGTACGGCGAGAGTCGGGAGGCCCCACGCCTCGACGGTGGGTACACCTCGTTGCGGCGCGTGGCGTAACCGGTGACGTCGAAGGCGGCGAGCTTCGAGTCGGCGGCCACCTGGCCGCCCGTGAACGATCCAGAACCCCGGACCCCATCGCACGCGAGATGGGCGAGGTGCTGCGCAACGAACGCTTCGGCCGCGACACGGCCCAGACCGGGCGACGGGAGTGATGTCATCGAGAGCCCCGGCGGCGGATCCGGATCGCACCCTTGGCTGCTCGGTCGGTACCCGTCACAGCCGTCCCTCGTCGACTCGGGTGAGGACCTTCATGGCTCGCTCGGTGGCCGACGCCCACTCGGTCATCGCCCACGAGTCGCTGCCGGCCACACCGTCGGCGTCAGCGACTTCATCATCACCACAGTCTGTCGTTCCCCGACGACTGGTGCACGATCGACCGGCCGACTCGAAGCCGATAGGAGCGACCCAGCATTCCGGTGGACGCTGAATCGCCCTGGGATCGGTGACGGCTCTTGTGCGTCTTGGTTTTCGCGCCGCGGGTCTTCAGCGGTCGAGCACTTCGGCGAAGCGGCCAAGTTCTGCTTCTGTCACTCCGTTCGCTCGGGCAACGGCGCGCCACTGCGTTCTGACGACCTCGGTTATCGCGTCGTGCGCCGCTTCTGCTGCGTCGGGCCGCAGACCGAAATGCGGTGCGACGGCGAGCAGGTTGTGTTGCTCGTCGTTCCGTTCGGCGCTCTGTCGGAAGTTGACGCTCG
Organism: uncultured Acidimicrobiaceae bacterium; assembly: GCA_903919455.1. GTDB lineage: Bacteria > Actinomycetota > Acidimicrobiia > Acidimicrobiales > Ilumatobacteraceae > UBA668. The sequence goes on along the minus strand of CAIXIJ010000061.1, from coordinate 3,020 downwards.
TGGCGCGCGCCGTTGAAGCGTTCGGGTGCGGGTTGATGTCGAAGATGGGGGAGAGTGTCCAGCCGCCTCGCGTGTGCAGGAACCCGTGGTTGCGGAGGTGATCGTCAATGTTGTTGATGGCGATCGTGAATGCGATGCGACGCCAGAGTTGCTCAAGGTCGGCTGCGACATTGCTGCCGTGGTCCGCGAGGGCTTCGGCGACGTCGAGGTAGTCGTGCTCCTGACCGTCACGGCCATCGACGATTGTCATCGCTGAGATGTAGGGCACCCGCGAGCGGTCGCTCCGGTCGAACCGTCCTAGGAGCAGCACATGGCGGCCGGCCACGTCGACCAGTCGACGGCTCGGAGTGGGGAAGCCACACATCTCGGCGAGGTCCAGTGCGGTCTTCTCCCATGCCATGACGTTCCACTCGTCGTGGGGGTGCGGAAACTTGGCGATGAGGAGTCGTCCATCGTTGACCACGGACGCTTTGGGGCGTGCGCCTCCGAGCGATCCCGATCCGGCGTCGAGCAGCGCTTTGACGGCAGCCATGTCGTCCAGTGATGCGTCGCGTGCGACGAGGTCGGCAGCGTTCAGGAGTTTGGGCAAGTGGATGAGCTTCGGGACGTCGAGGCTCGAGTCGAGGAAATCGGTCCGGCCCGCGAGTGTGAACCGGAGTGATCCCTGTCGGGTGGTGTCGCTGACGCCGAGGAGGAAGTCGACATCGGAGACGAACGTGGTTGCGCCACCAGCATCGCGGTTCACCCCTCGGATGCGTTTGCGGATGAGGTTCTGGCCCCACCGGTCCGGCGCGCTGTCGCTGAACGCTCCTGGCAGCCCGTCGGTGATCGCGGAGCCGCTGCTGAGCGGGAGGTCGGGGCTGATCGACATTGCGTCGCGCTGGCGAAGGTAGTGATCGCTGTAGGTGAAGGCGGTCGACGTCTGTTGCCGTCGCACGGTGATGTGCGCGGTGCCGACGAACTCGACGATGCCTCCGCGTTCGAGGTGCACATCAAGTCGTGTGGAGGGTGCGGCACTCATCGACGCACCCGCTGTGGTAGCGCCTCATCGGCACGGGCGCGGCCGAGGGGAGTCTCGTAGGGGTCGAGTGCGTTGACGACGCTGTCGAGTTGTCCGAGGGCACGGACAACGGCGAGGAAGACGGCGAGATCCGTGGAACCCTCACCGCGTTCCAGCCGGCCGAGCGTGTTGCGATTGATGCCTGACCGTTCCGCCAACTGTTCGGCAGTGAGACCTTGGAGTTTGCGCCAGGCGCGCACGTGCTCGCCGAGCTGTCGCTCGGCGTTTCGTGTGCGGGCCGAGGTTGGGCGAGTTGCCATGTGCGGCTCCTTGTGGTCTCATCCCAAAGTGTAGTCCATTATGCTTGCTACAACGATCATTAAATGACATAAAGATCGTCAGAACGAGCATACGAAGGCACAGCCAAGTGCGGCGCTCCGGTGTGGTCTCCGGGTGAGTCTTCGAGGCGGCGGCAGGTGACCTGTCCGCCAGAGCTCTGCGCTGGCGGACTGCGTCACCGTGCGGTGGCTGCGACCGATCATCGCAGCGAGGCCGGCCGTGTCGACGAGACCGTACGCGTCGACGATGCCCGCGAACTCTTCAGGGGAGAGGATGTCAGTAGCTGCCTACTGGCTGCTACGGCATCACGAGTCGCCGCTTTGTGAAGTCAACGCGCCACCTGGGCCACAGTCGCAGGGAGAAGGATTCGCTGCAGAATGCCCCGGATTCCCGCAAGCACAGTTTCATCTAGTGTGGCGATTGGTCAGCATTCTGCTGGCGTCGATGGGAAGAAGATTCAGTATGAGCGATATCAGGAAGGGTGAAGTTACGCCCGAAGACGGAGCCACCGAAGTCAATCGGCGGCGTCTGCTTCGCCTCGGTGGTGCTGCGGCTGCGGGAGCCGTCGTCGCTGCTGTTGCATCAGCGAACACAGCAGAGGCAGCTGCGGGAACCATGGTGTACGGCACTGCGATGTCGGCGGGTGACAGCGAAACGATGCTCTACTCCAGTCATCCATACCGGACGATGTACCTGGAGAACTCTGCAGGCGCCCGCGCTCTGTTCGCTGCGAGTTCTGGACCAGGTGATGCGCCCGCAGTGACGGCACAGGTTGCGGGCAGCACGAACTCCGGTCCGGCGCTGTACGCGGAGAACTACGGCACCGGCATGGGTGTGTTCGCTCACGCCTTCAACGGCGCTCCCGGCGTGCGGGGGATTTCGAGTTCATTCGCCGGGGTGATGGGTGATGATGGTGGTGTTGGCACTGGTTCTGGTGTCACTGCGCAGATCTTCAATGCTGCGAACACGAGCAGCGCGCTTGTTGCGGTTACGGCCGGGAGTGGGGCGGCAGTCACCGCCACCGGTGCTCGGGCCCTCGACGTGCAAGGCAGCATTTCGCTCAACCGTTCTGGCATCGCCACCGTTACCTACCCCTCGCGCAGTGTCACTGTGACCATCCCTGGAAGCTCGCTCACGGCCGCCAGCATGGTGTTCGCCAACCTTCAAGCCCAGACCGACGGGCAACATGTGGAGAGCGCCGTGCCCAAGCCGGGCACCAACACCGCTGTCATCACGCTTGCCAAAGTGCCTGGGACGGCGAAGAAGCCGGGAAGCACCACCGTCGCCTGGTTCGTTGTCGGCTGAGTTGCCACGAACTCACGTCCGAAAACGCGGGTCCGGGCCCGGTTGCCTGCTCAGGATGTGGCGAGTTGCGCTCCGCTGAACTCTTGGTGTTCGACGGTCCATTTGATGATTCGTGGCACAACCCAGAATGAGTAGATGCCAAGGGTGATGATCGTGAGGAGGAGCCATTTGATCCAGTTGCCGAACAGGCCGATGCCTGTGCCGGTGAACTGGAGTTGGCGTCCTTCGACGAAGGTGTGCTTGGCCTGCCAACGCTGCCGTAGGACGAGTGCGAAGGGGAACGCCAGGCCGACGGTGACGACGGTGATGAGGAGCGCGAGGAGCGCGGTGCCGATGTAGGTGGCGGCGCCACCGTCGAACGAGAACGACCGGGCAT
>CAIXIJ010000060.1 GCA_903919455.1 uncultured Acidimicrobiaceae bacterium | reverse complement strand
TGGACGATGCCCGAGTATCAGCAGTGGAGCGACCGTCTCCTCGCCGACGGCGACGCGTTCGTTGTGCCCACCTCGTGGGCTGGCGACACCGTGTTGCGCATCTGCATCGTGAATCCCCGAACCACTCTCGACGATGTGCGCATGCTCATCGACTCCCTCGCCTGATACCCCGGAGCCCCATGGCCGACCTCCTCATCCGCAATGCCCGTCTGGTAGCCACCGTCGATGCGGCCCGCCGCGAACTCGCCGGCGGATGGGTGGCCATCACTGGCAATCTGATCGAAGCCGTCGGTGGCAGCACCGACCCGGCACCGACGGCAACCACCGTGATCGACGCCGCGGATTGCCTGGTGACTCCTGGCTTGGTGAACACCCATCACCACATCTACCAGAACCTCACTCGTGCCTACCCCCCGATGACCGACAAGCCGTTGTTCGGCTGGCTACAGAGCCTGTACCCGTTGTGGCGTGCTATCGATGAGGAGAGTGTGTACGCCAGCGCGTTCGTCGGTCTCTCCGAGTTGGCGCTCAGCGGGTGCACCACGAGCACCGACCATCTGTACCTGCACCCCAAGGGTGCCGGCGACCTGCTGAGCGCGGAGATCGCTGCAGCCGTGGATCTCGGAATGAGATTCCACCCGACGCGTGGCTCCATGAGCCTCAGCGAGAAGGACGGCGGCCTGCCCCCAGACGACGTGGTGGCCGACGACGACGACATCCTGGCCGACAGTGAAGCTGCAGTTCACCGTCACCACGACCGCAGCCACGGCGCCATGGTGCGAATTGCGCTGGCCCCGTGCAGTCCGTTCAGTGTCACCGAATCCTTGATGGTGCAGTCGGCCGAGTTGGCCGAACGGCTCGACGTTCGCCTTCATACGCACTTCGCCGAGAACAGCGAAGACGACGAGTTCTCGCTTGCCACGTTCGGGTGTCGTCCGATGGAGTACCTCGAGCGCACCGGTTGGTGCACCGACCGCACCTGGGTGGCGCACTGCGTGATGCCGAACCCCGACGAAGTGGCCCGCCTCGGCGCGGCCGGCATCGGCGTGGCCCACTGCCCGAGCAGCAACTGCATCCTCTCGTCGGGTATCGCCCCCATCGTGCCCATGCGCGCCGCAGGCGTGAAGGTGGGGCTGGGTGTGGATGGTTCGTCGTCCGCCGACAGCGCCTCACTGTGGCTGGAAGCTCGTTCGGCGATGCTGCTCGCCAAGCTTCGCGATGGTGCTCACGCCTCCACCGCTCGTATGGCGTTGGAAGTTGCCACTCTGGGCGGGGCCGGGTGCCTCGGTCGCGAGGGTGAGATCGGCGTGATCACGCCCGGCGCAGTGGCCGACATCGCGGTCTGGAAGCTCACCGGCCCAGCGTTCTCGGGTGCGCTCGCCGACCCCGTGGAAGCGTGGATGCGGTGTGGGCCTTCGTCGGCATGGCACACGATCGTCAACGGCCGTTTCGTGGTGCGCGACGGCCAGCTGGTGCATCCGGATCTGGAGCAGCAGCTGCGGTCGCATGCCCGCCACGCGGCCCGCATCCAGCAGCTCGCATGACGCCACTCGATCGTCGCTCATTCCTGCTGGCGCTCGGTGCGCTGGGCGTGGCCGCATGCGGGAGTCCGCCGCGTGCTTACCCGGCAGATTCGTCACTGACGCCCAACTCGGGGTCCGATGGCACGATCGCTGCGAGCTTCACGTCGGTGGTGATGGTGGGCGACAGCATCACCCGTGCCAGCCGCGAGGAGTTGGCGGCGGCCTTCACCACGTTGGGGATCACCGACCAGGTGATTGACGCCGAAGTCGGCCGACGCATCGCGGTGGGCAACGGAAAGGGTGGTGGCCCCCTCAGCGGCGTCCGTGCGATCTTCGGCCTCCTGGCTAGTGGCGCAGATCCCGATGTGTGGGTGATCGAACTCGGCACCAACGACGTCGGCAGTTACGCCACCCCCGATGCATACGGTGGGCTCATCGACCAGATCCTGGGCGAACTCCCCGCCGAGGTGCCGGTGGTGTGGCAGAACACGTATCGGCCGCAGTACGTCGATGCCACCAATGTGTTCAACCTGGTACTTGCTGAACGCATCGCAGCACGTCCGAACAGCGTGGTGGCCGACTGGTTCTCCACGGCGTCGACACCGAATGCAGGGTTGTTGCGCCCCGACAACCTTCACCCCAACGCCGACGGCCAACGGGCCATGGCACTCGTGGTGGCGCAGGCGCTTCAGTCCCTCTGACCCCGTTTCGAGGGATTCGGGGTGTCAGGCGCTCCAGCGCGATTGGCCGAAGCGGTAACCCACGCTGCGCACCGTCTGGATGAGGTTGGCGTGTTCCTCGCCGAGCTTGGCGCGCAGACGACGGATGTGCACGTCGACCGTGCGGGCGCCGCCGTAGTACTCGTAGCCCCACACCCGGCTGAGCAGCATCTCGCGGGTGAACACCTTGCCCGGGTTCTGGGCGAGGAACTTCAACAGCTCGTACTCCATGTAGGTGAGGTCCAGCGGGTGACCTTCGATGCTGGCCTGGTAGGTCTCCAGGTTCAGGGCGAGGCCGCTGTACTCCACCATCTCCGGACGCAACTCGGAGGTGCCGCGGAAGAACAGGTGCCGCAAGCGGGCCTCCACTTCCTGCGGATGGAACGGAGTGAGGCAGAAGTCGTCGAACAATTCGTCGCGGAGTTCGAGGTCGGCCAACTGGCCACCGCTCACCAACACCATCAGTGGACTCACCGGGGTGTCGCGCTTGCGCAGCGCGCGGCAGAACGCCCAGGCGCCTTCAGGGTCTTGGTCGCATGCCACCACGGCGCCGGCCCATCCGGTGGGTGGCTCGTGGCGAGCTGCGTCGTCGGCCGACGCGACCGCCTTCCACCGATAACCGGCGAGGTCGAGGGTGCGCGCGAGGTCGGAGGGCGGCGGTTCGGGGAACACCGCCACGAGTTCCATCAGAGCGCCCTCAGGTAGCGGTTCAGTTCGAACTGGCTCACGTGCGTCTTGTACTCGCGCCACTCGGTGCGCTTGTTGCGGAGGAACCATTCGAAGATGTGTTCGCCCAGCGCCGCCTGCACGAGCTCAGATTTCTCCATCACCTTCAACGAGTCGCTGAGGCTCTGGGGCAACGTGTCGATGCCGAGCTTGCCGAGGGCTGCATCGTCCATCTCGAACAGGTTGGCGTCGGCTTCGGGCGGAAGCTCGTAGCCCTCCTCGATGCCCTTCAGGCCGGCGGCCAGCAGCACGCTGAAGGCGAGGTACGGGTTCGTCGCAGGGTCGGGTGAGCGGTACTCGATGCGGGTGGCGCTGGCGTTGCCGCGCTTGGCGATGGGCACGCGGATGAGACCGCTGCGGTTGTTGCGCGCCCAGCTGATGTGCACTGGCGCTTCGAAGCCGGGCACGAGCCGTTTGTAGCTGTTCACGGTCTGGTTGGTGACCGCAGTGATCTCCGAGGCGTGGCGCAGCAGGCCGGCGATGAACTGCTTGGCGACGGGCGACAGGTTGTACGGGTCGTCCTCGGCGTAGAAGGCGTTCTGCTCGTCGCCGAACAGGCTGAGGTGCAGGTGCATACCGCTGCCCTGCACACCTTCGAGCGGCTTCGGCATGAAGGTGGCGTGCACGCCCTGCTTGGCGGCGACCTCCTTCACCACCAACCGGAAGGTCATGATGCTGTCGGCCATGCTGAGTGCGTCGGTGTGGCGAAGGTCGATCTCGTGCTGGCTCGGTGCGTCCTCGTGGAAGCTGTACTCCACCGGGATGCTCATCGTCTCGAGGGTTCGGATGGTCTCCTTGCGGAGTGTGCCCGACACGTCGGTGGTGGTGAGGTCGAAGAAGCCGCCCTCATCGAGTGACACCGGCGACTGCCCCTTCTCGGGCGGAGCGAAGTAGAAGAACTCGATGTCGGGGGCGACGTAGAAGTTGAAGCCCTTGTCGCGAGCGGCGCGCAGATTGCGGCGCAACACCTGCCGAGGGTCGCCTTCGAACGGTGTGCCGTCGAGGTTATGGATGTCGCAGAACACCCGGGCCTCTACGGCTTTCGGGTCGCCCCACGGCAACACCTCAAACGTGTTCGGGTCGGGGATGGCCAGCACGTCGGCTTCCTGGATGCGGCTGAAGCCATCGATGGACGACCCGTCGAAGGTCATGCCGTCCTCGAGTGCGTTCTCCAGTTCGGCGGGGCTGATCGCGAAGCTCTTCAGGTTCCCGAGCACGTCGGTGAACCACAGTCGGATGAGCCGCACGCCGCGCTCTTCCACGGTGCGCAGTACGTAGTCGCGTTGTTGCTCGAGCATTGGGTGGCTCCCTCAGGGGCTCAAGGGACGGGGAAAGTGTGCCACGGAGTTCCGTGGAGTGGTCAAGAAAAACCGCAGGGGCGGGGCGACCATGTGGTCGCACCCGCCCCCTATCGGCTGTTGCAGCGGTTGCTCAGGAAGCAGCGCCGCAGACCGTCTCGACGATGAGACGAGTGACGGTGTAGGGGTCGCAGTTGGCGTTCGGGCGACGGTCTTCGGCGTAGCCCTTGCCATCGCGCTCCACCTGCCACGGGATACGGATGCTGGCGCCACGGTTCGACACGCCGTAGCTGAACTTGTTGTAGGGGGCGGTCTCGTGAGCGCCGGTGAGGCGGCTCTCGATGTCGTGGCCGTAGTTCTTCACGTGCAGGTCGACCTTCTTGCCGATGGCCTCGCATGCAGCCTTGATGGCCTTCATGTTCGTGTCTTCGCGCATGGCCTTCGTGGAGAAGTTGGTGTGCGCACCGGCGCCGTTCCAGTCGCCCTTCATCGGCTTGGCAGCGAAGCTGACGACGAGGTTGTAGTCCTCGCCGAGGCGGTGCAGCAGCCAACGGGCCACGGTGAGGTGATCGCTCACGGTGATGGCGTCAGCGGCGCCGATCTGGAACTCCCACTGACCGGGCATCACTTCGGCGTTGGTGCCTTCGATCATGAGACCGGCATCGAGGCACGCCTGGGTGTGGTCTTCGATGAGGTCGCGGGCTTCGACGCGGCCAGCGCCGACGCCGCAGTAGTACGGGCCCTGCGGTGCGGGGTAGCCGCCGTCGGGGAAACCGGCCGGGGTGCCGTCGAGCTTCAGCAGGGTGTACTCCTGCTCGATGCCGAAGATCATCTCGTGCTTGGCGAACTTCTTCTGGGCCTTCACGCAGGCTGCACGGGTGTTGGTGGGGTGCGGCTTGCCATCGACGGCGTTGGTGACCTCGCACAGCACGAGGATGTTGTCGCCACCGCGGATGGGGTCGGGGCAGGAGAACACAGGGATGAGGGCGCAGTCGCTCTTGTCGCCGGGGGCCTGGTTGGTCGACGAGCCGTCGAAGCCCCAGACCGGCGGGGTCTTGCCGTCGGCGATGATCTTGGTCTTGGAGCGGAGCAGCGGCGTGGGTTCGGTGCCGTCGATCCAGATGTATTCAGCTTGGTAGGCCACTGACGTTCCTTTGGGAAAATGGGGAAGGGGCGGTATCGATGCTGGAGTGACGGTGTTGCCGCCCCGTTGCCCGAATGTGAACGCTGTGTGAACCGCCGCGAGGCGACCACACCGCTGCACGCAAGGCTAGGCGTTCGCGCCACCACGCCACCGTGTCGGCGGCGCCGAACTGATCGGGAACCGCAGCCGTTTGGGAGGCGTCGGACGAGCATGCAACGACGTACTTTCCTCGCCGCCATGGTCTCCGCTCCTACCCTTGCAGCGCTGCTGGCTGCGTGTGGCGACGACTCCGTCGTCTCCCCGGCCACCGCGCCCGACGGCACTTCGCCGGGCACCAGTACCACGATGGCCGTGTCCAGTGGGATCCCGTATCCCACCGGTGCCGACGATGTGGTGCTGCGGTACGGGTACGAGGGTGGTTTCGTGGCTGCTGGCACGATCTTCATCAGTGTCCCCACCCTGATGGTCACGGGCGATGGGCGAGTGATCGAACCGGGCGCCACCACGGCCATCTATCCGGGCGCTCTGTTGCCCTCGATGTTCGAGCGATCCATCGACCAGGCGGGCATCGAAGCACTGCTCAGCGCTGCACAGAAGGCTGGCATGTTGGCCTCGCCGCCCGACTACCAGTTGCCCGACGGCATTGGTATTGCCGATGCACCCGACACGGTGCTCACCATCAACGCCAACAATGCCCAGTATCTGCACCGTGCCTACGCACTGGGCATGGCTGACGATCCGAGCAGCACGCCGGCGCGTGTGGCGCTCAGCAATTTCCTCGGCACGCTCGGGAACCTCGCCGATGTCGTGGGAGCCGAGCATCTCGGTGAGTCGGCACCACTGGTGACGAAGCAGTACCGCTTCCAAGCCATGGTGGTTGACCCTGCGACATACACGGAACCGGCACCCACCGTGGTGCCGTGGCCTGCCGGCACTGGCGTGGAGTTGAAGAAGGTGACCGCCGAACTCGGCACCTGCGCCACCATCGACGCCGCTGCGGTGGGCGACCTATTCACCAGCGCCAACCAACTCACCTTCTTCGAGGAAGCCGGCGTGGCCTATCAGTTGTCGGTCGTTGCGGTGCTGCCCGGCGACGCCGCCTGCACCCTCTGACCGCGTTCGCCCCGCCGCCGCCGCCGCCGCTGACGCTCATTCTGGGTGGTGTGGTTCCCGGAAGCCGGGAACTACACCACCCAGAAGGCGCTTTGGGAAGAATGCCGCCGAGAAACCGGGCCCGCTCAAAGGGGGAGGGTGTCAGGGGGTGGACGGCACGGTGGGTGCTGGCTGGCCCTGAGTGAGGTTCGTCTGGAGCTGCTGCAGGTAACTCTGCACCGACGGGAAGTCGGGGGTGCCCGGCTCGACGATCGGCGGCACCAACCCCACCGATTCGAAGGCACCGCCATCTGCTTGCAGGAATGCGAGCAACGTGCGTGCCTCTTCCACCGTCATCGACGTCTTCACATTTTCCTTCACGGCGTCGGCGAGCGCATTGAAGTTCGTGAGCAACGTGGAGATGCCGATTTCCTTGGCGATGGTCTGCAGCAGGATTCGCTGGCGCTCCATCCGGTTGTAGTCGCTGTCGGCCTTACGAGACCGCACGTAACCGAGCGCCTTGGTGCCATCCATGAACGTGGGGCCGGGGCCGATGGTGGGTGTGAGTCGGTAGTTGGAACACCGCAGCATCGCGGGCATCGGCAACTCCTTGTCGAGATCGATGGTGATGCCGCCGATGGCATCGACCACCTTCACGAAGCCGCAGGAGTTCACGAGCACGTAGTCGTCGATGCTCACGCCCAGGCTGTAACTGAGGCCTTCCATCAGGGCCTTGATACCGGGCGGCGTGGTGCCATCGTCGTACGCGGCCTTCAGGGCAGAGTCGGTGTCGACTGCCTCGTAGACGGCGTTCACCAAATCGTCGAAGCCGTTCGGATACTTCGTCGCCATCGCACTGCCCGGCGGAAACTGCACATGGGCGAGGTTGCGCGGCACCGACACCATGGCGGTGTGTCCGGTGGCCTCGTGCACCATGGCGATGATCATCGTGTCGGTGCGCAGGCCCAACCGGTCTTCGCCCTCGTCGCTGCCCATCATCAACACGGTGTGGAACTCGCTGGCCTTGGTGTCGCCCGGCGCGGTGACGGCGCCGGTGTCGCCATTCGAGCCGAACACGTCGGTCACCACCGAGCGCGTCTCTTCCATTCGCATCACGAGCAACGTGGTGGGAATCGCGAGCAGCACGACCGCGACGGTGCCGCGCCGTCGCATTAGCGCCGCCTGGCGGTTGTCGGGGATTCGGTCGGCTGTGAAGAAGACGGCGACGATGCGACTGGTGATGGCGGCCAGCGCCACGATGGCGGTCCAGCGCAGCACATTCGGCCGCGTGAACAGACCCACGAGATCGCCGAGGTTCGTGAGGATCATCAAGAACACGAAGAACGGTGCGATCACGCCCGTGATGAAGAGGGCTGCGCCGGCCAAGGGATAACGCCGCCACACTGCCAATCCGGGTAATGCCACCACGCCTGCCACGCCAGGCGAGGCCGCTGGGCCCGGGGTTCCCTCCGGCTCGGGAGGTTCGACGATCTGGCTCATGGCTTGACGAATGCTAGATGGTGAGGGTGCGCTGGAGAGGTCGCCTCGTTCCGCCGTGGATAGCCTGTCGCCGTGACACGGCTGCGCATCGCTCTGGCCCAGATCAATCCGACGGTCGGCGACCTCGATGGCAATGTCGCCAAGATCTGTGCGGCGTACGACGCCGCGGAGGCTGCGGGTTGCGACATCGTGGCCTTTCCCGAACTCGCCATCACGGGCTATCCGCCCGAGGATCTGGTGCTGAAACCCGGTTTCGTCGCCGACAACATGACGGCGCTGGAGGCTGTGGCGGCGCGCACCGGTCGTTGTGCCGCCGTGGTGGGGTACGTGGCGGCCGACCGCGACATCTACAACGCTGCCGCCGTGTGCGCCGGCGGCGAGGTGCGCGGCACCTACCGCAAGCGACTCCTGCCCAACTACGCCGTATTCGATGAAGCCCGCTACTTCACTCCCGGCGATGCCAGCGACCCATACGAGCTGTATGTGATCGGCGGCGTGAAGGTGGGCATCAGCATCTGCGAAGACGTCTGGAGCCCCACGGGTCCGTTGGCCGAACAGGCCGCCGGTGGCGCCGAGTTGAACATCAACATCAACGGCTCGCCCTTCCATGCCGGAAAGGCAGCGACGCGGCAGCGGATGTTGGCCACGCGGGCTGCTGATGCCAGTTGCGCGTTGGCCTACGTGAACCAGGTGTGCGGTCAGGACGAGTTGGTGTTCGACGGCGGCAGCATGGTGTTCGATGCCGACGGCAACCTGGTGGCCCGCGCCGCTCTGTTCGCCGAAGAGTTGTTGATCACCGATGTGGTGATCGAGCCCGTGTATCGCAAGCGTCTGCTGGATCCGCGTGGCCGTCGCACCGAAGAACCGATGCAGCTCGTCACCATCAGCGATCAGCCGATTGCGCACGACACCGCTGCGCCGGAACGAATGGCGCCGTTGCGATCCGACGATGAAGAGCTGTACGAGGCCTTGGTGCTTGGCACCCGCGACTACGTGCGCAAGAACGGATTCACCGATGTCGTCATCGGATTGTCCGGAGGCATCGACTCCACGCTCGTGGCGTGCGTTGCCGTGGATGCGCTCGGTGCCGACCACGTGCACGGTGTGGCCATGCCGTCGCGCTACTCCAGCGACGGGTCGAAGTCCGATGCCTACGACCTTGCGGAGCGGTTGGGTATCGACTGCCGCACCGTGGCCATCGAGCCGGCGTTCGGCGCATATCTCGACATGTTGGCCCCGTCGTTCGAGGGCAAGGCTGCGGACCTCACTGAAGAGAACCTGCAGAGCCGTATCCGCGGCACCACGCTGATGGCGCTGTCGAACAAGTTCGGCTGGATGGTGCTCACCACCGGCAACAAGAGCGAGATGGCCGTGGGCTACTTCACGATCTACGGCGACTCCGTGGGTGGCTACGCCGTCATCAAGGACGTGCTGAAGATTCGGGTGTACGACCTCTGCCGCTACGTGAACGAGCGTGCGGGCCGGATGATCGTGAATGAGAGCGTGCTCAGCAAGCCGCCGTCGGCCGAACTACGGCCAGACCAACGCGACGACCAAAGCCTGCCGCCGTACGAAGTGCTCGACCCGATCCTGCAGTTGTACGTGGAAGACGACCGCACGGCGGGCGAGATCATCGAGATGGGTCACCCCGAGGACATCGTGCGGCGCATCACTCGCCTCGTCGACATCAACGAGTACAAGCGCCGTCAGTGCCCGCCAGGTGTGAAGGTGAGCACCAAGGCGTTCGGCAAGGATCGCCGCCTGCCCATCACGAACGGCTACCGCTGACGGCACACATATTGACAGTCCTACTGTCAAAACTTTATGGTTCGGCGCATGACGCACTCCTCACTCGTTCGTAGCGGTCTCGTTGTTGTGATCGCCGGCTGTGGCCTCATTGCGTGCAGCGGCTCCGACACGTCGAGTGCGCCGACCACGCTGCCCGCCACTTCGGCCGTGCCGAGCACCGCGCCACCCACTGCCGCACCCACCACTGCCGCACCCACCACCAGCACGCTCCCCGGACTGACCGACCTGCGCGGTGGGCGCTACTGCGAAGTGCTGCTGCTCACGCCCGATGGCAACGGTGCACAGGCCACGGTGTTCGGCAGCCAGGGTCTGAACGAGTGCCCGGCCGAGCAGTTTGCGGCGCTCGACGCCACGGCGATCGCTGCGGAGAACAAGGTGCCTATCGCGTTCCTGAACGGCCCGCGCTACTGGGCCATCGATGCGTTGCAGAAGCGTCCCGACGGCGAGCGCGTCCAGCAGACGTTCGGGTCCATTCTGATGAACCGGCTCGCCACCGTG
>CAIXIJ010000059.1 GCA_903919455.1 uncultured Acidimicrobiaceae bacterium | reverse complement strand
GGCGACCATCAGTTCGTGATGGGTCGAGTGGTGGAACTCGAGCACGCTCACCCCGACCTCGAGCCCGTGCCGCTGCTGTTCTACAAGGGCAAGGTCGGTCGGTTCCATCATGAGTGACACGCGCACGGTGGACACGCGCAAGGCAGTCGCCTGGGCAGCAGCCGCCGACGTCGTCTGCATCGTGGTGTTCGTGGCCCTCGGCCGCAAGAGCCACGACGAGGGCGGCAACATCGTCGTGGGCACGCTGAAGGTGGCTGCCCCGTTCCTCATCGCTCTGGCGCTGGGCTGGCTGGCGGCCCGAGCCTGGACATCGCCGACGGCACCCACCACCGGCATAGTGATCTGGGCGGTCACCATCGTTGGCGGCATGCTGCTGCGGCACTTCGCCTTCGATCGGGGTACGGCGCTGCCCTTCATCATCGTGGCGAGCATCTTCACGCTGCTGTTCCTGGTGGGCTGGCGCTTCGTGTGGGAGTGGCGCGCCGCCAAGCGTTAACCGGTGTGGGTGCCGAGGCGCACCCTCGGCGAGTTACTTGCCGGTGTAGCTGATGGTGGCGGTGCTCAACACCGACGCATCGGTGCGGCTCTTCAGGGTGGCCTTCAGCGTGTGCGTGCCCGAGCAGCCCGGACCCGATGCGCTGAAGCTCTGGCGCGAGCCGGAGTTGATGAAGATGCCCCACGCCGTGAAGTGGGCGGCGCAAGCAGCCGTGCTGGTGGGCTCGGAGATCTCGACGTAGTAGCCCTGCAGATAGATCGAACAGTTGCTGATGGAACCCTGCACGTGCACGGTTCCGCCCGAGGCGGATGCCGTGACGCCCGAAAGCGTGCCGCACTTGCCGGCCACGAGTGCGCCACCACCGGCGCTCGTGATGGCCGCTGGGATGGCGACGAGGGAGAGAGCCGCGGCGCTGAGCGCGGCAAAGAAGGTCCGGGAGGACTTCATGGGTTTCACCTTTACGGGAGCGTGGGTGGACGGATGGCCGACGAACGGCACCCGAGTTGGACAGTACCGATCTGTGCCAACGCTGGCTATTGGACCATGGTGCTACGACCCCAGTCAGACCAGCGATTGGTCCTCCAGAAGTGACGGGCTCCTGCCGATGACTGTGTGGGTACCCACACATGTCGCACCGCACACCTCGCTCTCTTGTAGCTCTCATCGCCGCAGTGGCGGGCGTGGGCGTGGTGATTCCGGTAGCGAACGAGGCCGTGCATGCGTCGGCCGTTGTGCTGCCTGATGTGCCCGTCGAGCAGGGGTTCCTCGCCACCGACGCAGCTGATGCGTGGTTGTTGCAACACCCCGATTCGGCGTACAACCCGTTCGGCATCTTGGTCGACTATCGCGACGGCATCGGCCACAACGCCATCGCCGCGGTGCGCTCACGCGCTGGAGTGACGCTGGCACGCACCTACCCGTCGCTCGGCGACATGGAGTTACTCGAGACCACTACCGCACATCTCGATGCCGCCCTCGCCGTCCTGAGTGCCGACCCCGACGTGGTCGCCGCACGCCACGACGTGGCAGTACACGACGAGCGCACGGCGGCGCAGCCGGTGGCCGCAGTGGCCGACCCGGCAGCAGCGAATCAGTGGGAGCACGGCGCATTTCCCGGCATGAACCTGGGGGCCAACCACGGCGACCCGTCCGTGGTGGTGGCCGTGATCGACGACGGCATCGACCTCACCCACCCCGACCTCGTGGACGCCATCTGGACGAACCCAGGCGAGGTCGCGGGCAATGGCATCGACGACGACCACAACGGCTACATCGACGACGTTCACGGTTGGGACTTCGCGACCAACGACAACGATCCCACCAGCACGGGCGGGCACGGCGTGCACACCGCCGGCACGATCGGGGCGGTTGCGGGTAACGGCATCGGAGTGGCGGGCGTGGCAGCGGGCGTGATGATCATGCCGCTGCGGTTCATCGGCGACTCTCGCAGCGGGCTGACCTCCGATGCTCTAGCGGCGTTGAATTACTCAGTCGCGCAGCACGTGCGCATCTCCAGCAACTCGTGGGGTGGCAGCTCGGCCGATGCCAGCCTGCGGACAGGTATCACGGCAGCGGGCGCTGCGGGTCAACTCTTCGTGGCAGCCGCTGGCAACTCCACCCAGAACATCGATGTCACGCCTGCGTACCCGGCAGCGTTCACGATGGCGAACCTCATCAGCGTGGCCTCGTCGAACAGCACGGGCGGCCTGTCCACGTTCTCCAACTACGGCACCACCGGCGTGGACCTTGCAGCACCGGGCGAGCCGATCTACTCGACCTATCTCAATGGCGGGTATCAGTGGATGGCCGGCACTTCGATGGCGACGCCGCAGGTGGCCGGCGCTGCTGCCGTGCTGCTGTCCTCGTACCCCACACTCAGCGTCGCGCAGCTCCGAACCGCACTGCTCTCCAGCGTGCACAAGGCAGCGGCGTTCACGGGCAAGGTGGCCACCGGTGGTGCCCTCGACGTGACCGCAGCCCTCGCCGTGGCCGCCACGATGGTGAACCCGATGCCGGCCATCATCACGGTGCCGACTACCACCGAACCGGCCACCACCACGCCCCCCACCACCGCACCCTCAACCACCGCACCCTCAACCACCGCACCCTCCACCCCACCGGCCACCACCCCACCGGCCACCACCCCACCGGCCACGACTCCCCCGGCCACCGTTCCCCCGACCACCCCCGTCGCCGACACCGCCCGCGTGCTCAGCCCGAACTCCACCACTCGACTGTGGAACGGCACCACCATCACGCTCAGTTGGCGGGGTACCGGCAGTGGCACAGTCGCTGTGCGACTGGTGAACACGCTCACGGGCGCGACATCCACCATTGCCACCGGGAAGCCCGTCACCGGTTCGCTCGCCTGGAAGGTCGCCGCCGCACCGGGGCGCTATCTCGTGCAGGTGTCGAACGGGGCGGCCGTCGACCGCTCCGACGCCGCCTCCTTCATCTACACCCACATCGCAGGAGCCACGGCACCCGGCGCACCAGCGGTGAGCGTGGCCAGTGCCACTACGGGCACGGTGCGCGTCGTCACCCGATTCAGCGCCACCACGGGTGGAGCCGCCAGAGCGGTGGTCACCACCACCTGTCGAAGCGCCGGTTCGCCCACGAAGGTCGCGTACTCCACCTCCGGCAACGTCACCTTCACCGGGCTGGTGCCCCACGCCACCTATGCGTGCAGCAGCACGGTCACCAACGCCGCCGGCTTCACCTCAGCCGCCTCGCGGGCACGCTCCATCAACGTCGCGTGACCACCGCCGCGTAGTGTCGGCGGCATGTCCGACCCCAACGCCTCACACGTCGACGTCCTCATCGTCGGTGCCGGCATCTCCGGCATTGGCGCCGCCTGCCATCTGCAGATGGAAAGCCCCGGCCGCACGTTCATGATCCTCGAAGGGCGCGCCGACATCGGCGGTACATGGGATCTGTTCCGCTACCCCGGCGTGCGCAGCGACAGCGACATGCACACGCTCGGCTTCAACTTCAAGCCGTGGAAGGCCGACAAGGCAATCGCCGATGGCCCTTCGATCATGTCGTATCTCCGTGAGACGGTGGCCGAACACGACCTGGCATCGCACATCCGGTTCGGCCATCTCGTCCGCACCGCACAGTGGGACACCGGCAGCGCCAGGTGGACCATCACCGCGCACGACCAGGCCACCGGCAGCGACGTGCAGTACACCGCCAACTTCCTGTTCATGTGCTCGGGGTACTACAGCTACAAGGAGGGCTACACGCCCCCGTTGCCGGGCATCGACCAATTCGGTGGCACCGTCGTGCACCCGCAGAAGTGGCCCGAGCACCTCGACTACGCCGGCAAGCGCGTCGTCATCATCGGCTCCGGTGCCACCGCGGTCACGCTGGTGCCAGCAATGGCGAAAGCCGCAGGGCACGTCACCATGCTGCAGCGCACGCCCACCTACATCGCAGCGGGCCCCGACCGCGATGTGGTGGCGAACACCCTCCGCAAGGTGCTGCCCGATGGCATGGCGTACTCGATCACCCGTTGGAAGAACGTCACGCTCGGCCAGTACTTCTACCGCCGCAGCCGCAGCCATCCCGAGAAGGTGAAGGCAGGCCTGCTCAAGCGGGTTCGCAAGGCGCTCGGCCCCGACTACGACATCGACACCCACTTCACCCCTCCGTACAACCCGTGGGACCAGCGGCTGTGCCTGGTGCCCAACGGCGATCTCTTCGAGGCCATCCGCAACGGCACCGCGTCGGTCGTCACCGACCACATCGACACCTTCATTCCCACCGGGATCCGGTTGAAGTCGGGCGAGGAACTTGCAGCCGACATCGTGGTCACCGCCACCGGCCTGAACATGGTGATGCTCGGCGAGGTGCGGGTGGAGGTCGATGGAGCGCCTGTCGACTTCTCCACCACGTGGTCGTACAAGGGCTTCGCCTACAGCGACGTGCCGAACCTGGCGTCGTCGTTCGGTTACATCAACGCGTCATGGACGCTGCGCGCCGACCTGATCTGCCAGTACGTGTGCCGGCTGCTGAACCACATGGCCGCCACCGGCACCGACCAGTGCACCCCACGTCTGCGAACCAGCGACGCGAACATGCCTGCCACGCCGTGGATTCAGAACTTCTCCTCCGGCTACATGGAGCGCACCATGAATCAACTCCCCAAGCAGGGCGACCGCGAGCCGTGGATCAACCCGCAGGACTACCAGCGCGACAAGAAGATGTTCGCCGAGGCCCCGGTGGACGACGGCGTGATGCAGTTCAGCCGGGCACAGGTGCCCGCCTGAATCAGAGTGTGTTCGTGATGGCGCCGGTCTCGGCGCCCTGCACGAGCTTGGCGTACTTGCCGAGCACGCCCGACGTGTAGCGCGGTGGGTTCGGCATCCAGGACGCACGACGCTTGGCGATCTCGGAGTCGTCGACCAGCAGGTCGAGGCTGAGCTCGTGCACGTCGATGCGGATCTGGTCGCCATCGCGCACGAACGCGATAGGACCACCGTCGACAGCTTCGGGTGCCACGTGGCCGATGCAGAAGCCCCACGTGCCGCCGCTGAACCGACCGTCGGTGATGAGCGCGCAGTCGGCGCCACGCCCCACGCCCTTGAGCGCTCCGGTGATGGCGAGCATCTCGCGCATACCGGGGCCGCCCTTGGGCCCTTCGTAACGGATGACCAGCACGGTACCGGGCTGGATGGAGCCGCTCATGATGGCCTCCATAGCCCCGTCCTCACCGTCGAAGACACGGGCGGTTCCCGTGAACTCCTTCTGCTCGGCGGACAGACCGGCAACCTTCACCACGGCACCCTTGGGGGCCAGCGAACCGGTGAGAATGACGATGCCGCCCTCAGCGTGAATCGGCTTGTCGAGCGGGTGCACCACCACGCCGTCGGGTGCCGGCGGGTTGATGTCGGCCAGGTTCTCGGCCATGGTCTTGCCGGTGACGGTGATGCAGTCGCCATGCAGCAGGCCGGCATCGAGCAGCATCTTCAGCACCACCGGCACACCGCCCACGCGGTCGAGGTCGCTCATGTGGAACTGGCCACCGGGCTTCATGTCGGCGATATGCGGCACCTTGGCGGCAATGCGGTTGAAGTCTTCGAGTTCCAGTTCCACGCCGGCTTCGTTCGCGAGGGCCAAAAGGTGCAGCACCGCATTGGTGCTGCCGCCCAGCGCGGAAGTGATGGCAATGGCGTTCTCGAACGCCTTCTTGGTCATGATCATGCGGGGCGTGATACCGAGACGCAGCAGGTTCACCACGGCCTCGCCAGCCATGCGCGCATCGCTCTCGCGACGGCCGTCGATGGCGGGCGGCGAGGCGGTGCCGGGCAGCGACATGCCGATGGCTTCGGCGATGGAGCTCATGGTGTTGGCGGTGAACATGCCACCGCAGGCGCCTTCGCCCGGGCAGGCCTTCTCTTCGATGGCACGCAACTCGGCATCGTCGATGGTGCCCGCCGCATGCGCACCCACGGCCTCGAACACACTGGTGATGTCGAGCGCCTTGCCGTTGTGGTACCCCGGCATGATGCTGCCGTTGTAGACGAACACGCTCGGCAGATCGCAACGTGCCGCCGCCATCAGCATGGCGGGAATGCTCTTGTCGCAGCCGGCGAGACCCACGAAACCGTCGAGACGCTCGCCGTGCATGACCGTCTCCACGGAGTCGGTGATGACCTCACGACTCACCAGCGACGCACGCATTCCTTCGTGGCCCATGCTGATGCCATCGCTGACGGTGATGGTGCCGAATTCCATCGGGAAGCCACCACCTGCGCGCACGCCGTCCTTGGTGTGCTCGGCCAGCTTGCGCAACGTCATGTTGCAGGGCGTGACCTCGTTCCACGCGTTGGCGATGCCTACCTGGGGCTTCACCCAGTCGGCGTCGGTCATGCCGACTGCACGGAGCATGGCGCGAGCCGGGGCCTTCTGGTCGCCGTCGGTGACGTCGCGGCTGCGGGGCTTCACATCGACAGGGGTGCCGTCTTGCTGAGTCATGGCTGCAACCTACCCGCGTGCGCGGGTCTCCACCGAGCGAACGACTAGGTTGACCTCGTGAATCGCGCCTCCCAGTCGTCACCGCGTGTCGGCCGTTTCGGCCCGCGGTCGCTGAGCTTTCGAGTGCTGGTCGTGGTGCTCGTTCCGATGGCGGCGATGCAGTTTCTGGCCTGGCGCGACCTACGAACTCAACGCGAGGAATCTCACTCTGCGGCACAGGTGGCGTCGCTCACCCGCGAGCTCCACGATGCTGCAGATCTGTTCGCCCCAGCAGGCACCGAACTCAGCCTGATGAGTGCCACGGTGCAGGGCGAGGCCAAGGGTCTCGACCGAACCACGGTGGACGAAGCTTCGTCGAGTCAGCTCTCCGCGCTGCTCGCATCGGCGCAGAAATCCACCGATGATGCGCTGGCCACGCTGGCAGCCGAAGGCATCAACACCGACATCGGCACCATGATCAATGCGCTGCGGGCCGGTTTCGCCGACGGATCCCTCGACCAGGCCACGATCGCGCAGGCCTGGATCGACCTGGGCACGAAACTTCGCGAGCTCACCAGCAACCTCGGTGTGAAGGTGCGGGCCGCTGCCAGCACCAGTTCGTTGCTGTCGATCAACACCGAAAGCAACCAGCTGGTTGCCATGCTCGGCTACGCGAACGACGAGATGTGGCACACCGCCCAGGCTGGCTTCAGTGGCACACCCGAGTCCCACATCATGCACATCCACGAGTCGGGCGGATCCCTCACGGCAACGCTGGACCAACTGGAGAACACGATCCCCGACACGCGCCAGGGTGAGATCACCTCGTTGCGCACCAGCACGGCGTTCACCACCTACACCAGCTCGCTCGACGCCTTCACCATCGCTGTCGAATCGGCCGCCGACGAGAACCGCCCCACGCCCACGAGAGTGGTGAATCAACCCATCGACATCCAGTTGGTGGCATCCACGCTGGCAGCATCGGCGAATCGGGTGGATGCCGTGAACGGCTTCGTTCACCAGTTCTTCCTCGACGAGGTGCAGCGCGCCGATGCAGACCGCACCAACTCAGAGCACCGCAGCCGCGTGGCTATGGCGATCATGATCAGCACTCTCGTCGTCAGCCTGGTGCTGTTGATCCTCGTGATGCGCTCCATCCTTCGCCCGCTTGGCCGACTGATGCGCCAAGCCCGCAAGGTCCGCCAGGGCGACCTCGCCATCGAGGAAGTGAAGCCCACGGGGCCCACCGACCTGCGCGTGGTCACACGTGCCTTCAACGACATGGTCACCAGCCTGCAGGCATACGAAACTCAGCTGGATCGGCTTGCGCAAGGCGATACGAAGGTGGACCCCACGCTGCCTGGGCCGCTCGGCGACACCGTTCGAAGGTCGGTGGGCCAGCTCGCCAATCTGACCGCACAGCTGCACGCCAGCGAAGCTGCCGCCGTGCGCCAAGCCCGCGTCGACGCGCTCACCGGCCTTGCGAACCGAACCGCCGCGATGGAGCAACTCGCCGTCATCGGGCTGCAAGCACGGCAAACCGGACAGGCCGGCGCCATCATCTTCCTCGACCTCGACGGCTTCAAGAGTGTGAACGACACGCAGGGCCATGCAGAGGGCGACCGCATCCTGGCCGAGATTGCCGAACGCGTACGCGTCGCCTGCCCGAACGATGTGGTGGCCCGCATCGGCGGCGACGAGTTCCTCGTGCTCATTCACGACGCCACCGACATCGACGCGGTCACCTCGAAGGCGCACGGCCTCATCACCGTGATGTCGCAACCGTGTATCGGCACGAAGGGCCAACTGTTCGCCCTATCGGCCAGCGCCGGTGTCGCACTGATCGAGGGCGACCGCGATCCGCTCACCTGTGTCGCGCAGGCCGACACTGCGGTGTACCACGCCAAGGAACGCGGGCGGGGCCGAGTGGAAGTGTTCGATGCACAGCTGGCTGCCGTCATCGAGGAACGCGCAGAGATGGCGCTCACGATGCGACAGGGTCTGGCCGAGCGCCAGTTCTTCCTCTGCCTCCAACCGGTGATCGACGTCGCCACCTCGCTACCCATCGGTGCGGAAGTGCTGCTGCGGTGGAACCGGCCCGGCATCGGAGAAGTGGGTCCGAGCGAGTTCATCCCGGTCGCCGAACAAACGGGCGTGATCGTGGACCTGGAATCCTGGGTGCTCGAGGAAGCCGTGGCCATCCTGCGCGACTGGCGCATCGACCCGGTGACGGCACAGATGCGTCTGGCAGTGAACGTGAGTGGTCGCCACGTGGTGGAGGGCAACCTGGCCGTGCTGATGGAGACCCTCTGCGCGAATGCCAAGGTCGACCCCGGTCTGATCGATCTGGAGATCACCGAGACGCACCTCATGTCCGATGTGTTCCGCAGCATCGTGGTGGTCGACGACCTGCGCGCTCAGGGTTTCAACGTCTCGATCGACGACTTCGGCACCGGATACTCGTCCATGAGCTACCTGCACCGTCTCACCGTCGACGCCTTGAAAATCGACCAGGTCTTCGTGGCCGGCATCTGCAACGACGGCCTCGATCGCACCATTGTCGAGCTACTGCTTCGCCTCGGTGAATCGCTCGGGCTGAAGGTGGTGGCCGAAGGCGTGGACAGCGAAGACAAACTGCTGCTCCTGAAGGAACTCGGTTGCCCATGGGCTCAGGGCTTCCACATCGCCCGGCCGATGAGCATCGACGACGCAACTCGTTGGCTGAAGCAGCAGCATTCGCTCGCCTCGTTCATGGCCTGACGAATAGTGTCGGCACCATGAGTGCCTACGATCCCACCCGCGTCGTCGCCGATCTCCGCGAACTCCATCACCGCACCGGCAGTGCCGAGGGCAGTCGCCGTCTGGCCTGGACGCCGGATTGGTTGCAGGCACGTTCGTTCTTCCGCGAGTCGTTGGCCACGCTGCCGGTGGAGATCGAGGAGGACGAAGCGGGCAACCTCTGGGCCACGCTGCATGGCGAGAGCCCCGACACCCTCTTGGTGGGATCGCACCTCGACAGCGTGCCCAAGGGCGGCTGGCTGGATGGCGCCCTCGGCGTGATGGCCGGAGTGGAGTTGCTGCGCGCCGTGGCCGCTGAGGGCACGCCGCCCATCACGGTGAGCGTGGTGGATTGGGCCGACGAAGAGGGCGCTCGGTTCAGCCGCAGCCTGTTCGGCTCGGCGGCATGCATGGGCACGCTCGACATCGACGTGCTGCGGGGCCTCACCGACAAAGAGGGCAGCAAGCTGCCCGAGATCTTGGCCCAGCACGGCGTCGACATCGAGAACCTCGACGGAGCCCGCACACGCATGGAGCACGTGAAGGCCTACGTGGAAGTGCACATCGAGCAGGGTCCCATCCTGGAACAGAAGGGCCTGGGCATCTGCACCGTCACCGGCACCAAGGGCATCGAGCGCGAGCGGCTGATCTTCCGCGGCCAGGCCGCGCACGCGGGAACGATGCCGATGGAGATGCGCCGCGACAGTTTCCGTGCAGCCGCCCGCTTCGCCCTGGCCATCGCCGAGATCGGCGAGCGTCACCAGGGTGTCACCACCGTGGGCCACGCCCAGTGCTGGCCAGGGGTGGTCACCGCCGTGGCCGGCGAGACGCGCATCACGATGGACATGCGCCACATCTCCGCGCACAGCCTGCAGGCGATGTTCGACGAAGCCCACCAGGCGGCCGCTGCGGCGGCCGAGGCCGAAGGCTGCACCATCGAGTGGGAACACATCTTCCGCATTCCGCCCATGCCCTTCCACCCGGCGCTGCTCGATGCAGCTCGCCGAGCGGTGCAGGCGGTGGAGGGCCACGACGTGGAGCTACCCAGTGGCGCCCTGCACGACGCCAGCGAGGTGGCCCGCGAAATCCCGACGGTGATGATCTTCAGCAGCTCCACCGCCGGCCTCAGCCACACCAAGGAAGAGGACACACCGGAAGACCATCTGCACATGGCCGCCGATGCGTTCCATCGCACGTGCCAGGAGGCCATCCAGCTGGTGGCCACCGGGGCTCTGTAACTCTCACCAAGTTCTCAGCGAGTTCACGCCACACACCAAAGCACCGGGCGCAGCATCGTTGCATGACGCTCATGCGTCGAGTGCCAGCGAGGTTGCCACTTCATGGGTGGCGTGGCGATCTCGCTGGCCACATCCCTTGAATGGACCCAAGTCGGTGGGCCATCACCACCGTTCGACACCAGGGCTGGCGATTCCGTGGTGCGCTTCCTTCCGGAGGCTGAAGGCCTCCACCCCGGCCGCCACAACGAGACCGACAGCAACCGCGAGTACCGGGAGGACCACGATGTAGCCGAGGGTGCCGTCGTCGTCGATCCGCGCCGACAGCACCCGAGCGCTGAACCCAAGCGCAGCTCCGGCGCCGACGAGAAGGCCGATCACCTCCATCGTGCCGGAGCGCAGTTGGTGCCGGTACCACGCCCAGACCAACAGCCCGATGCTGACCACGAACACGACCGAGGCGACGATGCCCAGCAACTGCACGGTGTCGGGGTTCCAACGTTGCGGCGTTCTCCACATACCGCAGCGCTCGGGAGCCCCCTCGCGACACACACTGTCGAGCCGATCACCCAGCCACCAGAACGCCATGATCGGCGAAGCGACCACGGCAAGCACGCCAAGACCTCTGTACAACCTTGACGTCCACACCATTTGGATAGTGTGTCCAATTGTGAGGGGTACCGCAAACTCGAGCGGCGAGATCAACCCTTTTTCTGGTTCAGGAGCGCAGTGACGATCTTGCCGTCGGCTTTGCCCTGGGTGGCCTTCATCACGGCACCAACAATCGCACCCATGGCTTTGCCGTCACCGGCGCAGAACTTCGCCCAGGCATCGGCTTGCTCGGCGATGACCTGATCCACCACCGTCTCGAGCGCCGAGGTGTCGAGTGCCTCGAAGCCTTTCGCCGCAGCAATGGCGGCAGCGTCGCCGCCACCATTCGCGATGATCTCCGCAAGGATGGCCTTGGCCTGCGTGGCCGTGACCTTGCCGTCCACCTCGAGCGTGGTGAGCCCTGCAATGTCGAGTGCGGGCACGGCAGGTTCGGCGCCGAGGTCGGCGAACGCTTCCTTCACGTACACCAGTGCCCGCGCAGCATCGCCACCCAGGTGGGAAACGGCGAGCACATAATGGTCTTGCCCGCGCTCCACCACGCTGGTGACCGCTTCGCTGTTGGCGGGCTGGCCCGTGAGCACCGACAGGTGCTCTCGGCGCTGCGCCGGCAGCGGTGGCATGGCCTCGCGGACCCGATGGATCCACTCAGCTGATGGCACCACGGGCACCAGATCGGGCTCCAGGAAATACCTGTAGTCGTCGGCGTCTTCCTTCACTCGGAGCGTGTGGGTGCGGCCGTCGGTTTCGTCCCAGTGGCGGGTCTCCTGGCGCACCTTGTCGCCGCTCTCGAGCAGATCGATCTGGCGGCGCGCCTCGTACTCGATGGCCCGACCCAGCGACCGAATGCTGTTCACGTTCTTGATCTCACAGCGCGTGCCGAGCGGCGCGCCGGGCTGACGCACGCTGATGTTCGCATCCACGCGCAGCGAGCCTTCTTCCATCTTGGCGTCGCTGGCACCAATGGCCACGAGAATGCCGCGGAGTTCGTTCACATAGTCGCGGGCGTCATCGGAGGTCTGAATGTCGGGGCGGCTGACGATCTCCACCAGCGGCACACCGGCGCGGTTCAGGTCGAGCAGCGAGTAGTCGGCGCCGTGCACACGACCGCCGGAGCCACCGATGTGCGTGCTCTTACCGGCGTCTTCCTCCATATGGGCCCGCTCGATACCCACCCGCACACCGTTGGGCAGATCCAGATAGCCGTCGATGTTCAGCGGCTGGTCGTACTGGCTCACCTGATACGCCTTGGGCATGTCGGGGTAGAAGTAGTTCTTGCGGTGGAATGTGCAGGGCTGGATAGTGCAGTTCAGCGCCAGGCCGATGCGCATGGCCAGTTCCACCGCTTGCTCGTTCAGCACCGGCAATGCACCGGGCAGACCCAGGGTGACCGGGTCGATGTTGGTGTTCGGTTCGTCACCGAACCGGTTGGGGCTGGAGGAGAACATCTTGGTGTTCGTGGCCAGTTCCACGTGCACCTCGAGGCCCACGACCAATTCCCAATCGCCAGGAAGACCGTCGCGTTCGCTCATGCCAGGCTCCTTTCGAGAGCGGCTGCCACACGGAACATCACGGGTTCCTGCAGCGTGCCGGCCAACACCTGCACCCCCACGGGCAGACCATGGGCGCCGGTGCCGAACGGCACGCTCATGCCCGGGTGGCCGGCGAGGTTGGTGGGGATGGTGTACGTGTCGCAGAGGTACATCGCCAGCGGGTTGTCGCCCTTACTGCCGAACTCGAACGCCACGCTGGGCGACGTGGGGGTGAGCAACACGTCGGCGTGCTGATAGGCCCGCTCGAAGTCGTCGTGGATGAGGCGACGAACCTTCAGCGCCTTGCCGTAGTACGCGTCGTAGTAGCCGGCGCTGAGTGCGTACGTACCCAGCATGATGCGGCGCTTCACCTCGTCGCCGAAGCCTGCTTCTCGAGTGGCGCCGTACATGGCATTGGTATCAGTGGCCTCGACGCGCATGCCGTATCGCACACCGTCGTAGCGAGCCAGGTTGCTGCTGGCTTCTGCCGGAGCGATGAGGTAGTAGGCGGTGAGGCCGAAGCTGAACGCCGGCACCTGCACATCCACGATGGTGGCACCCTGCGCCTTCAGCGTGTCGAACGCTGCCTCCAGCCGTTCCTGCACATCGGGGTCGGCCCCCTCGGGCAGGTCGGTGATGCGGCCGATGCGGAGCCCTCCCACGCCCTGCTGCAGTGCCGCCACGAGCGACGGATGCTGCTGCGGGATGCTGGTGCTGTCGCGCGGGTCGTGGCCGCCGATGACGTCGAGTACCAGTGCTGCATCTTCCACGGTGTTCGTGAACGGACCGATCTGGTCGAGGCTGCTGGCGAACGCCACGAGGCCGTAGCGGCTGACATAGCCATAGGTGGGCTTCACACCCACCACGCCGCAGAGGGCGGCAGGCTGGCGGATGGAACCGCCCGTATCGCTGCCCAACGAGAAGTCGCTGAAGCCGGCCGCCACGGCGGCAGCGCTGCCACCGCTGCTGCCACCCGGCACGCGGTTCGTGTCGTGCGGATTGCGGGTGGGTCCGAATGCCGAGTTCTCGGTGCTGGAACCCATGGCGAACTCGTCGAGGTTGGTCTTGCCGACGGCAACCGCGCCACTGGCCTTCAACGCCGCGACCACGGTGCCGTCGTACGGCGGCAGCCAACCCTCGAGAATCTTCGACGAGCACGTGGTGGGTACACCACGAGTGCACATGTTGTCCTTCAATGCCACGGTGACACCGGCGAGTGGGCCGGGGTCGTCGCCACGGGCAACGGCCTCGTCGACCGCAGCGGCCGATGCGCGTGCTTCGTCGGCCATCACGTGGTTGAACGCATGAATGTCGCCTTCGCGGGCGGCGATGGCGGCGAGGCGGACCTCAGTGAGATCGGCAGCCTTCACGGCGCCGGACTTCACGGAGGCAACGATGTCGGCGAGTCCCATCAGAGATCCATTCCGATGATCGGCGGCACTCGGAACCGACCATCCTCGGCGGACGGGGCCGCGGCCAGCACCTCGTCGCGATCGAGGCAGGGTTGCACCACGTCGGGTCGCAGCACGTTCACGAGCGGGTAGGGCTGGGTCATCGGTTCCACGGTGGCGAGGTCGAGCGCGTCGATGTCGGCGAAGTGCTCGAGCATGCCGTCAAGTTGCACGGTCATCCGTTCGAGTTCCTCGGTCGTCACATCGAGTCGCGCCAACCGAGCCACCTTGGCAACATCGGCGGCAGAAATGCGGTCGGACACGCCGAGCATCCTACGGGGCGGCCCTCCAACGGCGAACTCGATTGTCGATCTGTAGACCGCCCACCAACAACGCAATGGCCACCACGCCGTCGAGCCACCAGTGGTTGCCGGTGGCCGACACGGCCAGCATGGTGAACACGAGGTGCAGCAGAAACACCCACCGCCACCGGCTGGTGGAAGCGGACACGATGCCCAGCGACACGACCGCCGCCCACGCCACATGGATGGACGGCATCGCGGCGAACTGGTCGGAAACACCTGTGCCCACCGGGCCGTAGATCAACATGCCGAACCGCTCCGCCAGATCGATGTAGCCGAGATCGGTGAGAAAGCGGGGCGGCGCCACGCGCACGAACCGGATCACCAGACAGGCCCCCGTCACGATGGCCAGACCGTTGCGCCAATGTGCGTAGGCATCGCGATGCCGCACGAACATCCACACCAGGAACGCCACCGTGACCGGTACGTGGAGGATGGCGTAGTAGTAGTTCAGGAAACGGCCCAGCCACTCGTGATCGAGTGACACGTGCTGCAGCGAGAGCTCGGTCGGGAAGTGCAGCCACTTCTGAAGGTCGTCGATCTGCCGGGCACGCTCGATGGCCCCATCATCGGTGGCGAGCGGCAGGGTACGGGCGAGGCGCCACAGGGTGTACAGCCCCGCCATCAACGACAGTTCCTTGGCCGCTGGTCGCACGCGACCGACGGTGAGCGCCACGATGCCGCACACCAATGCGGTGATGGCGCCCTGCTGCCAGGTGGGCCAGGCCATCAGATTGCAGTGAGGTGCAACAGCAGCCCAGACTCGGGATGCAGGCGCGGCAACTGGAGTCCGTGGTGTGCCAACTGGGTGCCGGTGAGTTCGATGCCGCTGTGCTGCCACACCGCCTGCGCCCCGGGAAGCGGTACCTGATCGATGCGATAGCTCGCAGCAGGATCCAACCCAGGCAGCCGCAGCGGAGGCGGCAGCAGGCTCATGCCGCTGGCCAGTTGCACGTGCGCCACCAGCGCCTCGCGTCGGTCACGCGAGTACACGCCGTGTGCGTGGCTGGCGGCTTCCTGCCCGTTGAGCACCGGGTCGAAGCGCACCGTGTCGCCGGAGTGCAACAGGTCGCGGAACCGTTGGTGCAACGCGATGGCCTCGGCCAACTGGGCACGCTCGCTGTCGCCGAGGTCGAGCACGTTCCACTCCACGCCGAGATGACCGAACATTGCGGTCAGGGCGCGGAACGCCAGCGAATGGACCCGGCCGGTGGTGTGCGACCGCGTCGGCCCGATGTGGGCACCCATCAGCTCCGGAGGAATCAACATGGACGCACCGCGCTGGATCGTCTGCCGTTCCAGTGCGTCGTTGCAGTCGCTGGTCCACACCCGTTCGGCGCGACGCAGCACCTCCAGATCGATGCGACCACCGCCGCTGCTGCAGCTCTCGAACTCCACAGTCGAGTGCGCCGCTCGGAGCGCGTCGAGCAATCGGTAGAACGCGAGCGTTTGAAAGTGGCTGCCGGCCGCCCCACGACTGCCGCTGCCCTGGGTGTGAGCGCGGTTCATGTCCCACTTCACGTACTGCACGTCGTGATCGCGCAGCAGCGCATCGAGCTGGCCGAAGACGTGCTGGAACGCGCCCTCATTGGCGAGGTCGAGTACCAGTTGGTTGCGCGCCAGCACCGGTTCGTAGCCGTCGGTGGTGAGCGCCCACTCGGGATGAGCCCGGTACAGGTCGCTGTCGGGGTTCACCATCTCGGGCTCCACCCAGATGCCGAACTCCATGCCCAAGCCGCGCACGTGCTCGATGAGTGGGGTCAAACCATCCGGATACACGGCGGCCGACACCTCCCAGTCGCCAAGGCCACTGGTGTCGTCGCGACGAGAACCGAACCAACCGTCGTCGAGCACGAAGCGTTCCACACCCAACGCCGCAGCGGTGCTTGCCAAACCCTTCAATCGATCCATGTCGTGGTGGAAGTACACGGCCTCCCACGTGTTCAACAGCACCGGACGCGGCGATTGCTGCCGGGTCTGCTGATGCCGGGCGTAGCGGTGGTAGCCCCACGATGCCGGGGTGAGGCCGCACCCGTAGGTGCCGAGCACCGTGGGCGCGGTATACGACTGGCCGGGTTCCAGACACAACTCGCCGGGATGCAGCAACTCGCCGGCCTGCACATATCGCCGACCGTCGGGCATGGCTTCGGCGTGCAGCGCGTGGTTGCCACTCCAAGCGAGGTGCACACCCCACACCTCCCCGTGCCATTCTCCGAAACCACCGGAGCCGGCATACAGCAGCGGCATGTGCTCGTGGCTGGTACGGCCCGCACGGTTCTCCGAAAGGAACACGCCGCTTCCCCACTCGCGCCGAACTGGGTGGAACTCGCGGGTCCATCGACCGTCGAAGGTGAGCAGCTCCACCGCGTGGGCCGGCAGCGGCAGGGTGGGGTGCAGGGCATGCAGGAGGTATCGCGTGGCGCCCTCATTGGTGAGGGTGCAGCGCACCGACAGCGCATCGCCCAGCGTGATCACGCAATCCAGACGCAGCTGAGCAATCGGGTCGATGGCTTCCACGTGCACGCCGGTCACCAACTGCGTCGCCCTGGCCAGTTCGAACCTCGGAGACCAATGACGGCCCCCCTGCCGACTCCCTGTGAGGCCTGGACGACCCTGGAAGCCAGCACCGTGCTCGGGCAGCACACTGAGCGGAGCCACGGTGTCGAGCGAGCCCGGTTGCACCGGCCGGGCAAGCGCCTGCACGATCGACGACGGGTCGATGTCGCCCAACGGTGCACCCCAGTACACGATGGTCGGCACACCCGTGGATTCGTCGATCACGACATCGGTGTCGACGCCGCGCAGATGGAACATGTGACTACCCCTCGTTGACCCCGGCACGGGCCAACGGACCCCTGCAGGCAGGAACGGTAGACCACGGCTACCATCCGGGCACGTCGAACATGCCCACGACACCCGACTCGATGACCACCATGCCCGAACCCGCCGACATCCGAATCGACCCATTCCTCGGTACCCGGGTACACGTGGTGGGTACCCGTCAGGCCCGACCCAACCTGCCCTCCACCGGTTGCCCATTCTGCCTCGGCGGGCTGGAGGCACCGGAACCGTACGACGTTCGCTGGTTCCCCAACCGTTGGCCCGCCATGCAGGGCGACCGATGCGAGGTGGTGCTGTACACACCGGAGCACGACGCCACGTTCGCCTCGCTGGGAGTGCCCGGCGCACGAAAGGTCATCGACCTGTGGGCCGAACGCACCGCAGCGCTGAGCGCCCGCGACGACGTGCACTTCGTGTTGTGCTTCGAAAATCGCGGACCCGAAGTGGGTGCCACGATCGCTCACCCGCACGGACAGATCTACGCGTACGACCACATTCCCGATCGACCGCTGCGCCTGCTGGAGGCCGACTGGGCCCCCGATCTCGAACCCGGCGAACGACTGGTCGCCGACACCCATGGCTGGATCGCCGCCGTTCCCATCGCTGGCACCTACCCCATCGCCATCTCGATCGCCCCGAAGGTGCAGGCGCCCAACCTGGCATCGCTCGACGACACCGGGCGCGACGGCCTCGCGGCGCTGTTGGTGGACGTCTTCGACCGCCTCGACCGCCTGTACGACCAGCCACTGCCGTACATGATGTGGGTGTATCAGCAACCCGCCGACGGCAACCAGTGGCCCCAGGCGTGGTGCAACATCGAGATCGTGTCGCCGTGGCGGTCGGCAGGGGTGCCGCGTTTCATCGCCGCCGCCGAAGTGGCCTGCGGCGAGTACTTCAACCCGGTCATTCCCGAGGTGCTGGCCGAGCAGTTGCGCTCGCTCGGCTGACGCCTGGCATCAGGCGTCAGGCGTCTTGCACGGGCTGGAAGCTCGGGACGCGCTTCTGCAGGAAGCTCGCAACGCCCTCTTTGAAGTCGGCCCGGCGCAACGATGCCTTCATCAGCCCGACTGCATCATCGGTGGCGGCCACCACGGTGCGATCCCAGTCGGCGTACACCTGACGCTTCATGACGGCCATCGAGGTGGGCGACGAGTAGGTGGCCAGTTCGGCTGCGAACTCGAGCGTGCGGTCCAGCAGATGCTCTGCGGGCACCACTTCGTTCACCATGCCCATCTGGGCAGCCTCTTCAGCCAGCACCACGCGACCCGAATACAACAGGTCGAGCGACCGGGCCGTACCGATGAGGCGCGGCAGCACCCACGACATGCCGTACTCGGCGATGAGGCCCCGACGGGCGAAGGCGGTGGTGAACTTCGCGCCAGCGGCTGCGAAACGGATGTCGCACATCAGCGCCTGGACCATGCCGATGCCGGCGCACGCACCGTTCACGGCAGCGATCACCGGCTTGGGAATGAGCGTGGTGTGGTACTGCGGTCGGCCACCAGCGGCGGCCTCTGCGCCACCGGAACCAGCCGAGTTACCGATGCCCTGGAGCGTGTCCATGTCGGCACCGGCGCAGAAACCTCGGCCTGCACCCGTGACCACGATGACCTTCACGGCCGGGTCGGCAGCGGCCTGGTCGAGCAGCGTGAAGTAGCGCGTCGCAAGTTCGCCGTTCCATGCGTTCAGTCGGTCGGGACGGTTCAGGGTGAGCAGCGCGATACCGGGCTCGCGCAGCTCGTACAGGACTACGTCGTCACTCATCCTCGGCAACGTAGTCGACCAGTTCCACCGGGGCTTCTGCCGGAACGACATCGTGGCGATGTCGAATCGAGTCGAGCACCAGATAGCCACCGGCGAGCAGGAAGAACACGACCGCCATCCACTGGTTCAACCGCCAGCCACCACCGCTGTTGGCGGGGTCGATGCGCAGACCCTCCACCCAGAAGCGACCGATCGAGTAGCCCACCACGTAGACGGCCATCAACCGACCTGGGCGCAGCTTCACCCTCTTGTCGATGAACAGCAGCATGATGCACAGGCCCATGTTCCACAACGACTCATAGAGGAACGTCGGGTGGAACAGCGTGCCCGAGGCGTAGCCGGCCGGCAGGTGGGCATCATCGATCTCGAGCCCCCACGGCAGCGTGGTGGGCCGACCGAACAGCTCCTGATTCCACCAGTTGCCCCATCGGCCGATGGATTGCGACAACGGGATGGCCGGAGCCGCAGCAGTCAGCAGCATCGGCACGCTGACGCCGCGACGCTTCGCTGCCCACACACTGACGAGCACTCCGAGCATGAGGCCACCGGGAATGCCGAGGCCGCCATTCCAGATCTTGATCCACTTGCCAGGCTCTCGCCATGGCTCACTCTTGTCGGTGATGATGTAGTAGATCCGGGCGCCGATGACGCCGCCGGCGACTGCCCACATCGAGATGTTGGTCATGTCGTCGCGGGTGCCGGCACCCGACGCTTCGAGACGCTTGCCCGCCAGCCATACGCCTGCCACCACGCCCAGCGCGATCATCAGACCGTAGGCATGAATCGACAACGGCCCGATGTCGAGCGTGCCGTTCGAGGGGCTGGGAATGCCAGCGACGAGCCGCACGGATCAGGCCGTCACTCGCTGAGCGAAGGAGACGGTGCGCTCGAAGATCAGTTCCTTGTCGAAGTCCTGCGTGGCCACGTGGTAGCTCCGCTCGAGCATCACGCGCTCCACCGGACCGCCATAGTGCTCGGCCAGGAAGTCGCCCTGCGCCGGCTCGACCACGTGATCCTGGGGCGAGTTCAACAGCAGCAGCGGCGTGGCGATACGCGGGTACTCGTGGACCAACGGAGCAAGACCGTCCTGCACGAGCGACAGCAGCGGGGCCAGCGGCGTGGCCTCGTAGGCGGACTCGTGGGCGTCGGGGTCGGCGATGTCGCTACCGATGGCCGGCATCACGTCGGTGCCACCATCGATCATGCCCTGGATCATCTCCACGACTTCGGGGGCTTGGGGCTGCGTGGCGGGGTTGATGCAGACCAGCCCAGCAATCTCGGGATGATCGGCGCCGAGGCGCAGGGTGAGGGCTCCGCCCATGCTGAGCCCCACCACGACCACCTTCTGCGATCGAGCCGCCAACGCCTGATACGCCGCCTCGGCACCGCGATGCCAGTCGGCCCAACGCGTGGACAACATGTCGTCCACCGTGGTGCCGTGACCGGGCAGCAGCGGCATCTCCACGTGGAACCCAGCGGCAGCCAACGCCTCAGCGACGCCGCGCATGCTGCCCGGGTTGCCGGTGAAACCATGAACAACGAGCGCGCCATGCGGGCCCTCGCCGTGGTGCGACCAGGGCTCGGCCCCGGGAATGAGGTTCGTCATGGCCTGCAGTATGTCAGGCGTAAGGGTCGTCGGGTCCGCCAGCGTCGTCCCACCATTCGGCGGGCGAACCCTCGCTCTGCCACTCCGGGAAGGGGTAGATGCAGTTCACCGGGCAGACCGGCAGGCACTTGTCGCACCCGCTGCACAGCTCCGGAACGATCACCACGTCGGGCCCGTGATTGAAGATGGCACCGAAGTGCGAAGGGCAGTGCCGCAGGCAGGCGTCGCAGTTGATGCACTCCAACATCTCGATGCGCAGCGGTGGGTTCTTCCACTTCTCGTTGCGGGTTCGGGTCTCGATGCGTTCGCTGCGGGAGGCCGCCATGATGTCGAGTGTACGTGCCGACCCTCCGCAGGATTGACCCGAGAGTCAAGGCATGATCGACTGACGCCATGGTGGACTCCCGGCGGCACACCGAACAGGGCGAAGAGCGCAAGCAGCAACTGCTGCAGGCCGCAGAGCAGTTGTTCACCGACCGGGGCTACGGCGCCACGCGCATCTCCGACATCTGTGCTGCAGCCGGCGTGGCCAAAGGGTTGTTCTACTGGTACTTCCCCACCAAGGAGACCCTCTTCGCCGAGTTGGTCCGCACCATGCGGCAGCGCCTGCGTCGCGCCCAGGCCGCAGCGATGGACCCCGACGCCGACGCCGTGGTTCGCATCCGTCAGGGCGCCGAAGCCAGCGTGCGGTTCATGGCGGAGCACCAGCCGTACTTCGCCCTTCTCGACGTGGAACGCACCGACGACTCGTTGGCGGCCGTGTTGAAGGAAGGCAGCGATGTGTACGCACTCGACGTGCGCCGCCTCGTGGAGGAAGCCCAGGCAGCCGGAATGGTGCCCGATGCCGACCCCGCGTTCTATGCGGTGGGCGTGATGGGTGCGGTGTCGTCGTTCAGCCACGCACACCGGATGGGCCGGGTGCAGATGCCCATCGATGAGCTGGCACAGTTCGTAGGCGACTGGGTCAATCGAGCGCTGACCGGTCGAGCTGCGAGTCCAGCGAAGGGTCCCGCCGCAGCATCACGCGGATGAACGCGTCAACCACCTGCGGGTCGAACTGCATGGCGCGCCCGCCGAGGATGTAGTTCACCGATTCGGCGCACTCCCACGGCCCCTTGTAGATGCGCTCGCTCACCAACGCGTCGTACACGTCGGCCACCGCAACGATGCGCGCCGAGAGCGGGATGGCCGTGCGAGACAGACCTCCCGGGTAACCGGTGCCGTCCCATCGCTCGTGATGATGATGAGCCACCTCTGCTGCAAGTTGCAGCACCGGGGTCTGGCCCTGGCGGAGAATCTCGTGCCCGAACAGTGTGTGTGACTGCATGCGATCGAACTCGGCGGCGGTGAGCGAACCGGGCTTCATCAGCAGCACGTCGGGCACGCCGACCTTGCCGATGTCGTGCAACTGCGCCGCCAGGCTGAGGCGTTCAGCGAACTCGTCGTCGAGGCCGAGATCGAGGGCCATCGCTGCCGCGAGCTCACCGACGTGGCCGGGGTGGTTCGCCGTGTCGTTGTTGAAGTACTCCGACATCACGGCGATGCGGCGGAATGCCTCCACCTGGAATCGCTGCATCTCGTCGGTGCGGGCCTGCACCATCTGCTCCAGCTCGGTGGTACGCAGCCGCATGATCTCCGCTTGCAGACGAGCGGTCTCTGTGTCGTGCTCGATTCGTTGCGTCGAGATCCGCAGATCGATACCCGACCTCAGCATCGCTTCGTTCAGCGCATAGCGCGCTTCCTGGTGCAGCAGCGCCTGCTCGAAACGTCCCATGTCGCGGTTGAGGTTCGCCAACTTCTCGCGCAAGCCCAGTGCCGTCTCGGTCATGTTCGCCTGCGTGGCCAGTTCCAGTGCGTCGCCCCATTCACGCAACGCGTGGTCGCGGAGATGTTGGGCCACGTACAACTCACCGCGAGCGATGCGCACCATCACCACGCTGCCGGGCGAGAGAGCAACGCGACGGGCCGTGCGGTCGCGCAGCACACCATCGGCCTCGTCGAGACAGCTGGCGGCACGATCCACGGAGTTCAGCGCCGCGTAGGCGGCGGCCA
The DNA here is from genome assembly GCA_903919455.1 of uncultured Acidimicrobiaceae bacterium. Lineage (GTDB taxonomy): Bacteria > Actinomycetota > Acidimicrobiia > Acidimicrobiales > Ilumatobacteraceae > UBA668. The sequence goes on along the minus strand of CAIXIJ010000059.1, from coordinate 31,195 downwards.
AGCGAGCAAGGATCTCCGGCACGATCTCCGGTGCATGTTCCTTCGCCAGCGCCAGTGCCGACTCGCCGAGGCTCACGGCCAACAGCTCTTCCTTGCGATCGGCACGAACCTTGGCCATGTTCGCCAACGTGACGGCATCGAGGTCGGGCCGGTCTTCGCCCTTGTTGGCCATCAATGCGGCCTCGTAGGTGACGATCGCCCTGTCGGTGTCGTGGAGACTGTGCTGAATGACGGCCAGCGAGTTCAGCAGGTGGCCTTCCGAGGTTCGCTTCCCTGTGGTGCGATACAGCTCGAGCGCAGCGGTCGCGGATGCAAGTGCCTCGGCGAAGTTGGCTGCGTGGTACTGCACCGCAGCAATGAGGTTGAGGGCCGACACCTGGGTGTTCACGGCACCCACGTCGTGAGCAAGATCTCTGGCTTCCAGCGCCACAGCGAACGCTTCATGGCTCGACCCAGCCGCATACGAGAGTTCGGCGATGCGATACAGCGCTTCGGCCTCACCCGCCTGGTCTTGGTGAGCACGGGCGAGGACACGGGCCTGCTGGACCAACAAACGAGCACGATTCGGTTCGGCGTCCTCGTGCAGACGGGCCTGCTCGAGCAGGTCCTCCACCGTCGGGTCTCCGCTGTGGTGCTCTCGCGTCACCGGCGTCGTGATCGCCACTCCCTCGCCTCCTCATTCACTCGGGCGCGCCGCAATGGGCCTGCTCCTCCCTCGGAGGTGCGCAGTAGGTATCGGCCGAATTCATCTCGGGCGAGAGACATTTCTCAGGATTCGGTGTGGATGCCACGGACCAGCAGGCACTCGGCGGCTCGTAACCTGTTGGTAAGTGGACACGACGCGCCAACCCTCCTCCTCACGGCGACATCTGGAGTCGTCCGCCGTCGCGTCCATCGCTCCGCTTGTCGCCGTGGTACCGGTGTGGCTGTTGGCCATCGCTGTGTTCTGGTTCCCGATCCGTCTGGTGTGGCACCTCTCCTATCTGGCGTTCGCAGGGCTCTACCTGCTCGCCGTAGTGCTGCTGTTCTTCCGGCCGTTCCAGCTGTATGTGCTGGCACCGTTGCTCGGAGCTCGCCGACCCACCGACGACGAGCGATCGATCCTGATGCCTGCCTGGCAGCCCGTGCTCCAGGTGAACGACCTGCCAGCGAATCGCTATGTGTTGACGGTGTTGCCGTCGAACGAGCTCAACGCGTTTGCCTGTGGCGGTCACCTGGTGGTGGTCACCACGTATGCGCTCGATGCGCTGCCGCGCGACGAACTCAGCGGCGTGCTGGCCCACGAACTGAGTCACCATCTCGGACTGCATGTGGTGGCGCTCTCGGTGGCGCAGTGGTTGTCGGTACCGGTGCTGTTGCTGGCCCGCATCGGGTTCTTCCTGCAGAACGTGGCATCGGCTGCCACCACCAGCTTCGTGCAGCACTCATCGGCCATGACCGCGCTGGGACGGCTCCTTGCAGCGGCGCTCACTGCTGTGTCGTGGGTGTTCCTCAGCGGCCTCATTGTGAGCAACGCACTCTCGAATGCAGTGGGCCGCAACGCCGAGTTCCAGGCCGATGCGAGGGTCGTCACGATGGGCTTCGGCCGGCCATTGGCCATGGCGCTGCGTCGGGCGCTGGCGGAGTTCGGGAGCGATCGGCCCACATCGTGGCGCGACAAGGTGGCGGCGAGCCATCCACCAGCCCGCACCCGCGTGGCGCGGATCGAAGCCACCCTGCGCAAGCCCCGGCCGGCGAACTGAACCCTCGGGTCAGGTGCCGATGGGGGCCGCGACGGCAGCCAGCACGCGCATCAGCACATCGGGTGCGATCTCGAGGTCGAGACCCCGCTTGCCGCCGCTCACGAAGATGGTGTCGAACAGCACGCAGGTCTCGTCGATCGCAGTGCGCAAACGCTTCTTCTGTCCGAACGGGCTGATACCACCCACCACATAGCCCGTGATGCGTTCGGCCACGTCGGTGGGGCACATCTCGGCGCGCTTGCCGTCGAGCGCAACGGCGAGTTCGCGCAGCGACAGCTGCCCGCTCACCGGCACGATGCCCACCACCTGCTCCACACCCCTGTCGGTGGTGAGGTTGGCAACCAGCGTCTTGAACACTCGCTCGGGCTCCACGCCAAGAGCCTCCGCAGCCACCTGGCCGTAGTGCTTCTCCCCCGGCTCGTGGTGAAACTCGTGCACGACAAACGCAGCCCCCGCCGACTGGAGCGAGACGATTGCCGGAGTTCCACCCTTTGCCACGGCGCCCATTCTGCTTCGCACGCGGCGCGGAGTGGAAGGTGACAAGATCTCCCCGTGGCGCTGATCGACGACTACCAGCTGTCCGACCGGTACCGAGTGGACGAGGGGCGGGTGTTCCTCAGTGGCTCGCAGGCCCTGGCTCGCCTGCCATACGAGCAGTTGCGCGCCGACCGACGCGCCGGTCTGGTGACCGCCGCCTACGTGACCGGCTATCCCGGTAGCCCGCTGGCGAACTACGACCGCGACGCCGCCGCCGCCGCAAAGCTGGCCGAGGCAGATGGGCTCCGCATGGTGTTCCAGCCCGGCATGAACGAGGAACTCGCCGCCACTGCCGTGATGGGGTCGCAGTTGGCCGTCACCCTCGACACCTGCCGGTACGACGGCATTCTCGGGATCTGGTACGGGAAGGCACCCGGACTCGACCGGGCCAGCGATGCACTGCGACATGCCACGTTCGCCGGCACTTCGGCGATGGGCGGCGCAGTGGCCCTCGTGGGCGACGACCCCAGCGCGAAGAGCAGCACGTTGCCATCGTCGAGCGGTGCCACGTTGGTCGACCTCAACATGCCCATCGTCTACCCGGGTGACGTGCAGGAGGCCATCGACCTCGGTCGCCACGCCGTGGCCATGTCGCGCGCCAGTGGGCTGTGGGTGAGCATCAAGGTGGTGGAGGCCGTGGCCGACGGCACCGGTTCGGTGGAGGTGCACCATGAGCGCATCACCCCGGTCGTGCCCACTATGGAGGTGGACGGAAAGGTGTGGGTACCGCACCCGTCCGGAAAGATTCTCACGCCGTACTCCCTCGACATGGAACGAGAGTTCCACGAGATCCGACTCCGTCTCGCCGGCGAGTACGCCGTCGCCAATCACCTCAACACCGTCGCCGTACGCGGCGGGAACGACTGGGTGGGAATCGTCGCCACCGGACAGACGTACCACCAGGTGCTGGAGGCACTGCGACTGCTCGGCTTCCGCACCGCCGACGATCTGCGCGACGCCGGTATCCGACTGTTCAAGCTCGGCGTGCCCGTACCGCTCGACATCGCCCAAGTGCGCGAGTTCGCCGATGGCCTGTCCGAGGTGATCGTGGTGGAGGAGAAGTCGCAGAACCTCGAATGGTTGGTGAAGGACGCGCTGTTCGGCCGGGCCAATCACCCGATGGTGGTGGGCCGTCGCAACCCCGACGAGTCGCCCCTCTTTCCGTCCACCGGCACGCTGGAAGCCGACGCCATCGCGCCACGACTGCGCTCCCGGCTGGCGTCACGCCTCGGCGAGCGCATGACCCCACCCCCGCCCGCCCAGCGCCAACTCATCCCGCTGTCGGTGGCCCGCACGCCGTACTTCTGCAGCGGTTGCCCGCACAACACCTCCACCCAGGTGCCCGACGGCGCGCTCATCGGAGGCGGCATCGGATGCCACAGCATGGTGCTGATGATGGAACCCGAGCGCGTCGGCAACATCGTGGGGCTCACCGCAATGGGCAACGAAGGCGCCCAATGGTTCGGCATGGCACCGTTCGTCGACGACGAGCACATCATCCAGAACATCGGCGACGGCACGCTCTTCCACTCGGGCATGACGGCGGTACGCGCCGCCATCGCCAACGGGTCGAACATCACCTACAAGATCCTCTACAACGGCGCTGTGGCCATGACCGGCGGCCAAGATCCGTTCGGTCAACTCGATGTGCTCACGCTGGTGAAGGTGCTGTTGGCAGAAGGCGCCCGTGAGGTGATCATCACCACCGACGACATCACCCGATACCGGATGAACGACGTGCCCTCCGGTGTCCGCGTGTGGGGTCGCAGCCGCGTCGTCGAGGCCCAGCAGGTGCTCTCGATGGTTCCCGGCTGCACCATCCTCATCCACGATCAGCGCTGCGCAGCCGAGAAGCGACGCGACCGCAAACGCAACAAGATCGACACGCCGAAGTTTCGGGTGGTCATCAACGAGCGCGTGTGCGAAGGCTGTGGCGACTGCGGCGACAAGAGCAACTGCCTCTCGGTGCAACCCGTCGACACGGCGTTCGGCCGCAAGACGCGCATCGATCAGGCATCGTGCAACTTCGATCTGTCGTGCATGGAAGGCGACTGCCCGAGTTTCATGAAGGTACCGGTCGACCGAAGCGGCGCATCCACCGCGAGTCGACCCACGGTCATCCCGCCCGTGTCCCCCTCGCCGAGCTTGCTGCCGGTGGAGGAATGCACCATCAGGCTCTCCGGTATCGGCGGCACCGGCGTCGTCACATCGGCGCAGATCATCGGCACGGCGGCGATGCTGCAGGGCTACCACGTGCGCGGCCTCGACCAGACAGGCCTCTCGCAGAAGGCCGGCCCCGTGGTCAGCGACCTTCGCCTTTCGCTCGCTGCGCCACACCCGTCGAACAAGGCCACCGCGGGTTCCGTCGACCTGCTGATCGCGTTTGATCAACTCGTAGCGGGCAACGACGCCACCATGCACACCACCAGCGCCGACCGAACGAAGATGGTGGTGAACAGCGCCGCTGTACCGACCGGCGCCATGGTGATTCACCCCGACCGCGCCTATCCGCTCGACGAGGTGAACGAGCGACTGGCCTCACACACGCACGAGCAGCTCCGGGTGAACGCTCAACAGATCGTGCAGGCGCTGCTCGGCGATGAGGGCACCGTGAACGTCTTCATGCTGGGCGTGGCGCTCCAGGCCGGGCACCTACCCGTGCACGCCGAACTGATGGAACGGGCCATCGAACTGAACGGCGTGTCGGTGGAAAAGAACATCACGGCCTTCCGCTGGGGCCGCGCATGGCAGGTCGACTCCACCACCGTGGAGGCGGCAGCCGGCCTTCGCGACCCCTCCCCCGACATGCCGCTGATCGAACGCCTCGTCGCCGACCTCACCGGGTATCAGTCGGCTGCGTACGCCGCCCGATTCTCTGCGGTCATCGAGCGAGTCGACGCTGCAGGCGTGCCCGAGTTCACCGAGGCAGTCGCTCGGAACCTCCACAAGCTGATGGCCTACAAAGACGAGTACGAGGTGGCCCGACTCTTGCTGGATGGCGCACCCAAGAAGGCCACGTTCCTGTTGCACCCGCCCGCACTTCGGTCCCTGGGCATGAAGAACAAGATCGGGTTACGCACCACCGCGGCACCCACATTTCGCCTGCTGCGATCCATGAAGCGGCTGCGCGGCACGGCGCTCGATCCGTTCGGGTACGCAGCGGTCCGCAAGCTGGAACGAGCGATGGTGCCCGAGTACATCGACGCAATCGATGCGCTGCTGGCAGCGCTCACATCCGCCAACACCGCCGAAGCTGTGGCCATTGCATCGCTGCCCGACAAGGTGCGGGGCTACGAGCACCTCAAGCTCGAGCGAGCAGAGGCCTACCGTGTCGAGCTGGCAGCGCGTCTGGCCGACTTCATCGCTGCCTGAACCGATTCAGGAAGCCACCGACGCCACGTCGGCGGGCTCACTGAGTTGTGTGCCCAGGCGGGCGGTGGCCCAGGGCAGCGTGACCGCCAGCACCGGACCGGTACCGAACGCGAACAGCGCAGTGCCCACACCTGCCGCGCCGCCGAGCAGGAGCCCCAGCCCCAACAGCACGAGTTCCTCAGCCCAGCGCGCCACCCGAATGCTGATGCCGCGGTCCATCACGCCGAGCATCACCAGTTCCAGCGGTCCGGCACCCACATCTGCCGACACCACGCCCGTGATGGCGCACCACACCACGACGAGGCCCAACGCCAGAAAGCCGACGCGCGCCCCGAGCGCATGGGGTGTGGGCAGCACCGCCAAGGTGGTGTTGATCGCCAGACCAACGATCACACTGCCCACCACGGTGGCGATTCGAGGCCGACGTCCGAGCATCCAGCCAAGGGCCATGGCCACCACGCCGGTGAGCCATGCGGCCGTCCCCACGCCGATGCCGAGCGTGTGCCCTAAGCCTGTGTTCAACACATCGTTCGGGGCAGCACCCAGGCGGGCCTCCACCATGAGACCCACTCCAAGCCCCACGCTGCAGATGGCGGCTAGGTAGACCGCTGCTCGGATAGGCAGCGATGCGGTCACCAGCGAACCCTACCCGCACTCCGTTTCCCAGCGCCCTAACCGTTGATAGCGAACACCGTTGCCGGTGCAGCCGGCAGGTGATCCGGAACCGTGATACGCAGCGTGCCGTCGTGCCACGAGTGGGGAAGCACACGCGAGTTGCCCAGCATTCGCACCTGCGCACCCGCACCCGGATCGACGAAGGGGAAGCTCACTTCACCGGCAGGGGCCCCGCGAACGATGGCGTACGACGCATCACCGCGGCGGGTGTAGCCCACGTCGCGTCCGTCGCCGGTGGTGGCCGTGCCCATGCCGGTGGTGCCGTAGATGGCATCACCATTGATCCGCAACCACCAGCCCTGCGCCGTGAGGCGCAGCACCTGCGCCATCGGGATCTGGCCATCTGCACTGGGCCCGACGTTCAACAGCAGGTTGCCGGCGCGGGCAACGATGTCGCACATCATCCAGATGTTGTCGTCCACCGTCGGGAAGGTGCTCTCGTTCTCCATCCGGTTGTAGCCGAAGCTGCGACCGATGCCGCGGCACACTTCCCACTTCCCCACCGCTGCGGTGGTGCTGTACTCCGGGGTACGAAAGTCGCAGTGAAGTTGACCGACGGCGGCGGCGATGGGGTTGAAACGATCGTTCACCACACCGTCAGGCACGGCCGCGTAGTAGTGGCCGATGATGTCGTTGGGGTCGAGGCTGGATGGCCAGCCGATGTCGTTCCACAGCGCGCTCGGCTGGAAGCGCTCGATCAGCTCGTGCACGTGCGCCACTGCATACTCGGCATACTCGGGCGACGACGGCGTGCAGGCGAACAGCCCTGCAAGGTCGCGAATGGGCGGCGGCTGAAAGGTCCAGTCGATACCCCCGGAGTAGTACAGCCCGAAGCGCATGCCAGCCTCACGCGTGGCCGCGGCCAGTTCGGCCATGTGGTCGCGTTCCGCCATCCAGTGTTGCTTGAACGGGTTCGGCACATCGCTGCGCCACATCAGAAAGCCATCGTGGTGCTTGGTGACCGGCACCACATAACGAGCGCCGGCACGTTGGAACAACTCCACCCAGTGCGACACGTCGACGCCCCTCGACCGCTCGCGGAACTCCTCCACGAAGCTCTCGTACGTTCGGTCGCCGTACATCGACGCATGATGCGCTTCGGTGTCGCTGCCCTCGATGGCCCACGAGTTGAGGTACCACTCGGTGTACGGGCTGTTGCGAAACACGGCTTCCCAGTCGCCGGCATGCATCAGTTCGCCCATGTCGTGATCGACCGGAGCGAAGCAGGGCACTGCGTACGGACCCCAGTGGATGAAGATGCCGAACTTCGCATCCTCGTACCACTGAGGAAGCGGTCGACCTTCGAACGGGTGAGTACTCATCGCCGCAGCCTATGAAACGGTGGCTTGGGCGTCGTGCTCGGAGGGTCAGCCCCCGGCACCACCCTGTGTGCCGCTGCCCTTGTCCCAGACCAACTTCGCACCCTGGTGACCTGCAGCGCTGATGGAGTACGTGGCGGCGCCCGCCGACAACACGAGCACCACGGCCATCGCGACAGCGACACCCTTGGTGTTCAGCTTGGACCACAGGCTGTCGGCACCATCGCCGACGTCGGCTGCCTGCTTGCGGGCGTACCAACGAACCGCAACTACGGCGAACACCACCAGGAAGAACAGCAGGCCCATGTTGCGTGCGGTCTCACCGAGCTCGAAGTGATCGTCTGCCCCGGCTTGCAACGGCACACCAGCGCGGCGCTGCAGCGCTGCCAGGCCCTCGCCGCTACCGGCGGCGAGCACTCCACCGACGGCGCCCACGAACGTGAGCGCCACGAGGTGCCAGCCATAGCGGTCGAGCCAGGCCGACTTGAAGGCGAAGACGATGGCGATGATGCCCGACAGTGGAATCAACACCACGGGGAGATGCACCAGCAGCGGGTGAGCTGGGAGGCCGAACAGCTTCTCAAGTTCCATTCCCACACCGTACGATCCCGACCCGCCGCAACGGTCTCTACACGCAGGGACATCCGGGGACCATGGCCCCTAGTGGGGTCGAGCACGCGCCGGTCAGAACCGCAACGTGGAGTCCGCAGGGTTGGCCGGGTCGTAGAACACGCGCACCGCAGCTCCGGCTTGGCAGCGTTCCATGACAGCAGCAGCCTCGGTCGAACAGCGCACGCGATTCCCTTGGTACACCTCGCCGTTCACCTGATACGAGTAGAAGACCAACGGTTGCGCCACCCGGTCGCTCGAGGTGCCCCCGACCTGCACCGTGGCGCTCAGCACGGTGCCGGAGGTGCACATCCATTCGGCCGAACGGGCGCGCGGCCACCTCGACCAACCGATTCCCCCGAATCGACGGCGCGTAGCCACAGAGGCCACCCTAACGCGACCTCAGAACAGCAAAATCCGCCCGACGGGTCAGGCGAGCAGATCGCGCGCCACGTCGAGCCACAGGCCGGTGGTGAGGCGCAAGCTCTCGACATCGATGCGTTCGTCATGCCCATGGAAGCGACGGCCGAAGTCCGATGGATCCAGGTCGGGACTGAACAGCCCAGCGCCATAGGAGACCGCCCCCATGTTGCGGTAGACGCGGCTGTCGGTGAACCCCACGATCAGTTGGGGCGTGGGGCGCGCTGCCGGAAACGGCTTCGCGATGCTGCGCGCCAACGAATCCCAGAGCGGCGTGTCGATGCGACTGATGGAGGCCGGGTCGTTCATCACGATCTCGATGTCCACACGATCGTAGAGGTCACCGAGCGCCGACCTCAGGTGAGCATCCACATCGTCGGCCGTCTCGCCGGGAAGGGTCCGAACGTCCACCCCGATGTCGACGCAATCGGGAATCACGTTGGTCTTCATCGGGCCTGCACTGCCGCTGGCGACGGTGTTGCACGAGAAGGTCGTGTGGGTGCACGCGTGCAGATGGGCTGCGGCACCACCAGCCGGCATGGCATCCAGAAACGCGTCGATGCGTTCCGCATCCAGCAACTCCCGCTGCACCTCTGGCGGAACCCCGAGCGTCTCCACCTGCGTGCGCCACAGTTCATGGAACCGCGGCGACGGCCGGTACGCCCCGATGCGTTGCATCACCGCTGCCGCGGTCATCAAGGCGTTGTCGGCCTTGAACGGTTGGCTGCCATGTCCGGGGATGCCGTGGATGCGGAGCTTGCGCCACGCCACACCCTTCTCCCCCACGTTGATACCGACGTAGGGCTGGTCCTTCGGGCCGCTGTGCAGGCCGCCGTTCTCGGTGAGCACATAGTCGGCCCAGATGGCATCGCGTTCGTGGTCGGCCATCCACTGCATGCCGTGCGCGCTGCCGCTCTCTTCATCGGCAACAGCGAAGTAGATGAGATCGCCCCGGGGCCGAAACCCGGTCTGCGCCAGATCCCGGAACGCCACCGCCATCGATGCAGTGAGGTTCAGCATGTCCACAGCACCTCGCCCCCACACCTCACCATCGATCAGCTCGCCACCGAAGGGGTCGTGTGTCCAGCCGGCCTCGTTCACCGGCACCACATCGGTGTGGCCCATCAAGCACAGCTTCGGCGCCGTCGGATCGCTGCCTTCGATGCGCGCCACCAGAGAACCGCGGCCGGGGGTGGGTTCGTACTGCTGCACGTCGAGGCCGGTGTTGCCGAGGTACTGACGCAACACATCGGCGTTGCGCACCTCGTGGCCGCTCTCGGCCGTGCCGTCGTTGACGCACCGGTTGCGGATGAGCGTCTGCAACAACTCCACCGTCTGCCCAGTGAGTGCTTCGGTTCCCACTAGGGGCTCCATGTCCCTGCAGCAAGGCCATCGATGCGTTCTTGGCGAAGTGCGGAGCGCCGCACCTTGCCGGCGTCGTCGCGCACCGCAGCATTCACGAACTCGAACGTGCGCGGCTGCTTGTAGACCACCAGTCGGTCAGCAAGAAACGTTCGCAACTCGTCGAGGTCCAGGCTGCCTGCGTCGGCCTCGATGATCGCGTGAACGGTGTTGCCCTTGTCCTCGTCGGGGAGGCCGATGACGGCGCAGGAGTGGATGCCTTCATGCTCCTGCAACGCCGCCTCTACTTCGGCCGGGTAGATGTTGGCGCCACCACTGAGAATCATGTCGGCGGCGCGATCGCCGAGATACAAATAGCCGTCGGCATCCAGGTGGCCCATATCGCCGAGCGACTCCCAGCCGCCCTCCAACGTGCGAGCCTGCGCACCCACGTAGTGGTACGTGGGCGTGTCGCGCGGGTTGCGCATCCACACCTCGCCCTTCTCGCCCACCGGCATGTCGTTGCCGTCCTCATCGGTGATCTTCACCGTTCCGTCGGCCGGCCGACCCACCGAACCGCGGTGTGCCAGCCACTCGGCTCCGGTGATGATCGTCGCCGTCTGCGCCTCGGTGCCGGCATAGAGCTCGTAGATCCGCTCAGCCCCCAGCCAGTCGATCCAGCACTGCTTCAGCCATTCGGGGCACGGCTCGGCGAGGTGCCACACCACGCGCAGGCTGCTCAGGTCGTAGCGGTGCCGCACATCATCGTGGAGGCGCCAAATACGCTTCATCATCGTGGGCACCATGTAGAGCACCGTGCCGCGGTACTGCTCGATGGCGGCAAGGGTGCCCTCGGCATCGAAGCGCGACAGCAGCGCAACGTGGTTGCCGTTCAGCAACGCCTGGCAACTCCACACGGCAGGCCCGTTGTGATAGAGCGGCCCGGGCATCACCAGGCAACCATCCGTTCCCAGTGCTAAGGCCGGGGGGTCGTCGGTGTTGAACAGCGCCGGATCGCCCGACACGATGAGCTTCGGCCGGCCGGTGCTGCCACCCGACGTAGGCGCCTTCCACGCACGCGACACCAGCTCGGGCAGATGCGAAGCGTCGGCATGCGGCGCACGAAACCCGAACGGCACATGCGGGCGGCCGCCCACAGCTGCTTGTTCCAGACCCACCACGGCGCCAGGGTTTGCCAGCTCCAGCAGCGCATCCACTTCGCGCTGCGGCAGCCGGGCAGAGATGGGCTGTGGGATGGCGCCGAGACGCCAGATGCCCAGATAGGCGATGAACCAATCGATGCTGTTCGGTACGGCGACGGTCACCATGTCGCCCTCCTCCACGCCAAGCTGTTGCAGATGCACCGCAAGGTCGTTGCCTGCCGTCACCAGCTCCCTGCGGGTGAGCGCCTCAGCTCCGCAGGTGACAGCAAGGCGGTCGGGTGCCGCATCGGCGAGGTCGCGAAGCCGGCGACTGAACGAAAGAAGGGCCATGCGCCGCACACTATTGGTGGGCAGATACCGTCGACGGCATGGAGTGGCTGGGGCCTCGGGGCCGCGACGGGGGCATCGACACCGTGCCGCTGCCCGCCACCCCGGGCGCCCTCTCGCTATGCGGCAAACACGCCATCGCGCCCGATGTGCATGCTGCGATGGCCAAGTGCGGTGCCACCACAGTGGTGTGCCTGGTGGAGGAACGTGAGGTGGCGGGCCACTGGCCGCAGTACGCGGAATGGCTCCATGCCCATCGCGCCACGACTGCGGTGTGGTTCCCCATCCACGATCTCAACGCACCACCCCTGGATCGCGTGAAACCCCTCCTGGACGAACTGCTGCGGCGACTCGACGATGGCGAGCATCTGCTGGTGCACTGCGCTGCCGGCATCGGCCGCGCCGGCACGCTGGCGGCCTGCATCCTCGTTCGGCTCGGCATGGAGGTGGACGACGCCCTCGCGCTCGTACGCGCCTCGCGGCCGATGGCCGGCCCCGAGGTGGGTCCTCAACTCGATCTGGTGAACGCGGTGGCCTCGGTCAGGTGAGTTGCTTGGCCAGGCGCACGTTCTTGATGTGCGCCGGGTCGGACAACGCCACCATCGCCGTCTCGTAGTCGGGCAGCGACCACACCTCACCGTCGTCGTTGATCATCACGAACCGGTCGAACTTGGCCAGGAACGTGCGGTCGTGGCTGACCGCCACCACCGTGCCCTGAAAGCCGTCGAGTGCCTGCTCGAGTGATTCGGACGACTCGATGTCGAGGTTGTCGGTGGGCTCGTCGAGCAACAGCACGTTGTGGCCTTCGATTTCGAGGCACAGGATCTCGAGCCGAGCCTTCTGGCCACCGGAGAGCGTCTGGAACTCTTGGCGCGCGTTGTTCACCAGGCCGTAGCGGGCCAGCGACTTCATGCTCTTCTCGTCGTCGAACACACGCTGACGCACGATGTCGAGGCACTGCTTGCCCTTGAAGTCGGGCCGATCGTTCACCTGGGTGAACATGCCGATGGAGGTGCGCGGCCCGAACGTGATCTCGCCCTCACCGAGGTCGATCTTGCCGGCGAGTGCGCCGAGCAGGTGGCTCTTGCCGGTGCCGTTGGGGCCGATGAGGCCGAGGCGCTCACCGAAGTGCACCTCGTCGCTGAACGGGAAGAACAGATCGCCGATGGCCACCTGTTCGAGCTTGGCAACTCGACGGGCCGAGTCGGCGCCGCGCAACGACACATAGATCTGCTGGTCGGGCACCGGCGGGGGCGGCGGGCCGATGGCGACGAACTTCTCCCACCGCGTCTCGGCACCGTTGGCCTTCGTGGCGTTCTTGAAGTTTTGTGCAGCGCGCTGCTTCATGATCTTCATGTGCTGGAACAGGCGGCGCTCTTCGTCGTTCCATCGCTTCAGCGCATCGCCCAGCAGGTCTTGCCGCTTCTGACGAGCCTCGGGGAACGTGGCGTACGAACCGCCGTGCACCCAGCAGCCCGAACCCTCGATGACGATGATCTTCGTGGCCACACGCTCCAGCAGTGTGCGGTCGTGGCTGACCATGAGGATCGTGCTCTTGCACGCCTTGATCTGCTCTTCCAACCACACCCGCGTGGGGATGTCGAGATAGTTGTCGGGCTCGTCGAGCAGCAGCACGTCGGCGCCGGAGTTCAGCAGGAGGTCGAGCACCAGTCGCTTGCGTTCGCCGCCGCTGAGTTCGCTGACCAAGCGAGTGGAGAAGTCGGTGACCTCTGTCTTCACGCTGCGTCGAGCGGCCGCGGCCCACTGCGACTCGAGTTCGTAGCCGCCCATGTCGCCCCAGTGGGTGATGGCCTCGGCGAACAGCATGCCGTCGTCGCTGCCATCGAGCATCGCCTTCTCGGCGCTGATCATGGCCCGACCCGCGTTGCGCAGTTCCACGGGCGCAACTTCCACCAGCATCTCGCGCAGCGTGTCGGTGGGGCGCGACATACCCACGTCCTGGGTCATGGTGAGCACGGTGCCGCCCAGGGCAAACTCACCCTCGTCGGCCTGGTACTCGCCCGACAGGATGCGCAGGATGGTGCTCTTACCCACGCCGTTGGCGCCCACCAACGCGGCATGTTCGCCCGGCGACACGCCAAAGCTGACGTCGAAGAACAGGGAGTCGGCCCCCGGTGGTGCGTATTCGAGTTCGGAGACGACGATGCTGCTCACAGACCGACCATCCTGCCGGATTCGGCCGCAGTTCACGACGTGAGCAGCCAGGCTTCACGCTGCGACGGTGCCGGCACGCGCCGAAGCCACCCCAGCATGCGGGGTGGGATTCAGGCGGCCTTGCGTAGCGGGGCGTGTGTGGGTGGTGCACCACGTGGCGCGCTCACCCGACTGGCGCCGTTGGGCCAGGTGACCTGCAGGTTCCATTCACCGACCCACTGGAGCTGCAGGTCGAGCCGATGCACCAGGTGGTGATGCCGGCTGCATAACAGGGCGAGGTTGGCGTAGTCGGTGAGCCCGTGCCGTTCCCACCAGGTGATGTGGTGCGCTTCGGTGAACTTCACCGGCCGCGTGCAGCCCGGAAACCTGCAGCCACCGTCGCGAGCAGCCACCTGGCGGAACAGGTGACGGGGCACGGAGTAGGTGGCCCGGCCGTACGCCAGAGGGGTGCCTTCGGGCGAGCGAAGGATGGTGTGGATGATGCAATCGCACAGCTTGGTGCCGACGCATCCGGTGTCGATGAGATCGCCCGTGGTGTCGTTGGTGGCGGCCGGAGCATGCATGGTGGCGACGTCCATCGACATCGACACGTGCGGATGGTGCCGCGGGGTGCCGTTGCCGGCGTGGTTGAGGTTGAAGAAGGCAACGATGTCGAACAGTGCGTCGCCCCGACGCTGCTCTGCAGTGCGAGTTTCCTCAGCGCCCTCCCAGGTGAGCGCATTGCCGATGGCGGTCTCGAACTCCAGACGCCCAGCAGGGTCGAGGCTGAAACGACCGAGTAGGTGCCCGTCGCCGGCGACCGACGTGTTCAGCGTGCGGTGCGGCTCTTCGGCCGGTTCGTCGGCGTCGACGAGCGCATCGGCACGCTGGCGCCACAACCCGCACGCGAGCGCGGTCTGCGCAGCATCGAGATCGGCGACATCAGCCGCCAGGTCGCGCTGGAGTTCGCTGAGGAGCGGACGGTACTTGGGTCGGTCGCACTTCTCGATCTCGCGCAACTGCGACGACGACAGCGCACCGGTGAGCGCACATTCGGCGAATGCCTCGTAGCGGTTCAGCAGACCGGCTCGCCGCAGCCACACACCCGCATCGGCGTCGGACATGCGCAGGTGCTCGCGCATCCAGGCGCGCATCGTGACCGAGCCGTCGTCGGCCCACGACCCAGCACCCTCTACGTGCGCCGCCGCCAGCGCGAAGAGCGCCATCTGCTGCTCGAGTTCAGCCCAACGCGCCGCCAATTCGGTGGGCGAGACCAGCATCTGGTCGGCGAAACGGTCGAGCACTTCCATACACGAATCGTACTGGTGTTCGATTTCTTCGTCAAGCCGAAATCCAAGAAAACTTCACCCCGACCAGCAGAAATGCCATCAACATGCCATTTACATGCTACTTTTCCCTCATGAGCAACGTGCAGGTGAAGCACCTCCCCGACGACATGCACGAGCAGTTGCGAGAGCGAGCAGCCGAGGCTGGTGCCACCATCAGCGACTACGTGCTCGACCTCATCCGCCGCGACCTGCGGCGGCCCAGCCGTCGACAGTGGATCGCTCAGGTGATGAACACGCCGAAGCTCGACCTGCCGCGCAGCGAGGTCGTGAAGGCGCTGGACGAAGGCCGCCACGAGCGCGACGACGAACTCTCGAATCGCGCCCGATGAAAGTGATCGACGCCTCGTGCCTCATCGACTTCCTCACCGATGCGAGCCGGGGCCATCTCATCGCTCCGCACCTCGAGGACGATCTGTACGCGCCCGACATCCTCGTCGCAGAGATGCATCAGTGCCTGCGGAGCTTTGAACGCAGCGGTGTTGCATCGGATGCCGAACTACAGCAGTGCCGCAGTCAGTTCGCCGATGCCGCGATCGACTACCTCCCCGTCTGGCCATACGAGCGGCAGATCTGGGAATGGCGACACAGCGTGTCGACCTACGACGCAATGTATGTAGCGCTGGCGGCCGACCTCGGCTGCCCGCTGCTCACCTCCGACCGCCGACTGGCGAGCGCGGTGTCCGGCATCGTGCCGGTCATCTGCGTGTAGGGCTCAGACCTTCGGTTGCTGCTGCGTGATGCAGTGGATGCCGCCGCCGCACTTGAAGATGTCGCGGGCATCGTGGGGAACGATCTCGCGGCCGGGGTACGCCTTGGCGAGGATGTCGATGGCCACCTGGTCGTTGGGGTCGTCGAACGTGCACAGGATGACGGCGTCGTTGCAGACGTAGTGGTTCATGTACCCCCAGTCGACGAAGCCGTCCTCGTTCTCGAGGGTGGCCGGCGCCGGCACCTCGACGATCTCGATGGCGCGACCGTTCGCGTCGCGGGCCTCGCGCAGGATGCGTAAATACTCCACCGCGATCTCGTAGTCGGGGTGGTCGGGGTTCTGTTGCACGTGCACGAGCAACACGCCGGGCGCGGCGAACGCACAGACGATGTCGATGTGCCCGTTGGTGCCGAAGCCGCTGTAGTCGGCGCTCAGACCCTGCGGGACCCAGATGACGTTGCTGACACCGAGGAACGACTTCAGCTCGGTCTCCACGCCCTCCGCGTTCCAGGTGGGATTGCGGCGCTCGTCGAGCTGCACGGTCTCGGTGCAGATCACCGTGCCGGCGCCGTCGACATGGATGCCGCCGCCCTCATTGATCATCGAACTGCTGAACAGCTCCGCACCGGCAAGGCCGGCGATGAAGGCGCCCACGTGGCGTTCGTCGGTGGGGTCGGAGAACCCGCGGTCTCCCCACGCGTTGAACGTCCAGTGGGTGGCACCGAGCCGACCATCGGGGTGCGTGAGGAAGGTGGGGCCACTATCGCGGCACCACGCGTCGCCGGTGGGCGTCTCATGCAGCTCGATCGACGGGTCGAGGAACTCGCGGGCGACGCTTGACTCACCCAGGTTGCACACCATGCTCACCGGTTCGAACCGGGCGATGGTGTTGGCCACACTGGCCCACACCGTGCGGCAGTGATCCAGCCAGCCGTCCTCCTCGGTGAAGGTGATGTTCTTCGGCGGGAACTCCATCCAGGTGCGTTCGTGCGGGGCCCATTCGGGGGGCATTGAGAAACCGGAGAGGCGAGGCGTGGCCATCGTGGAGGTCCTAGAGAAAGTAGAGGCGACTCAGGCTCACCGAGTCGCTGGGTTCGGAGTACACGGTCTCACCGTCGAGCGACACCATGCCGGTGGCGGGGTCCACGTCCACCGTGCCGAGGCGGTCGTTCAGCAGCATGTTCGCCGGGCCGATGTTGCGGGTGCCCTTCACCGCCACACGGCGGCGACGGGTGGTCATGTGGTCGTCGCCGGCATCCACGGCGGCCTGGCTCACGAACGCCACCGACAGATCGGCAGCGGTGGCACCGAACGAACCGAACTGCGGGCCCAGCACCAGCGGCTCGCAGGAGTCGGTGGTGGCGTTGGGGTCGCCGGTCACGCCGAAGGCGGGGAAGCCGCTCTTCAACACCAGCTGCGGCTTGGCACCGAAGTGATCGGGGCGCCACAGCACGATGTCGGCGAGTTTGCCCACATCGAGCGAGCCGATCTCGTGCGACAGGCCGTGGGCGATGGCCGGGTTGATGGTGAGCTTGGCCATGTACTGGCGCACGCGATCGTTGTCGTGCGCGGTGGCGCCGTGGCCTAGGTCTTGCTTGTTCTTCGCCGCGAGTTGGAAGGTGCGGCGAACGGTCTCGCCGGCGCGACCCATGCCCTGCGCGTCGCTGGAGGTGATGCCGATGACACCCAGGTCGTGCAACACACCCTCGGCACCCATCGTGCCCGCACGAATGCGGTCCTTCACCATGTGATGGTCGCTGTGCGAATGGTGGTTCAGCCCATGCGCGGAGAAGATCATCTCGTAGTGCTCATCGAGCGCATCGCGGCCGAACGGCAGCGTGGGGTTGGTACTCGATCCGATCACGTTGGGCACGCCAGCCAACTTCAGCACGTTGGGCACGTGGCCACCGCCGCAGCCTTCGATGTGGAAGGCGTGGATGGTGCGGCCGGCCAGCACGCTGAGCGTGTCGTCCACGCTGAGGCACTCGTTCAAGCCGTCGGTGTGCAGCGCCACCTGCACGTCGAACTGCTCGGCCACGTTCAGAGCCGTGTCGAGCGCACGCGTGTGGGCGCCCATGTCTTCGTGCACCTTGAAACCGGCAGCGCCACCTTCCACCAGTGCCTCCACCAGTGGCGCTTCGTCGCTCGACGAACCGCGGCCGAGGAAGCCGATGTTCACGGGCCACTGGTCGAACGCGTTGAACGCGTGACGCAGCGCCCACGGCGAGTTCACTCCCACACCCCACACCGGCCCGAACTCCTGGCCGATGATGGTGGTGACGCCGGCGGCCAGCGAGGCCTCCATGATGCGTGGCGACATCAGGTGCACGTGCGTGTCGATGGCACCCGCGGTAGCGATGAGGCCCTCACCGCTGATGATGGTGGTGCCGGTGCCCACCACCACGTCCACGTCGTCCTGCATGTCGGGGTTGCCGGCCCGACCTATGCCGCAGATGCGACCCTCGCGGATGCCGATGCTCGCCTTGCCGATGCGGCAGGTGGCGTCGATGATCACCACGTTGGAGATGACGATGTCGCAGGTGGCCTTCACGGCGGCGGCCTTCAACATCAGGCCATCGCGCGCCGTCTTGCCGAAGCCGGCGAGGAACTCGTTGCCGCGCTCTTGCGCGTCGTACTCGATCTTGATGACGAGGCCGGTGTCGCCGAGACGCACACGATCGCCCACGGTGGGCCCGTGAATGGCGGCGTAGTCGTCGGGCAGGATCTCGTCGGGATGCGTGTGGCTGTGCGGCACACCGCCGTGCTCGTGGCTGTGTTGGAACTCGCCGTGCGTGTGCTTGGTCACTTGCCGGCCCCCAGGTAGCCGTGCGCAGCGGCACGCTGCAGCGCCGCTTCCTTCGCCCCCGGATCGTCGAGTGGCCCATCCACCAGACCGGCGAAACCGATGACGACGCGCGCACCACCGATGGGCACCAACGGTGCTTCGGTAGGCACACCAGGGTCGAAGCGCATCGCCGCGCCTGCAGGGATGGAGAGGCGCATGCCGTAGGCCTCACTGCGGTCGAACTGCATGCGCGGGTTCACCTCGAAGAAGTGGAAGTGCGACGTGATGCTGACGGGCACATCCGAGGTGTTCGTGACCGTGAGGTAGCGCAGGCCGGCAGGAGCCACCGACTCACGATCGGCCGTCAGCACCGCACCGGGGCCGTCGTCGCCGAGGCCGGCATCGTCGCCGAACGGGTTGCGCACCACCACCATGCGAGTGCCGTCGTCGAACATGCACTCCACCTTCACCTCGCGCACGATGTCGGGCACGCCGGGCAGCACGTCGGCCTCGGTGAGAATCGAGGCGCCAAGTGCAGCCGCCTCCATCAGTCGAGCGCCGTCGCGGGCCGCCTCACACACGGTGTCGGCGATGAGCGCGGTTGCCTCCGGAACGTTCAGGCGCAATCCGCGAGCGCGGCGAGCGCGAGCCAGTTCGGCCGCAGTGAAGATCAGCAACCGATCGCGGTCGGTGGGCGTGAGGCGCATGCGCCCAAGTTACGCGAACTCCAACCCCGCGAGGTCTCCGGCTGCACGCCACTGTTCCAGCACACGGATGAAGGCTGGCGAACCAGCGCCGTAACTGCCATTGCGCACGGTGCGATCGGCGGGGCGACCCTCGTTGTTGTAGTAGCCCGGGGTGCAGGCCTCCAGGAACTTCACGTTGTACTGCGCCTGATCGATGATGGTCTGCACCCACGCATCCTCGGCCTCCTGCGATGTCTCCACGAGCGTGACGTCGTGGCGCTGGGCGTGATCCAGCACGTAGGCAAGGTGCTTGCTCTGCTCGTCGAGCATGTGCGGGAAGTTCGCGCTGAAGCCGGACTGCACCACGCTGATGATGAAGCAGTTCGGGAAGTCGCGGGTGTAGAAGCCCTGGAATGTGGAAGCGCCGTCAGCCCACTTCTCGGTGAGCGTGACGCCGTCGCGACCGTGCACCTCATAGCCGGCACGGCGGGCGTACTCGGTGCCCACCTCGAAACCGGTGGCGTAGATGAGGCAGTCGAGTTCGTACTCCTTGCCGTCCACCACCACGCCACGTTCGGTGATCTCCTGTACGCCCTTGCCATCAGTGTCGATGAGGTGCACGTTGGGTCGGTTGAACGTGGGCAGGTAGTCGTCGTGGAAACACGGGCGCTTGCAGAACTGGCGGTACCACGGCTTCAACGCCTCGGCCATCACCGGGTCCTGCACGATCTCCTCAACCCGCGCTCGGATCTGTTCCATCTTCTCGAAGTCGGCCATCTCCATGGTGCGAGCGATGCCCTCTGGCGTCATCTCGCCCTCACCGCGGCGCATGCGGATGAGCAGGTTGCCGATGATGTCGGTCCAGCCGTCGTTCACAAGGTCTTCAGCTTCGGGAATGCCCGACACGAGGTTGTTGAAATTGTCCATGCGCCGCCGTTGCCAACCGGGCTGCAGGTCGGCCGCCCAGTCGGGGTCGGTGAGACGATCGGCGCGCACGTCGATGCTGCTGGGCGTGCGCTGGAACACGAACAGTTCCTTCGCCCCGCGGCCGAGGTGCGGCACGCATTGCACGGCAGTGGCGCCGGTGCCGATGATGCCCACCACCTTGTCGCTCAAGTTGTCGAGGCCACCGGTGCTGTCGCCGCCGGTGTACTCGTAGTCCCAGCGACTGGTGTGGAACGAGTGACCCTGATAGCGCTCCACGCCGGGGATGCCGGGCAGCTTCGGCCGATGGAGTGGGCCGTTTGCCATGACCACGAAACGGGCACGCATCTGGTCGCCGCGGTTGGTACTGATGATCCAGCGGCGGTCGGATTCGTCCCATGTGAGATCGGTGACCTCGGTGCTGAGGCAGGCGTTCTCGTAGAGGCGGAAGTGGTTGGCGATGTTGCGGCTGTGCTGCAGGATCTCGGGTGCCGTGGCGTACTTCCGCGACGGCATGAAGCCCACTTCCTCCAGCAGCGGCAGGTACACGTAGCTCTCGATATCGCAGGCGGCGCCCGGGTAGCGGTTCCAGTACCAGGTGCCGCCGAAGTCGCCGCCCTTCTCGATGACGCGCAGGTCTTCGACACCGGCCTCACGCAACCGAGCGCCGGCCAGCAGGCCACCGAACCCGCCACCGATGATGGCCACCTGCACCTCGTCGAACAGCGCAGCGCGTTCCTGCACCTCCACATACGGGTCGTCGAGGTAGTGGGCGAACTGCCCGGCGATCTCGATGTACTGCTCGTTGGCGTCGCTGCGCAGTCGCTTGTCGCGCTCGGAGCGATAGCGGTCTCGCAGCAGGTCTGGGTCGAACGTGTCGGTCATGGCGTGTACCCCCGTGGCGATTGTGGCAGCAGCGGTGCGGTGCGGGCGTACGCTGCGCGCATGTCCTCACTCAGCACTGGCTCCGCCACCGTCGTGATCGCCCGCCCGCCACACGAGGTGTGGACCGCGATCAGCGACGTCACCCGCATGGGCGACTGGAGCCCCGAGTGCATCGCCGCCCGCTGGTCGGGTGAGGCCACCGGCCCCGTGGTTGGCGCCACATTCGAAGGCGACAACGTGGCGAAAGTGGCCGGCCGCACGATGAAGAAGTGGACCACCTCCTCGCAGGTCAGCGTCAGCGAGCCCGGTGCCGTGTTCGAGTTCGTGGCCGAGGGCTACACCACATGGCGGTACGAGTTCGCAGCCGAGGGCGGTAGCACCCGAGTGACCGAGACGTTCAGCTACTCCGCCAGCGGCTTCCAGGGGTTCATGTACGACAAGGTGCTGCGCCGCGGTTCGATGATGACCAAGGGCATGCAGGCCACCCTCGATCGTGTGAAGTCGGCACTCGAAGCCGGATGAACGCTGCCAGACTGGCGGCGTGACGCATCCTCTGAAGTTCGGCTGGCTCTCCCCCGTCATCGGCAACCGGTGGAGCGACCACCAGCCGATCGTCGTGTACCAAGACCAGCACATCCTGCCCACGGCACTGCCCCACTTCGACTCGGTGTGGATCGCCGACCACTTCTACGGGTTCGATGCCAAGACCGACCCGTTTCTCGAAGCGTGGACCACACTCACCTGGCTGGCTGCTCGCCACCCGAACGTGGAGCTCTGCCATCACGTGTTGGGCCACGGCTACCGCCCACCGGCGTTGACGGCGAAGATGGCCGCGACGTTGCAGGTGCTCTCGGGGGGCCGCTTCATCCTCGGCATCGGCGCAGGGTGGCGCGAAGACGAGTACCTGGCGTACGGCTACGACTTCCCGAAGGCATCGGTGCGGTTCGCTCAGCTCGAAGAGGTCATCACCATCTGCCGTTTGATGTGGACGGAGAACGAGCCGTCGTTCGAAGGCAAACACTTCAGCATCGATGGCGCGTCGGCTCCGCCGCTGCCCGACCCGGTGCCGCGAGTGTGCATCGGCGCATCGGGCGAGCAGATCGGCCTGCCGATGGTGGGCCGCCTCGCCGACATGTGGAACGGCTACTACCGGGGCGACGACGACTGGGCCCGCAAGCTCGGCATCGTGCACGCAGCCGCCGAGCGCGCTGGCCGCGACCCGGGCAGCATCGAGATCAGCAACACCATCGAGAAGGCACTACCCGAAAGTGATGCCGACTCCGAGGCGTTGGTCGAGTTGCTGCGCCATCGCCAGTCGTTGGGCATCACCCACTTCGTGATGGACTTCGGCAACCCGAAGAGCACCGAACCCGCGCTGCGTTTCGTCGAACAGGTGATGCAACCGCTGCGCAGCAGCTAACGGAGTTCGCTCGCCGCACGGGCTACTGTGCCTGCCATGTCCGACCTCGTTCGCACACTCATCCTGTGCGGCATCCTCAGTGGCACGCAGCCCGTCACCGTCATGGGGCTGCTGCTGGTGATGGCCGGAGGTGTGGATTCGAGGCGAAAAGGCCTGTCGTATCTGGCGGGCGCGTTCCTCGTGGAGTCGGGCATCCTGCTGTTCGCCAGCCTCGTGCTCGGCGGCACGGTGAGCAACATCTCCGTGCCCGGCCGGCTGTTCCTGATCATTCGATTGGCGCTCGGTGTCGCTCTGGTGGTCGTGGGCTTGTTGATGCGCAAGCCACCCAAGAAACCGCAGCCCGAGGTTCCCAAGTCGTTGGAGCGCTTGCAGGGAATGGGACCCGGCAAGTCGTTCCTGGCCGGCATGGCGCTGGCCGACTACCAGGGCCCGGTGGTGGGCTCGCTGGCCATCTCGGCATCCACCGTCGGCACCTCAGGCCGCATCGCGGCATGGGGGCTCTACACGCTGCTCGCCAGCGGCATTCCGCTGATGATGTTCGTGGTCGTCCGTCGTTCACAGAAGGCGATGGACAAGATGAACAACGCAACAGGCTGGGTGATGCAACACCGTCGCCAACTGGTGTCGTGGTTCGGCCTCATCCTCGGCGTGCTGTTGATCGGCGACGCCATCGTGGGCCTGCTCGCCAACTGACCCGACTTCGGAGGTGTCGTGATGACCCAACCCAACGGCGTTCACCATCTGGCCATCAGCACGGCCGACATCAAGACGCAGGTCGCGTTCTTCAGCGATGTGCTCGGCTGCGAACTCGTGGCGCTGTACTGGATGCATGGCGTGCAGGGTGCGTGGCACGGCTTCATGAAGCTCAACGATTCGTGCTCCATCGCCTTCGTGCAACTGGATGCCATCAAGGACATCGAGCCCATTCCCGCTGTCACCCATGCCGGCAACGCTGGCGGCACCAGCGCACCCGGCACCATGCAGCACGTTGCCTTCAACGTCGATACCTACGACGATCTGCTGGCCATGCGCGACCGCATTCGTTCGCGTGGGCTGAACGTGATGGGGCCGTTGCATCACGGCATGTGCGACTCGATCTACTTCGGCGGGCCGGAGGGACTCACGCTCGAGGTGGCCACGTCAGCGATCGCCATCGACGGCAACCACTGGATCGATCCGGAGGTGGTGGCATTGGCGGGCATCTCGACCGAGGAACTCGCCACCTACCGTCAGCCCGCCGCATTCGAGCGACCGGCCGACGCGTTGCCGAACCCGCCGATCGACTGGTCGAAGCCGCACATGGTGTACCCGAAGCCCGTGTACGAGGCGCTGATGAGCATGCCCGACGACGATGTCGCCGATCGCTTCAGCGTCACCGAGCCGCCCGTGCCCTGAGGGCGGGCACCCACGGTCAAGGCACTGCGGCCAGGAAGACAGAACACCCGGCCGACACGCCTTGGACACCGTCCGATCCCTTCGCAGCGTCTAGGATCTGTGGCACACCGTGCGGCTTCCGGCTGCACGGCATCAACCTCTCGCCTCACCCGGAGCCTGTCATGCGTCGTTTCCTCACTGCCACCACTGCCGTTCTGCTCTGCGCCGTCTCCTTCACGGGCTGCGCCAAGGCCAAGGAGTTGGTCACCTCTGCAGGCTGCAGCGGCCTCGACAGCGCCGTGAAAGCCCTGCCCGAAGCCGACAGCCTGAACGAGTCCACCATCAAGGGCCTCGCCAGCGCCGCAGGTGCCGTGGACAAGGCTCTGAAGGCCATCCCGAAGGACAAGGTGCCGGCTGCTGTGCAGAGTCAGGTGGATGGCGCCATCACCAGCATCGACGATGCGGTCAGCAAGTTCTCGAGCGACCCGACTGCGGCCAAGGCTGCGGCTGGCAAGGGCATCGATGCGCTGAAGTCGGCCATCACCGACACCAAGGGCAAGCTCGGCTGCTGACCCTCAGCCGCGTTCGATGAACGCGATCACTGGTTGCAGCGCGTTCGGCATTCCGTCGCGCAGCAACTGAGCTGCTTCCACCAATGCCACCTCGTGGTCCAGCATCAGCTGTGCCGCGGCGCGGTATTGCGGTGGGGAGATCGCCAGCATGCGTTCGAACTCGCGCACGTAGCGCGGGTAGTGCTCGCACATGTCGATGACCAGTTCGTCCCAGCTGAGCGTTCGCTCTGCCTCTGCGTTCTCGATGCCGCGCTGTCGAAGCGTGGCATCGTCGGCCACCGCCACCCCGAGTTCCAGGACCACTGGGCGCAACGCCGTACTGGTGATCCGCTCGACCTGAGCGAACAGGCCTAGCGCATGGCGAGCATCGCCGGTGTGCCACGACGCCATGGTGGCGAAGTAGACCTCACCCGCCACTTCGCCTTCGTAGGCGACTCTGAAGTCGTCGAGGTGATCGACGCCAAACATCTCAGGATCGTGCGGCATGGAATCTCCAGTGAAACAGCGCCCCCGGCATGGTTCGAACATGCGACCTACGGTTTAGGAATGCGGTCGAGACGGTCTCAGCGAGTCACCTTGAGTCGCATCTGACCTACTCAGCTTTGGTGTTCTCCTCGTCTGGTCTCGTTGAACATCATGCAGTAGCCCGTGGTGGATGGACAAGTGGATGGACAACTTTGGTCTGCGCACGGCCGTCGGTCGTGGCCTCGGTGAGGGCGTAGAACAGGTCGTGGCCGCGGGCTGACGGCGGCTTCGCGAGCGGAAGTGACGAGAGGGAACTCTCCGCCGGTATCGAACGACCTAAGCTTCGTGCATCTTGGACACGTTGCGGAATTCGCGAGCTCGATGTGCGGAGGGCCGAGCGTTGCCAACGCTCTTCTGCGACTGGACGACCGGTGACCGTGTCGGCTCTTGGGAGTGGTGACGGTCTCGACGAAGACGCCGGTGCATCGGAGTCCCCGCACCTCCTCGGGACCTGGGGCTATCGGACGCTGATCGGGGTGCTCGTCGGTGTGATGGTCGCGTCGATCGTGGTGGGCATTGGTGCGGGCGCGGCGGACATCCCGGTTTCGACGACGATCGACGTGCTCCTCCACCAGTTGTTCGGTATCGGCGCGGCTCCGGATCCGGTTGCGGTGCAGATCATCTGGGAGTTGCGAGCTCCTCGGGTGCTGATGGCTCTGGTGGTCGGTGCGGGTCTGTCGGTCGCCGGGTGTGCGTTGCAGGCGATGGTTCGCAACCCGCTCGCTGACCCGTACATCATGGGTACGGCGGAGGGAGCGACACTCGGCGCAGTGGCGGTGCTCGTCCTCGGCCCCGCCGCCCTCGGTGGCATCGGGGTGTCGATGGCAGCGTTCATCGGCGCGATGACGAGCATGCTGTTGGTCTTCGCGCTGGCGCGGAGTCGTTCTGGGTATGCGCCGGGCCGCCTGATCCTGTCCGGGGTTGCGCTCGGCTACCTGTTCTCGGCGATGACAGGCATCTTGCAGTTCGTCTCCGACCCCCGCGAGTTGCGCGGCGTGTTGTTCTGGCTGCTCGGCAGCGTCGCCGGCACCCAGTGGGAGGACCTCGGGTTGCCGGCGTTCGTCGTGATCGCCAGCACCGCGTGGTTGGTGCTGCTGTCGCGCCGATTGAACGCGCTCGCGCTCGGGGAGGAGTCGGCGGTGGCATTGGGTGTCGACGTACAACGATTCCGTGTCCAGCTGATGGTGGTCACATCCGTCCTCGTCGGTGCCGTCGTTGCGGTGTCGGGCAGCATCGGCTTCGTCGGTCTGATGGTTCCGCACGCGGCTCGGATGCTGGTCGGGCCCGACCATCGCCGAGTGCTGCCGCTATCGCTGCTCCTCGGTGCAGCGTTCCTCGGTGCGGTCGACATCCTCGCCCGGGTGGTCGCGGCGCCATCGGAACTGCCGCTCGGGATCTTCACCGCTGCCGCCGGAGCGCCGTTCTTCATCTGGCTACTGCGTCGCTCACAACGTCAGATCGAGCTCGGCTGATGGACGCGCCGGCCATGACCATCCGCGGTGACGACATCCACGTCGACATCGACGACGCTTCGATTCTGGCCGGCTGCTCGTTCGACGTTCGTGCCGGCGAGGTGCTGGGTCTCATCGGACCGAACGGGTCGGGCAAGTCGACCCTCCTTCGCACCGTGTATCGGGCGATCAAACCGGCGACCGGGGCATTGTGGATCGGCGCCGACGACGTGTGGAGCCTGACCGCTCGACAGTCGGCTCAGCGGACGGCCGTCGTCACCCAGAACACCTCGACCGACTTCCATTTCAGCGTCGCCGAGATGGTGCTGATGGGGCGCGGTCCGCACAAGGGACTCCTCGACGGCGACACCTCCCACGATCGCCGCAAGGTGGCGTGGGCGTTGCGAGCTGTGGACATGTACGCGTTTCGTTCGCGAGTGTTCTCCACGCTCTCGGGTGGTGAGAAGCAACGTGTGCTGGTCGCTCGCGCACTCGCCCAGGAGAGCCGAGTGCTCGTGCTCGACGAACCGACCAACCACCTCGACGCGCACGCGCAGCTCGACCTGCTCGGCCTCGTTCGATCGCTGCAGCTCACGACGATCGTTGCGCTCCACGATCTGAACCTGGCAGCCACCTACTGCGAGCGAGTGTGCCTGCTCGACCATGGACGTGTCGTCGGCATCGCACCGCCACGCGCGTTGCTGACCGCCGACGTTCTGCGCGACGTGTTCCGTGTGGACGGCGAGTGGCTGACGAGCCCGACCACCGGCCGCGACCACCTCGCGCTCACCAGATCCGAATCCTCCACCACCATCGAAACGGAGAAACCATGACCACCCGAATCAGTCGAGACGTCGCTCAGCGCAACGGATCAGCGACACGCTGGCGGGCGACGCGCCGCGCAGTCGCCGTGCTCGCCCTTGGCGCTTTCGTTGCGACCGCGTGCGGCAGCGATGACAACTCGGCAGCAACAGCAACAACAGCGGCGCCGAGTTCCTCGTCGGCGGACACCACGACACCGGTGAACTCCCGAACGACGTACCCGGTCACGGTCGACAACTGCGGGACAACGGTCACCGTCGATACGTCGCCGGTTCATGTCCTCAGCGATCAGGAGCAGGACGCCGTGCCGCTGTTCGAACTCGGCGCCGGCGACCGGGTGAAGGCGATCTTCTCGCACTTCGGTGGAGAGCTCGGCTTCATCGAAGCGTTCGACCCGGCGATCGTGTCGGCCATTCAGGCACTCCCCGACCTCGATGGTGATGCCGGTTCGGCGTATCCGGTGTTCGAGCTGGTGCTCCAGGAGAAGCCGGACTTCATCTTCCAGGCCTACCCAGGTGACGCGCTCGGCGGTGACGAGAAGAACCAGGCGGCGCTCGATGCGGCCGGGATCCCCGTTTACACCCTGACCGCGAACTGCGCCGACGACGCCAGCTTCGAGTCACACTTCACCGATCTCGAGAACCTCGGCCTCATCCTCGACCTCCAAGACGAAGCCGCCGCGCTCATCGCCGAACGCCGTGCCCTCCTGGACGAGATCGAGACGACCGTCGCCGACGCCGAGCGGCCGAACGTCTTCCTTCTCGACTCATTCGCCGAAGGTGGTGTGATCTACACCAACACCGGCTCGTTCACCCGCGACACCATCACGATCGCCGGCGGCACCCCCGTGCCCGAACCCGGCCCCGACCGCTACTCGGCCAGCCTCGAAGAGGTCGCCGCCGCGAACGTCGAGGTGCTGCTCGTGACCCACTATCCGGAGAGCGTCGGTGTCGGCACCGACGAAGAGCGGGCGCAGCAGTGGTTCGAGGCATTCCCGAACTCGCCCGCAGCGAAGGATCAGCGGTGGGCGGCTGTGCCGTACCCTGGCGGCCCCAACGCGATCGTGATCGCACAGGCCTTCGCCGAAGCGATCCACCCCGACCTCTTCCCCAGCTGACACCCGACCGCCCGACGATGAACACCGGCTACGACCCGACCCTGCCCCACAGCACCGCCATCGGGGTGGACCGGGCGGTCGACGCGTTCATCGTCGGGCTCGCCCGCAAGACCGAACTCGAACAGCAACTCGTCGCGCAGATCGACACCGACGCCGCATGGTTCCCTGGCGAGACTGCGCTGGCCGAGCCCAGCGAGGTCATCACGAGGCCGCATCTGCCCGCAGATCGTGTCGTCGAGATCGCGGCGAGACAACCGACGTGGCTGACTGTCACCACGGCGGGACAACCGAGTGAACTCGAACTCGACGGATTCCGCCTCGACGGTCGCGCGCCGATCATGGTTCGCACTACCGAGGAACCGACATCGAACGTGCCACGAGATCACAGCGTCGTTCCATATCGCGGTGGCGACCACCTTGCGTCCCTCGCCGATGTCGCGACCTGGCCGACCGGCCGGTTCCGGACCGACACCGATCAAATCGTGACCCTGGTCGTCGAGCACCATGACGTCCCGGTGGGATACGGACAACTGGTCGAGTCGATACCCGGCTTCGGCTACTTCGCTGATCTCTTCGTGCATCCGGACCATCGCGGTTGCGGCTACGCGACAGCACTGCTCACCGCTCGGCTACAGCTTGCCCGCGAACGAGGGATGACCCATGTCGTGCTCTCCGCAAGTGACATCGGCCGAGCCGCGTTCGTCGCCAACGGCTTTGCAGTCGCCGCGTGGTACGCCGTCTACCGGAGAATCGACAGCGAGTCCTGACCTCGGGCCCAGTCGTTGGAGGCGTTGAGCACCGATCGCGATCGCCCCCGCACGCGTGCACGTTCGGCCTGGTTGCTGCTGCGCCATTGGTATCGTCCGAGCTGCACCAATGGTAGTGTTCAAGGCGTTCAGCTTGTAGTGTCGTTGTCGTGGCAAAGAGTGTCGACTTCCTGGGTTCATATGTGCGGCGCGTGATCGACGACGAGATCGACGTGTTGTTCGAACAGTTGCCCGCGCTGTTGCTCGACGGCCCGAAAGGTGTCGGCAAGACGGCCACTGCGACACAGCGGTGCCGATCGGTGCGCCGGCTCGACGTTGCGTCCGAGCGTGAGATCGTCGAGGCCGACCCGGCGATCATCGGGCGCGATCCGACACCGTTGCTGATCGACGAATGGCAACGCGTCCCCGGCGTGTTCGACGCGGTGCGTCGCCTGGTCGACCATAACCCGACCGGCGGCCGCTTCCTGCTCACCGGATCCGCATCTACCGCCCAGACGCACTCGGGGGCCGGCCGCATCACCACCCTGCGGATGCGACCGCTCTGCCTGACCGAGCGTCGTCCGCCCCAGCACGGCGTGTCCTTCCACGAACTGCTCGCCGGAACTGCGGCGATCGAAGGCCGCATCGAACTCGCGCTCGCCGACTACACGGAGGAGATCGTCGCCGGAGGGTTCCCGGCGATGCGCCACCTCAATGGCCGACCGCGCGATCGGCAGCTCGACAGCTACATCGACCGGATCGTCGACCACGACCTCCCCGAAGCAGGCTTCAACGTCCGTCGACCAGCCACGGTCCTCGCCTGGCTCCGCGCCTACGCCGCAGCCACCGCCACCACCACCTCCTGGGACAAGATCCGAGACGCAGCAACCAGCGGCACTGACGACAAGCCGGCCAAGACGACCACCCAGCCCTACATCGAGCTGCTCACCGCCCTGCGAATCCTCGACCCGCTTCCCGCCTGGATCCCGTCCAACAACCACCTCAACGCACTCACCGGCACTCCCAAGCACCATCTCGCCGACCCCGCACTTGCTGCTCGATTGGTCAGGGTCGGCGCGACCCGGCTGCTCACCGGGGCAAGCCCCTCCGCCTCGATTGCCCGAGACGGCACCTTTCTCGGAGCGTTGTTCGAGTCACTCGCCGCCCAGTCGATCCGCACTCTCGCACAGTCCTGCGACGCGCGCGTCTCGCACCTACGAACCAAGGGCGGACGTCACGAGATCGACTTCATCGTCGAGACAGACGACGGTGTCGTCGCCTTCGAGGTCAAGATGTCAGCAGCCGTCAACGACGCCCACGTCTCGCACCTGCACTGGCTCCGCAACGAACTCGGCGACGACTGCATCGACATGATCGTGCTCAACACCGGCCCCGAGGCATACCGCCGCTCCGACGGGGTCGCGGTCGTGCCGCTCGCGATGCTCGTCCAGTAGCCGCAGCCCGCAACTCGACTGCGGATGACGGCGGCCTCGCCGGATGGAGGCGATGCGGCCTGCTGCGCGGGAGTTGTGCAACGAGCCGTTGCACAACTACCGACAAGACCGTGCGTCGCCATCTCAACCAGGGTCGCAGAGTTCTGTTCAGCCTGCTCTGACACTCCCGAGTTCGACGATTTCAGGGCGCGACGGCCGACTGTCCACCGGTTGTCCGTCCGAAAGATGGACAACTCACTCGTCCGACCAGTACTTGCACACCACAAGCACCGCCATCTACCAGGTCTTTTGGCGCCCCCGGCATGGTTCGAACATGCGACCTACGGTTTAGGAAACCGTTGCTCTATCCAGCTGAGCTACGGGAGCGGGGCCTCCGCGCATCGCTCCGCGTGGGGTTCTGCGTGAAGAATCGGACGAATTCTATGCGCTGGTCGATCTGATCGAGGTACCGCCGAACCTGACGCGACCGCAGAGCCAACGTCAGTGTTGCTAGGTGCTCCTTGTAGCGACGGCGCGAGCATCACCGAACGAGTTGTCGAACTCGAACCAGGACGACATGGTGCACCCCGGTCAATGAACCCGGGGTTCCTCTGTGTTTGTCAAGCGGCGATTTCGCCGGGTTCGAGCTGACCTGGTGCGCGTCGTTCGTCGGCGAGCATGAGTCGCCAGAGGTGGGCGGCGAGTCGTCGCTTCAAGCAGCGGAGTGCTTCGTTTCGG
>CAIXIJ010000058.1 GCA_903919455.1 uncultured Acidimicrobiaceae bacterium | reverse complement strand
CGGCGGCCGGGCGAGGCGCGGCCGTGGGCGGCATACCGGTCGGGGGCATACCCGTGGGCGGCATACCGGTGGGCGGCATACCGGGCGGCATGCCCGCAGGCAGGCGGGGCGTGGTGGGCGGCATACCGGCCGGGCGCGGCGGTGTGGGCGCAGGGCGGCTACTGACGATGCGGGCCGGAGCCGGCTCGGCGGGCGGCTGGGGTGCCGGGGCAGGGGCGGGCGCAGGGGCCTCGACCACAGGTGCCGGCGTGGGCTCGGGGGCGACCGGAGCAGGGGTCTCGACCACAGGTGCAGGGGCCTCGACCACCGGCGCCGGAGCTACCGGCTCTGCAGCGGGTGCCGGGGCCGGAGCCTCGGCCGGGGCCGGTGCGTCGGCGGTCTCCACGTCGGCCTTGGGCGCCGCAGCCTTCTTCGCGGCAGCCTTCTTGGCCGGCTTCGGATCGTCACCCTCGGTGACGGCTGCGTCGTCGTCGGCCTTTGGAGCGGCAGCCTTCTTGGCTGCCGTCTTCTTCACCGGCTTGGGCTCCTCGGGCTGCTCGGGCCGCGTGAGGCCTTCACGCTCTGCGCGACGACGAAGACGATCGGCCTGCGCCTCGATGAGCGTTGAGCTGTGACTCTTCACACCCACACCCATCGCTTCGCAGAGCGTCATCATCTCTGCATTCGTCATCCCGAGCTCTTTGGCGAGCTCGTGCACCCTGAGATTCTTCGCCAAACCCTTGTCAGCCTTTCGTTGGCGCGCCGCCGGTGGACCCGGCAAGCGGCAATTCTTCCATGTTGGTGATAACTGTTCTGAACGCGTTCTGCAACGCACTCAGTTCCTGGGCGGGCACTGCCCGCCGCCATGCACGTTCGAACGCCTTGCGGCGAATCGCGGTGTGCAGACAGGCTTCCGAACACAACCATGCACCTCGGCCCGGTGCGGTTCGGCTGACGGCAGGACCGTCGGGGCCGAGGACGCACCGCACCATGTTGCGTTGAGGCTGCCGTTCACGACAGCCGACGCAGGTGCGCAGCGGTACTGCGGGAGTCTCAGGCGTCGTCACCACCCTCTTTCGTTGTCTCGGCGGCCTCGTCGGCCACCACTTCTTCGGCGGCCTCGTCGGCTACCACTTCTTCGCTGGTCGCCTCGGCCACATCTTCGGCCACATCGTCGGCGGCTGCCGGCGCGGCGGACGCTTCAGCGGCCTGCTCGTTCCATTGTTCCTGGGTGAGCACGGTGCCATCGGCGGCGTGCCATTCCATGGCGCCGCTCTCGGCGTTGGTGACCCACTCGCCTTCTTCGTAGTCGGTGGTGTCGTCGGGGCCGTCGAGCGGCTGCGTCTCGCCACGGATGTCGATACGAACACCGGTGAGACGGGCGGCGAGGCGGGCGTTCTGGCCCTCCTTGCCGATGGCCAGGCTCAACTGGTGATCGGGCACGATGACATCGGCCTGGGTGAGGTCGTCGCTGATGATGACTTCCTTCACCTTCGCCGGCGAGAGCGCCTTGGCCACGAAGTCGGCAAGGTCTTCGCTGAACGGGACGATGTCGATCTTTTCGCCGCGGAGCTCGTTCACGACCATGCGAACGCGGCCGCCGCGGGCACCCACGCAGGCGCCAACCGGATCCACGTTGTGGTCGTTGCTCCACACGGCGATCTTGGTGCGGTGGCCTGGTTCACGGGCGCAGGCCTTGATCTCGACGATGCCGTCGGCGATCTCGGGCACTTCGAGTTCGAAGAGACGCTTGATGAGACCCGGGTGGGTGCGGCTGACCACGATCTGCGGGCCCTTGGCGGTCTTGCGGACCTCCACGATGTAGGCCTTCACACGGTCGCCCGGCACCGGACGCTCGAACGGCACCTGCTCGGCCTTGGGCAGCAGGCTCTCCACCCGACCGAGGTCGAGCAGGGTGTAGCGGTCGTCGGCCTGCTGGATGATGCCGGTGACGATGTCGCCCTCGCGGTTCGCGTACTCCTCGAACTTGCGGTCGCGCTCGGCCTCACGAATCTTCTGGCTCATCACCTGGCGGAAGGTCTGCGCCGCGATACGGCCCATCTCTTCACGCTTGGGGGTGTCATCGCGCGGATCCACCCAGTTGCCGTCTTCGTCGACGTCGTAGGCGGTGAAGGAGAACTCCATCGTCTGCGGGTCCACCGACACCTCCACCTCCTGGGCGGCACCCGGGCGGCGCTTGTACGCCAGCACGAGAGCGTCGGCGAGCACCTGCAGCAGGGCGTCGACGGAGATGTTCTTCTCGTTGGCCAACAACTTGATGGCTTCGGACATGTCCAGGTTGCTCATCGCGAGTTTTCCTTCTTTGTCGCGGGCTTCTTCTTAGGTGCCGTGCTCGGCTTGGGGGCGGGCCCCCATACGAACACGGTCTTTGCTCGGTCGATCTGGTGGTACGGAACCACCCGTTCGACCAGGGAACCATCGGCAGCGAGTTCTTCGAGACGTACGGTGCAATCCTGCTCCGAGGCAGCCACCAGGGTGCCCTGCACACGGCGGGCGTCGCTGGTGGTGTCGCGCAGTCGAATCGCCACGGTCTTGCCGATCTCGCGCTGGAAGTGGGCAGGTACGCGCAATTGGCGTTCCAGACCCGGGCTGGTGACCTCGAGCACGTAATGACCCGGCATCGGGTCGTCGTGGTCGAACTCACGAGAGATGAGGCGGGTGGCCAGGGCGATGGACTCGAGGTTCACGCCACCCTCGCTACCGGGAGGAGTGTCGATGGTGACACGCAGGGTGCCGCCGCGAAACTCCAGGTCGTAGAGGTCGAGCTTGAGGTCGGCGATGATGGGGGCCACCAGCGCGCGGACGCGTTGCATCGTGCTGTTGTCGCTCATGGTCACCTCCTGGATCGCAGACTCGGCCACGTCGATGAAGGCCGTATCAGTGAAGAAGGCGTGGGCCCGAGGGACCCACGCCTTCGGTTCAGCGAACTTCAAAGACGGGCCAAGCATAGCGGCTGACCGGTAGTGTTCGGTCCCGCCCACCATCCCCACTGCGTTTCGCAGCAACCAACGAGGTGTTCCGTGCTCCGAATGTCCACGCTTTTCCTTCGGACACTGCGCGAGGACCCCTCCGATGCGGAGGTCGCCAGCCACCGCCTGCTGGTGCGTGCGGGCTACATCCGGCGGGCCGCCCCCGGAGGTTTCACCTGGTTGCCCCTGGGCTGGATCACCTTCCGCAACGTCGAGCGCATCGTCCGCGAAGAGATGGACCGTGAAGGCTTCCAAGAGGTCCATTTCCCGGCATTGCTCCCCCGCGAGCCCTATGAGGCCACCGGACGCTGGAGCGACTACGGCGACAACCTGTTCCGCCTGAAGGACCGCCGCGGCGCCGACATGCTGCTGGCCCCCACCCACGAAGAGATGTTCACGCTGGTGGTGAAGGACCTCTACAGCAGCTACAAGGACCTCCCGCTCACGATCTACCAGATCCAGAACAAGTTCCGCGACGAAGCTCGCCCCCGGGCGGGCCTGCTGCGCGGCCGCGAGTTCACCATGAAGGACAGCTACAGCTTCGACATCGACGATGCCGGCCTCGATGTGAGCTACGCCAAGCACCGGGTGGCCTACCAGCGCACCTTCGACCGCCTCGGCCTTCCCTACGTCATTGTCTCGGCCATGAGCGGGGCAATGGGCGGCTCCAAGAGCGAAGAGTTCCTGGCACCGATGGCCATCGGCGAAGACACCTACGTGCGGTGCACCACGTGCGATTACTCCGCGAACACCGAAGCCGTGCAAGTGGCGCCGCCTTCGCCCGTGGCCTTCGACGGCCTGCCCGCTGCCCAGGTGGTGGACACCCCCGACACCCCCACCATCCAGACCCTCGTCGATCTGTTCAACGCCCGCGCCGACCTGCGCCGCCCCGACCGCGACTGGACCGCAGCCGACACGCTGAAGAACCTGGTCGTGAAGCTGAAGTACCCCGACGGCACCATCGTGCCGCTGGCCATCGGTGTGCCCGGCGACCGTGAGGTCGACATGAAGCGCCTCGAGGCGCAGGTGGCACCGGCCGAGATCGAACCCTTCAGCGAAGCCGACTTCGCCGCCAATCCAAACCTCGCCAAGGGCTACATCGGACCCGGCTCGTTGGGCGAGGACAAAGCCGCCGGCATCCGATTCGTGCTGGACCCGCGCATCGTCGACGGCACCGCCTGGATCACCGGCGCCGACAGCCCCGGCAAGCACGTCGTACACCTCGTTGCCGGCCGCGACTTCACCGCCGACGGCACCATCGAAGCCGCCGAAGTGCACGCCGGCGACCCATGCCCGCTCTGCAGCAGTGCCTTGGAGATGGCTCGCGGCATCGAGATCGGCCACATCTTCCAACTTGGGCGCAAATACGCCGAGGCGCTCGGCCTCACCGTGCTCGACGAGAACGGCAAGACCCGGGTCGTCACGATGGGCTCCTACGGCATCGGCGTCTCGCGTGCTGTCGCCGCCATCGCCGAACTGAACTGCGACGACAAAGGCCTCATCTGGCCCGCCGAAGTGGCCCCCGCGGATGTGCACATCGTGGCCACCGGCAAAGCCACCGATCCGCAGCTTCCTGCTGCCGAAATCCTGGCTGCAGAGTGTGAGGCAGCCGGGCTGCGAGTGCTCTTCGACGACCGCGTGGGCGTGTCGCCCGGCGTGAAGTTCAACGACGCCGAACTCGTGGGCGTACCCACCATCGTGGTGGTCGGCCGTGGCCTCACCGATGGCGTGGTGGAAGTGAAAGACCGCCGCACCGGCGAGCGAGCCGACGTGCCGCTCGCCGACGTGGTGGCCCGCCTCAAGGGCTGAGTCCTCACCGCTCAGGACCTTGTGCCCTTGTCGCTCGCGCGCGCCTCCGGTGGGATAACAGCATGAAGCTGCTCCTCATCGAATCGACCCCCGGAATCGCCACGGCCATCGAGAGCGACCTGCTCGCAGAGGGTCACGAAGTGCTCACGTGCAACGACGACATCGGTGGCCCATGCCGCGGCACCGAGCACCACGCCAACTGCCCGATGGGACAACACATCGACATGGCTATCGTCGCTCGCGAGCCGGGCAGCCAGCGAACCCTCAATGAGATGGGTTCGGTCTGCGCCAGCATTCACCGGGTGCCACTGGTGGAGGTGGACCCCGACGGGCTCCAGGACGATCTGCCGAACGTGCGGGTCGTTCAGGCTGTCGCCACCTGCCGGGTGGAGGCCGGCTATGCGAAGGCGATCCGGCACGAACTCGCCAGCATTGCGGCCATCGTCGAGGTACGCCGCGACACCGATCGCATCCACGTGAGCGTGCAGGTGCCCGAAAGCCAAGCAACGGCAGTGAGGCTGTCGGCGGTGGCCGATCGCGCCCGCCACGCCGTGCGCGAACACGACCAGTTCGTGGGGGTCATCGACGTGACCGTGGTGACATACCCCGACCCCATCGATTGACCCCCTGCGAACCAGTGCAGCAACCCGAGTCTCAGCTGTAGCGAACGAGACCCTGGTCGATCACCACGCGGTCGCCGACCGACGTGGTGAACACGGCAACGCCGTCGTCGGTGCGCCAGATGCGCACCGTGAGCGCGTCGCCGGGCATCACGGGCGACGAGAAGCGGCCTTCGACGTGATGGAACTTCGTGACGTCGTTTCCGCAGAGTTCGCCCAGCAGCGCGCGACCGGTGAAACCGTACGTGCAGAGCCCGTGGAGGATCGGCCGATCGAAGCCGCCGATGGCAGCGAACGACGGGTCGGTGTGCAGCGGATTGCGGTCGCCCGATAGGCGATACACGAACGCCTGATCAGGCGACGTCTGCATGGTGACCTCATGGTGCGGAGCCGTGTCGGCCGGCGGCTCGTTCTGCGGGCCGGACGGGCCGCGGTCGCCACCCCAGCCGCCTTCACCGCGGATGAACACCGACGAACGGGTGGTCCACAGTGGTTCGCCCGAGGCCAGCTTCACCTCGCTCTCCATCACGACAACGGCAGCCTTGCCCTTGTCGTACATCGCGACCACCTTGTCCTGTGCGGTTGCCTGAGCCTCCACGGGAATCGGTCGGTGCAGGGTGATGGCCTGCGAACCGTGCACCAGCAGTGCGAAGTTGAACGAACCGATCTTGCTCATCGCGCTGGCCCCGGGCGACTGCGTGCCCGAGCCGGCGACGACGGCGAACGTGGGGTAGACGACCTGCTCGACGTCCTTGGTGTTCTCAGTGGTGAAGGGCAGTTCGGCCTGGCCGGCGCCAATGCCCACTGCGTAGAGCAGCGCTTCCTTCGACGTCCACGACATGGTGCGGAGGTCGCCCACCGCTCCAACTGCATCAGGATTCAATGCCACGACCGCGCCTCACTTCTTGTTGAGGGTGGTCTGGGGCCAGCCACCCGGGTCGCCGTTCATGCCACTGTTCGGCCGGGCCGATGCGAGCAGTTCGGCAACGACCGGGCCCATGGCTGCGGCATCCTCGATGGGCTGCGTGCGCGGGCCGCGCACCCAACCTTCGGCGACGGCCAGCACCTGTCCGCTCGCTTCGAACACGCGGCCAGTCACGTCGGCGGCCTCCTCGGAGGCGAGCCAGGTGACGATGGGGGCGATCCAGCGCGGGCTGCGCATCTCGCGCTCTTCATCGGTCTCGGGGGCCGGGCCGAGGCCTTCGGTCATGCGGGTGAGCGCCACGGGGCCCACCGCGTTCACGGTGACGCCGTAGCGGGACAACTCGAGCGCAGCGATGTTCGTGAAGGCGGCGATACCGGCCTTCGCCGCGCCGTAGTTGGTCTGGCCCGGGTTGCCGTAGATGCCGCTCACCGACGTGGTGTTGATGATGCGACCCGACACCGGCTTGCCGGCCTTGCTCTGCTCGCGCCAGTAGGCGGCGGCCCAACGGCTGGGAGCGAACGTGCCCTTGAGGTGCACGTTGATGACGGCATCCCACTCTTCTTCGGTCATGTTCACCAGCACGCGGTCGCGCAGAATGCCGGCGTTGTTCACCACGATGTGCAGATCGCCGAAGGTCTCGACCGCGGTGTTGATGAGGCGCTGTGCGCCCTCCCACGACGACACGCTGTCGCCGTTCGACACGGCCTCGCCGCCCATGCCCCGAATCTCTTCCACCACCTGGTCGGCGGGCGACAGGTCGCCGCCCGAGCCGTCGACGTTGCCGCCGAGGTCGTTCACCACGACCTTGGCGCCATGCGCCGCAAGGCTCAACGCGTGCTCGCGGCCGATACCACGACCGGCTCCGGTGACGATGGCCACGCGGCCTTCACACAGTCTGCTCATGTGCACTCCTCAGGATGGGCGGGAATCCTGTCCCGCAGTCGCCCGCATCATAAGGTGCAGGGCGTGTGCGATTCCCAGCCGACGCGACGCGAGCTCCTGGTGTCCTCGGCCGCCGCGGCTGCCGCGCTGGCCGTGGCGGGTGCCCTGGTGGGCGACACAGGTCAGGGCGTGTCAGCCGCAGGACCGTCAGTGCCTGCCGTAGAAGTGATGCCCGGTCTGTCGATCTACCCACGAGATGCGTGGGGCGCCGACCTGCCGCCCAAGGGACCCATCCATCCCGAGACCCCGAAGTTCCTGCTGGTGCACCACACCGCATCGCCGAACAACTATGCGCGCGCCACTGATGTCATCCGCACCGCGTACTTCTGGCACACCAGCAACGACCCTTCGAAGGGTTGGCCCGACGTGGCCTACGAATTCTTCGTCGGCCGCGACGGCGACGTGTGGGAAGGCCGAAAGGGTGCCATGGCCGGGCCGGTGCGGGCCGACGCCACCGGCGGCAGCCAGGGTTTCGCGCAACTGGTGTGCTTGCTCGGCGACTTCACGACCGTGCAGCCCTCCGCAGCCGCGCAGACATCGCTGGTGAAGGTGCTGGCGTGGCTGGCATTGCGGAACGGCATCGACACCCGACCTGGCGCCAGGGTGTCGTTCGTATCGAGAGGTTCGCAGCGCTTCGCCCCAGGCACTCCGGTGACCACCACCACCATCGCACCCCACAGAGCCATGTCGTACACCGGTTGCCCCGGCGATGCGTTCGCCCCGCACGTGCCAGGGTTGGCCTCGCGGGTGCAGGCTCAGCGCGCCGCATGGAAAGGTGTCATCCTTCCGGCGCAGCGCCTCGGTGTGGCGCAGAGTTAGCCCTCCGTAGCAACCGCCCGTAGCCTGTGAGGCCGTGCCCCCCGCTGCCGAGTTCTCCGTCGACGTTCTCGTGGTGGGTGCCGGCCCCGCCGGCGCAACGGCAGCCACCGTGCTCGCTCGCGCTGGCCGCAAGGTGCTGCTGATCGACAAGGCCGACTTCCCCCGAGACAAGTGCTGCGGCGACGGCCTCACCACGCTGGCGCTGCGCGAACTCGAGACCCTCGGCTTGCGCCCCGAGCGGGTGCCGAACTGGCAGACGGTGGATGCAGCCTGGCTGCGCTCGCCGTCGGGCCGCGAGGTGTGCCTGCCGATGCCCGTCGACGGTATCTACGCCGCCACCACACCGCGGCGCGAACTCGACGCCGCGTTGGTGGAACTGGCCCGCGAGGCCGGCGCCGACGTGCGCGAGGGTTGCTCCATCACCGCCCTGCGACATTTCGCTCTGCGTGCCGAGGCCGACGTGGAGGGCCTGGGCACCGTGACGGCTGAGTTCGTGATTGCCGCCGACGGCATGTGGTCGCCCACCCGCAAGCTGCTCGGTTTGGCCGAGCCCGGCTACCTGGGCGAATGGCACGCCTTCCGCCAGTACGCCCGCAATGTCACAGGGCCGGCGGCGGAACGTCTCTACGTCTGGTTCGAACCCGACTTCCTGCCCGGCTACGCCTGGAGCTTTCCCCTGCCCGGCGGCAGGGTGAACATCGGCTTCGGGGTGATGCGCGATGGCTCCAGGTCAGGGAAGCAGACGAAGGCCGACTGGGCGGGCCTCATCGATCGTCCGCACATCCGCGCCGCACTCGGACCCGACGTCGAACTGGAAGACCGCGTCACTGCGTTGCCGATTCCGGCGGGCATCGACCGGGCCGTGCTCACCGCCGGCCGCACGCTGTTCGTGGGTGATGCTGCCCGGGCCACCGACGTGATGACCGGCGAAGGCATCGGCCAGGCGGTGCTCACCGGGCGCGTCGC
Source organism: uncultured Acidimicrobiaceae bacterium (assembly GCA_903919455.1). Taxonomy (GTDB): domain Bacteria; phylum Actinomycetota; class Acidimicrobiia; order Acidimicrobiales; family Ilumatobacteraceae; genus UBA668. The sequence continues at coordinate 8,132 of CAIXIJ010000058.1, read as the reverse complement.
CGCCGAGTCGGTGCTGGGCGGCAAGGCTGGCGACGCAGGCTCTGTGCGCGATGCATACGAGCGCGAGGTACGGCATCATCTCTTCGCCGACCATCGCATGTCGAAGGTACTGAACTCCATGCTGGCCAAGCCGCTACTGGCGCGCGGTGCCATTCGCCTCGTCGGCTCCTCCGACTGGACCCGCCGCAACTTCGTGCGCTGGATGTTCGAGGACGAACCCCGCGCCGTGGTGCTCACCCCCCGCCGCTGGCACCGCCGCTTCCTCCGCCAACACGGCACCTACCGCTAACCCACGCTGCCAGCCCCGGCCACTTCAACCCCGGCCCCCCAACACCCCAACACCCCCCATCCGAGTCGGTAGCCCCCATCCGAGTCCCACGCCCCCATCCGAGTCGGTACGCCCCATCCGAGTCGTACACCGCCATCCGAGTCGTACACCGCCATCCGAGTCGGGACACGCACCCGGGGTGCGAGTACCGACTCGGATCAGCCGCGATGGCGAAGGTGCTCGCACCGCAACCGGTATCCCTCCGCCAGTTCGTCACAGAGCGCCTCGAGGTCGGACAACTCCAGTTCGGTGACGCGATCGACCTGCCAGTCGATGCGATGACAACCGCGGTCACGCCGTTTGTCCTTCGTGGCGGAGAAGCGCAGATGGTCGGGGTGCACATCGACCTCGACGGCCCAGCGCACATCGGGCACCGCCATATCGAACCGAACGCGACCAACGCCCGGTACCTCCAGATGGCCGACCTGCAGCACCACCGGAACACCCCGCCGTTGAAGTCCATCAGCGATGAGAACTTCCGGATGCGATTCCGCCGGCCCGCCAGGCAAACGACTGGCGAGCACCGCAAGGAACTTCGCCGAACCAGGCCGAGCCGGATGTGCCAGGTCTCTGCCGATCTTGGCGAGGCCCGACACCGTGGCCCGTCGTTCGCTCAGCAGCTGTTCCACCACCGAGCGGAGATCGACCGTGTCGAGGTCGGCTGCAAGATCGAATGCCAATCGCAATGGACTGGCCAGTCGGATGCCATCCGCATGCTTGCTGATGTGGTTCGGCGCCACCTTTGTGGTCTGACGGAGTCGCACACCGTCCAGCGGACCGATGTTGGACCCGTGGGGAACGGCGAAGTGGATGAGATCTTCGTTGCCCATGCGACGAAGCCGAGCGATACGCCCAGCCGTGGGCCCAGTGATGTACCCCTGCGGGTAGGCCATACACAGGCCGGCGCAGCGCGCTTCCATGGTCAAGGGTGACGAACGAATATGGAAGACCCGCTCGTAGATGACCTCGAGGAGCCCATCTTCGACTGCGCGTTCGCGAGCACGACGGCTCATGCCGGCAATGGTGAGCATCGTCGCAGTGGCCATGCCGCGATGATCGGCAAACACCGCCATGGATTCTTCGGTGAGCATGCGCGCTCCTTCCCAGTGTGTCGACACGTAGGAGGAAGCCAGAGCCGAACCTATCGGTGCCGCGATCCGTCGCGCGCAGGGTCATCCGAGTCGGGACTCGCACCCCGGGTGCGAGTCCCGACTCGCATGGTGGTGTGGGACTCGGATGGGGGGCTGGGACTCGGATGGTGGGCTGGGACTCGGATGGTGGTGTGGGACTCGGATGGGGGGCTGGGACTCGGATGGGGGGCTGGGACTTGGATGGGGGGCTGGGACTTGGGGGGCGGTGGGGGCGGGGGGGTGGGAGTACGGTGCGGGGTATGGCACTGCACACCCGGCTCACCGACATGTTGGAGATCGAACACCCCGTGATGTTGGCGGGCATGGGCGGAGTGAGTTACCACCGCCTCGTGGCGGCGGTCAGCGAGGCTGGCGGCATCGGCACGTTCGGTGCCAGCACGATGAGTGTCGACGAACTCCCCCGCGAGATGGCCCTGGTGCGCCAAGCAACATCGAAGCCGTTCGGTGTGGACCTGCTCACCGCGATGCCCGGCCAGGTGGAAGCCGGCATTCAGGCCGTCATCGATGGCGGCGCTCGCATCTTCGTGGCTGGCCTCGGCGTGCCGCGCGAAGTGATCGACCTGCTGCACGACCACAACGTGCTTGTCGGCAGCATGTGCGGCAAGGTGCGCCATGCCGTGGGTGCCGTTGCGAGCGGTGTGGACTTCGTGGTGGCCCAGGGCACCGAGGGCGGCGGCCACACCGGCGTGGTGGCCACGATGGCGCTGGTGCCGCAGGTGGTGGATGCCGTCGGCGACAAGGTTCCGGTGGTGGCCGCAGGTGGCCTGTACGACGGTCGCGGCCTCGCAGCCAGCCTTGCGCTCGGCGCCGATGGCGTGTGGGTGGGCACGCGGTTTATCGCCACCCCCGAGGCCCGGGCCGTGGCTGGCTACAAGGACACCCTGCTGGGGATGCGCGAAGACGACACCGTCATCAGTCGCGCCTACACCGGCAAGACCTGTCGCGTGGTGCGCAACGAATGGACGAAGCACTACGAGTCCAACCCTGCCGACCTGCTCCCCTTCCCCGGACAGGCGGTGGCATCCACCCGCGCCGGCGTGAACCACCTCGGCGCAGAGGAGGGAACGATCGTCGACGTGTCGCGTGAGTTCATGCCAGCGGGTCAGGGCGTGGGCGGCTTCGACAGCCTGGTTCCGGCAGCCGACATCGTGCGCAGCATGGTGGCGGAAGCCGAGCGCACGCTCGAGCGCATCGCGGCGGTTCGTCGATGAGCGCAGTGGAGAACACCCAGGCGCAGGTCATGCAGCAGCACGTCGAGCAGGTGTGGGAGACCGATGTGCTGCCGTCGTTGATGGACTACATCGCCATCCCGTGTGTGTCGGTGCACTTCGACCCGAAGTGGCGCGAGCACGGCCATCTCGACCAGGCCGTCGAGCACATTCGCTCGTGGTGCGCGGCCCGCACCATCGCCGGGCTGAGCGTCGAGGTGCTGGAGTTGGAAGGGCGCACACCGCTCATCCTCATCGAAGTGCCTGCGTTCCTTTCTGAACAACACACCGCCCCCGGCAACGACACCGTGTTGCTGTACGGCCACTGCGACAAGCAGCCCGAGATGGTGGGCTGGCGCGAGGACCTCGGCCCGTGGAAACCGGTGCTGGAGGGCCACAAACTCTTCGGACGCGGTGGAGCCGATGATGGCTATGCGGCGTACGCCGCGTTGTTGGCAATCGAAGCCGCGCAACTCGGTGGTGTGCCCCACGCCAGGTGCGTGGTGCTGATCGAAGCCGCCGAAGAGAGCGGCAGCCCCGACCTGCCCGTGTACATGGAGGCCTTCGCCGATCGCATCGGCACGCCTTCGTTGGTGGTGTGCCTCGACTCTGGCTGCCTCGACGATCAACGCCTCTGGGTCACCACCTCGCTGCGCGGTCTGGCCGCCGGAACCCTGCGGGTGGATGTGCTCCGCGAAGGCGTGCACTCCGGCTCCGCCAGCGGTGTGGTGCCGTCCACCTTCCGCATCATCCGGCAGTTACTCGACCGCATCGAAGACGCCGAGACCGGTCGGGTGCTGCTGCCCCGCCTGCACGTCGACATCCCGGCTGATCGTCGTGCCCAGATCGAGGAGACCGCCTCCGACTTCACCATCGGCGACGACTTCCCCTGGGTGCACGAGCACGTCAAGCCGATGGAGACCGACCCGGTGGAGCAACTGCTGTCCACCACGTGGCGCCCCACGGTGAGCTACATCGGCGCCGAGGGTATGCCCGACGTGTTGATGGCCGGCAACGTGCTGCGCCCGCAAACCACGCTGCAGGTGAGCGTGCGGCTGCCACCCACATGCGACCCCGACGTTGCCTTGGAGGAACTCACCAACGCGCTCACCTCCGACCCGCCGTACAACGCCAAGGTGCAGTTTCTCGATGGTCAGTCCGGGCCCGGCTGGAATGCACCGGCCTTCGCACCGTGGCTCGAAGCGGCGCTCACCGAGGCGTCGTTGATCGCCTTCGGCCAGCCGCACCGGGCCTTCGGTGAGGGCGGCTCCATTCCGTTCATGGGCATGCTCGGCCACCGGTTCCCCGACGCACAGTTCGTGGTCACCGGCGCCCTCGGTCCCGACTCCAACGCCCACGGCCCGAACGAGTATCTCGACGTGCCGACCGCACGGAAGATCACGCTCTGCGTGGCACATCTGTTGTACGCGCACGCCACCCGCTGATGCTGCAACTGCTGAAGACCAACCGCGACCTTCGATCACTGTTCATCGCTCAGGTGGTGAGCTTCATGGGCGACTGGTTCACGTTCGTCGCCCTCGCCGGCATGATCAAGGACGCCACCGGTAGCGCCTTCCTGGTGTCGCTGGCCTACGTGTCGTTCTCGCTGCCCGCATTCCTCGCATCGCCCATCGCCGGTCCAGTGGTGGATCGCTACGACCGGCGCAACCTGCTGATCGTCGTCTCCGGTGCGCAGGCCGTGGCGGCGATGGGGTTGCTCACCGCATCATCGAGCCACGTGTGGCCGCTGTTCGTCTTTCAGGGCACCATCAGCGCACTCGCCGCATTCGTGAAACCGGCCATCGACGCCGGTGTTCCGAACCTGGCACGTAACCCTGAGGAACTCCGCAAAGCCAACGCGCTGTTCGGTAGCACGTGGGGAGTGATGCTGGCGCTCGGCGCCGCCATCGGCGGAGTGTTCAGCCAAGCCTTCGGTCGGCAAGCTGCGTTCGTCGCCGACGCCATCTCGTTCGTCATCGCACTCGGCTTGTTCGCGCTCATCAAGCGGCCGATGCAAGAGCCGCAGCACGCGCACCGCAAGGCCGTGCGGGTGATCGACGACATGAAGGAAGCGGGCCGTTACGCGAAGAAGGACCATGTGGTGCTGGCACTCCTGGCCAGCAAGGCAACCTTCGCCATCGGGGCGGGCACCGTGAGCCAGTTACCTGTGCTGGCCACCGAGGTGTTCCACTGGGGCGATGGAGGCACCGGCCTGCTGCTGGGTGCCCGCGGGCTGGGCGCCGGGCTCGGGCCTATCGTGGCGTCGCGACTGGTACGCGGTCAGGTGTCGAGGGTGTTACGCGTCTGCGGCTATGCCGGGCTTGGTTTCAGCATCTTCTATCTGGCGGGGGCGTGGGCCCCGGTGATCTATCTGGCGGCGTTCGCCATCGCGATCGCGCACCTCGGCGGCGGTTCGCAATGGACACTCAGCACATACGGCCTTCAGCTCCGCACGCCTGACGCGATCCGCGGGCGCGTGATGGCCGGCGACTTCGCGATCGTGACGTTGGTGATGAGCATCAGCAGCCTGTTGGCGGGCGTCACGTCGGAGGCCATCGGCGTGCGATGGACCATCACGATCTTTGCGATGGCTGCCGGATTGGCCAGCCTGGTGTATATCGCCGTGACGAAACCGATCGTCGCAAGGCTGATGGCCGATGAGGCCGAACCGGTGCTGTCAGCCCACTGACGCGTACGGCGGCAGCATCTTCGATCGGTCGAGACGGATCGGCAGCTCGCTGCGGATCTGGGCGTCGACGGTCTCGCTGATGTGCGACGGGAAGTGCGTGGCGAGCGTGTCCTTCACCGTGTCGATGGCACGATCGAGCACCTTCGGACGCCCGAGCTCGGCCCATTCCTTGTGGCTGAGCCGGTCGTGCATCTTCGGGTAGATGTACTCGGTCTGCATGATCTCGAGCGTCTGCTTCGAGCCGAGGTAGTGGCCCGGGCCACCGATGACCGCGCCGCGGATGACATCCAGCGACATGGTCTCGTCGCTGACCTCGATGCCCTTGATGGTGCGCTGGCACGACCCGATGATGTCGTTGTCGAGCACCACACCCTCGAGCGAGAAGCCGAGGAGGCTGGCATGCATGCCGGCTGCTTCGTAGATGAGGTTGGCGCCGGCGTTGCCGACGAGCGCATGGTTGTAGCCCTTCTCGGCACCGGCCTGCACGTCGGGCATCTTGGCGTCGGAGATGCCCGACGATGTGCCACCCGTGAGGTCGTAGAAGTGAGCCATTTGCGCGCACGCCGACGACAGCAGCGCTTGCTCGGGGCTACCGCCCGACATCGCGCCACTGCGCAGGTCGCTCACGAACGGCCACAGGCCGAAGATGGCGGGGGCACCGGGCTTGATGGCATTCACGTACACCAGGCCAGCGAGCACCTCTGCCACTTCCTGCACGAGCGCACCGGCGAGCGCGGCGGGTGCGGTGGCACCGGCCTGACCAGCCGACAGCAGCAGCACCGGCATGCCGCCGCGCACCGCTACCTCGAGGCACTTGCAGGCGTCGGAGGCGAACTTCAACGGCGGCACCACGAAGCAGTTCGACTGGCTCACGAACGGGCGCTCGCGCCACTGCTTCTCGCCACCGGCAATGTGGTGGAGCATCTGGAGCGATGCTTCGAGGTGGTCGGGGTGCACCCACGACGTGCCGACGTGCTTGGTGGTGCCACTGACGCTGAGGTAGCAGGTGTTGATGTCCATCTCTGCCGGATCGGGCAGGTCGCGGGGCACCACGGTGCGCTGATAGAAGTGGATGTGCTCCATCGTGTCGACGAGGCGGGCGATGTCGAAGCAGTCCTGCGCCGTGCTCTCGCGATATGCACCGGTGACGGGGTCGATGATCTGCACAGCGGCGCCAGCGGTGCCGTAGTACACGTTCTTGCCCCACGGCTCCATGTCGAACTGCGGGTCCTGCGCGTAGAGCGGGAAATGACGGCCGGCGATGGTGAGGGTGTCTTCGATGAGCGAGCGCGGGAACAGCATGCGCCCCTCGGGGGTCATGGTGCAGCCCTTGGCGGTGAGCAACTCCACGCACGACGGGATGGCATCGGCCATACCGATGTTGGCCAGCACGTTGAGTGCTGCCTCATGCACCTTGAGCACCTCGGCGTCGGACAACACCTTGTAGCGACCGCCCTGCATGCCCGGATTCACGGGGCGCACGTCGCGCGCCAGAGGCGCAGCACGCAGTGCCTTACGGGCCTCACGGCCTCCGCGGCGGGCAGGAGCTTGAACGTCGCTCATCAATGGTCCTTTCAACGACAGTTACATACAGTCTGAGGTGGGATGACGCGACTCACAAGCGATTCTCTCTCATGCATCAATGAATTTTTCTCATGTATCATGAGGTCGTGTCGAACCTTCCTCCCCTGGCGTCCCTCCGGGCCTTCGAAGCGGCGGCGCGGCACCTCAGCTTTCGAGCTGCCGCAGAGGAACTGTCGGTCACGCAATCGGCCGTGAGCCACCAGATCGCGGAGCTCGAACGACGCCTCGGCGTGCCGTTGTTCGTGCGCACGAGTCGGCGCGTGGAGCTGACCGAGGCAGGTGCGTTGTACCAGCCCTACGTGCGCGAGGCCTTCGACCGCATCGCGCAGGGCACGTCGCTCGTCACCCTCGGCGCACCAGCCCGCGAACTCGACGTGCAGGTCTACGTCACCGTGGCGGTGCGCTGGCTGATTCCCCGCCTGTACTCGTTCACCTCCGCCCACCCCGACGTGAAGGTGCGACTGAACACCAGCCACCTCGACTGGGAGTTCGCCGAGGGCGAGAGCGACGTCGCAGTGGTGTGCACCGACCGACCCGACCGACCCGGCACGCACGCCACTCCCCTGTTCGACGCCACCCTGGTGGCGGTGTGCAGCCCGGCCATCGCCCACGCCGGCATGGGGCTGCGTCAACCGGCCGACCTGGTGAACCACTCGCTCCTGCAGCTGTACACCGCGGTCGACGAGGCGCAGGCGTGGCTGCGAGCCGCAGGCGTGCCGCAGATCACCGGTTCGGGCACCGTGCGATTCGACAGTTATCTCCTGGCCATCGAGGCCGCCATCGACGGGCAGGGCGTGGCCATCGTGCCCTCATTCCTGGTTGCCGCCGACCTGCGCAACGGAAGGCTCGTGGCCCCACTCGGCGTGGAGATTCCCCAGCCTCGCCGGTGGTACCTGATGTGTCGCAGCGAGCAGCGCGACCAACCGCCGATGGTGCAGTTCCGCGACTGGTTGAGGTCCCAGGTGGCCGACGACGCCCGCGTTCAAACAAGCTGAACGCGCGAAACCCAGGGCATACAAGAGTAGTCATCAAACCCGGGGTTCCTCTGTGTTTGTCAAGCGGCGATTTCGCCGGGTTCGAGCTGACCTGGTGCGCGTCGTTCGTCGGCGAGCATGAGTCGCCAGAGGTGGGCGGCGAGTCGTCGCTTCAAGCAGCGGAGTGCTTCGTTTCGG
>CAIXIJ010000057.1 GCA_903919455.1 uncultured Acidimicrobiaceae bacterium | reverse complement strand
CCGGCGAAGGCCTTCTGCTGTTCGAGGAGTCGCTCGATGCGTTCGGTCATGGTGTTGAACGAACGGGCAAGGCCCTTGATCTCCGGTGGGCCCTCTTCCTCTGCTCGTTGCGAGAGGTCGCCTTCGGCGATGGCTTCGGTGGTGCGTCGCAAGCGGCGGATGGGTGACGTGAACGACGACGCGATGAGCAACGCGGCGAACGCCGCGCCGATCAGTGAAATGAGGCCGACGAGGATGAGTCCGCGGGTCTTCTCCGCGGTTCGGTCGTCGATGACCTGTGCGGGGAAGGTGATGCGAACGGCACCGACGATGGTGCGCCCCGACACCACTGGCACGGCCACGTACACGATCTTGCCGCCCAGGGTCTCGGAGTTGCGTTCACCGGTGGCGGGTACGCCGTCGTTGAGCGGAATCTGTATCTCGGGTCGGGTGGAGAAGTCTTTGCCCGGTTGGTCGCGCTGGTCGGTGGAGACCACGAGGATGCCGGCATTGTCGACCACCACCACACGTGCACCGGATGGGGCTGCGTACTCGTTGATCTGTTGCTGCAGATCGGCGGGGTCGGTGACACCCTGCTCGCCGGACAGCAGATCCTCGGCGGAGCCCGCGATGAGGAACGCGTCGCGTTCGAGGCTGGAGATGACGCGTTCGAACTCGATCTTGCGCAGGTAGTTGATGAGCGGCACGTCCTGGGCGAGCAACACCACCGTGATCAATCCAGCGAAGGCGGCCAGAAGCCGCCACTTCATTCGGGCGGCTCCAACCGGAAGCCCACGCCACGGACCGCCTGGATCCATTCGTGTCCGCCGAGCTTCTTGCGCAGCGATGCCACGTGTGCATCCACGGTCTTGGTGGGGCCGTACCAGTGCGCGTCCCACACGTTTTCGAGGATCTCGGTGCGGGTACGCACGGCTCCGATGTCGCCCGCCAGGAATGCCAGCAGGTCGAACTCCTTGGCCGTCAGGTGTACCTCTTGATCGTCGATGAAGACTCGACGGGTGCGGCGATCGATCTTGAGGCCGGCGATGGATTGCGGCGCGGCTGGATCCTCGGCAGGGGCACCCGGCTCGGTGGTGGTGCGGCGGGCTACCGCGCGAATGCGTGCCACGAGCTCGCGAAAGCTGAATGGCTTGGTGACGTAATCGTCGGCGCCGAGCTCGAGACCCAGCACACGATCGAATTCCTCGGACCGTGCGGTGAGCATGATGATCGGTGCCTTGGTGCGGGCGCGCAACTCGCGGCAGACATCGCGGCCGTCCATGTCGGGCAGGCCGAGGTCGAGCAACACCATGTCGTGTTCGGCGGCGGCAAGTGCGCCGGCGCCGGTGGCGACATGGGTGACCGAGAAGCCGGATGACTCCAGGCCTTCGACCACAGAACTGGCGATGGAACGGTCGTCCTCGACGAGCAAGATTCTCACGGCTGCATTCTGTCCCGTTCGGATGCACTCCGCTGTCTTTGCGACAGGTCTCTGCGCACAGAGTGTGCAATTTGGACGTTTCTTGGACGTTCAGCGGTGTCCGAACGGTCTGTGATGACGTAACTTGATCTTGGCATGAGAAAGATCCGAGTCACCACGCTGCTCTCCCTCACCGGGGTGCTGGTTGCCGGTTCTGCCGCCGCGCTCGTGAACACGCAGGTGCTGGGGAATCCCACCCCGCGGCCCGAGACCATGAGCGAGATCACCGCGGTGCTCACGTTGCCGCCCACCACCATCGCCACCTCGGTGTCCGACACCACGTTGCCGTCGCCGGTTCCCCCGACGAGCGAGACCATCTCGTCGGTTCCCTCAGCTTCCTCGGTGTTCGATGTGGAGGGCGTCGGCACGGTCACGCTCGACAGCAGCGGCGACGTACTGCACATCGTGTCGGCCGACACCAGCCCCGGCTGGACCGTCACGGCAATGAATCAGGTCGACCCGTCGCAGGTGAAGGTCACGCTGCAGTCGTTGGATCGCACCATCGAGTTCAGCGCCAACCTGGCTGGCGGCGAGGTCACCACATCTGTCGAGCAGAGCTCGAACGTGTTGCCGAGCGACAACTCCACCCCCATCTCCACGTCGAATTCAACGTCGAATTCCACCTCGCTCCCCACACCCTCCTCCACGCCTGCGGGCGGTTCCGGCCCGAGCCGGACCGACGGTAGTGAAGGTCGGCCATCCACCAGCCTGGCCAACACCGGGACGACCACTCAGAGCACCACGCCCAGCAACGCCCCCACCACGACTGATGATCACGGTGGCGGCAAGGGCAGTGGTGGCGGCGGCAAGGGCGGCGACGACATCGACGACTGATCCTCGTGCCGCTCACTCTTGTTCAGGATCAGTTCCGGGCGATGGGCTCCAACGTTGTCGTCGAAGTTGCGGGCGGCGCGCTGGGGCATCTGTCATTGGCGAGGGATCGCTTGGCGTTCCTCGAAGCGCGGTGGAGTCGGTTCCGGCCGCACAGCGATATCTCTCGGCTGAACGCGGCGCAGGGCGAATCGATCGTGGTGGATCTGAGCACCATCACGTTGCTGGATGCGATGGTGCAGGGCTTCACCCTCACCGATGGATCCTTCGACCCCACCCTGCTGGTGCCCATCGTGCGGCTCGGGTACGGCGCCAGCGTGCACGACCCCTCGGCCGTCACCGAACTACCGCGCGGCGTGCAGCCACGAGGCTTCGTACGCGGACTCGTGGTGGATGCCAACGAGCAGACCGTTCGTCTGCCGCCGGGTACCGCGCTGGATGCCGGTGCCATCGGTAAGGGCCTTGCGGCCGACATGGTCGCTGAGATGCTGCTCGACAGCGGCGCCACCGGTGCCATGGTGAACGTGGGCGGTGATGTGCGCGTGATCGGTGACGGTCCCTACGACGGTGCCTGGCGCGTGCACGTCGATGCTGCACTGCAACCGAACGTCAACGCGATGGTGCTGGAACTACGCAGCGGCGGGCTGGGCAGTTCGGGTGCGCTGCGGCGCTCGTGGCTGACACCCGACGGGTTGCCAGCGCATCACCTCCTGGATCCTGCGAGCGGTGAACCTCTCCCTGGCGGATTCGAAGCACCGGTGCACGCCACCGTGCTCGCTGGCTCCGCCATGCACGCCGAAGTGCACGCCACGATGGCGTTGGTTCGCGGCGCGGCCACCGCGTTGCCGCGCCTGCAGCAGGATGGTCTTGGCGCGCGCCTGGTGTATGGCAGCGGGCAGTCCTACACGAACACTGCCTGGGATCTCACGGTCGGTCAGTCGACGATCGACTGATACACGAGCTGCTTGAGCTGGCTCCGGATCGGGTGCACGCTGCTCGGCAGCAGCTGCGTGAAGAACGTGACGGTGAGATCTTCCACGGGGTCCACCCAGAACGCCGTGCTGGCGGCGCCACCCCACGCAAACTCGCCGGGGCTGCCAGCAACGCGACCTTTCACTGGGTCGAGCGTCACGCTCACACCCAGCCCGAAGCCCACGCCGTCGAATGCGGTCTCGGAGAACAACGGCCGACCGAAGGCGGTGAGGTCGGCGTTGTTCGGAAGGTGGTTGCTCGCCATGTACCGCACCGTTCGCGGCGACAGCACGCGCACGCCGTCGAGTTCGCCGCCGTTGGCCAGCATCTGCACGAAGCGTTGGTAGTCGCCCGCAGTGCTCTGCATGCCGCCGCCACCGAGGAATGCCTGCGGCGGTTTCAACGCAGCGTCGCCCATCATGTCGAGCTTCATCGCCTTGCCGGTTGCGGGGTTGGCGCCATAAAGGCGGGCCACCCGCGAGTGGTGCTCTTCCGGCACATGCCAGGTGCTCTCGGTCATGCCCAGCGGCTCGAGGAGACGCGTCTGCATCAGTTCGTCGAGCGGCTGCCCACTCACCACTTCCAGCACACGCCCGAGCACGTCGAGACCCATCGAGTAGTTCCACTCGGTGCCGGGCTGGAACAGCAGCGGCAGCCCTGCCAACACGTCGCACATTCCGGCGAGGTCCGTGTCCTTCGGCAGCCCCCACTCGAAGCCGGCACGGCGGTACAACTCGTCGACCGGATGGTTGTACATGAAGCCGTAGGTGAGCCCCGAGGTGTGCGCGAACAGTTGCCACAGCCGCAGTTGCTCCGTGATGGGGTCGAGCACCGGCGAGTTCACGCTGCCTGCGCGCCACACCTTGGTGTCCTTGAACGCCGGGATGTAGCGGTGGACGGGGTCGTTCAGCTCGAACGCACCTTCCTCCCAGAGTTGCAATGCCAACACCGACGTGAGCGGCTTGGTCATCGAGTAGATGCGCCAGATGGTGTCGTCCTCCACCGGGAGGCCTTCCTCGATGTTGCGGTGGCCGTAGGTGCTGTGGTGCACCACGTTGCCGTGTCGTGCCACCACGATCTGCCAGCCCGGCAGGCGGCCGTCGTCGACGTACTGCTGAAAGTGCCGGTCGATGCGGGCGAGCCGCTCGCTCGACATCCCGAGAGACTCGGGCTCGACCTGTACCTGGAGTGCGCTGCTCATCGGCCGGACGTTACTGCGAGCGGTTCGGTCAACTTGGCTCGGGGAATGTCGTATTCTTGGTACATGCGTACCGGATTACTTGCCGACCTGCAGGAGCGCACTGCGGGTCTGGTGGACGAAGGTCTGTTCAAGAGCGAGCGTGTGATCGCCTCGCCGCAGACTGCCCACATCGAACTGGCAGATGGCACTCGGGTGGTGAACCTCTGCGCCAACAACTACCTCGGTCTCGCCGACCACCCCACGCTGGTTGAGGCTGCCGCTGCTGCGGTGCACGAACATGGCTTCGGGATGGCCTCAGTCCGGTTCATCTGCGGCACTCAGTCGGTGCACAAGGAACTCGAAGGCCGACTGTCAGCGTTCCTCGGTACGGAGGACACGATTCTGTACGGCTCGTGCTTCGACGCCAACGGGGGTCTGTTCGAAACGATCCTCGACGAGCAGGACTGCGTGATCAGCGACGCGTTGAACCACGCATCCATCATCGACGGCATCCGCCTATGTCGTGCCCAGCGCATGCGCTACGCCAACACCGACATTGCCGAACTCGAGCAGTGTTTGCGCGACGCGCAAGGTGCGCGTTACCGACTGATCGCCACCGATGGCGTGTTCAGCATGGATGGCGTGATCGCCGACCTGCACAGCATCTGCGACCTGGCCGAGCGCTACGACGCGATGGTGATGGTGGACGACTCGCACGCGGTGGGTTTCGTCGGCGCACACGGCCGCGGCACGCATGAACTGAACGATGTGATGGATCGCGTCGACATCATCACCGGCACCCTCGGCAAGGCGCTGGGCGGTGCGAGCGGTGGCTACACCAGTGGGCGCAAGGAGATCATCGATTGGCTGCGGCAGCGTTCGCGCCCGTACCTGTTCAGCAACAGCCTGGCCCCGATGATCACCGCTACCACATTGGCAGTGCTGGACATGCTGGAAGTCGGCGATGAACTGCGGTTGCGCCTCGAACGGAACGCAGCGCGGTTCCGCGAGGGCATGGTGGCCGCCGGATTCGAGCTTGCCGGCGCGGGTCACCCGATCATCCCGGTGATGCTGGGTGACGCAAAGGTGGCAGGTGAGATGGCGCAGCGACTGTTGGCCGAGGGCCTGTACGTCATCGCCTTCTCGTATCCGGTGGTACCGCAGGGCAAGGCGCGCATTCGTACACAGATGTCGGCGGCCCACAGCGACGCCGACATCGACATGGCAGTTGCCGCCTTCACCAAGGTTGGTCGAGAAATGGGGGTTGTCGCATGAAGGCGCTCGTGAAGGCGAAGGCCGAACCCGGCCTCTGGATGCAGGATGTTCCCGAACCCATACCAGGCGACGGCGAGGTGCTCATTCGTGTGCGCAAGACCTCCATCTGCGGCACCGACCTGCACATCCACCATTGGGACGCATGGGCGCAGGCCACCATTCCGGTGCCGATGGTGGTGGGCCACGAGTTCATGGGCGAGATCGCCGCGCTGGGCCCTGGCGTGGAGGGTCTGCAGGTGGGCCAGCGTGTTGCGGGCGAGGGTCACGTCACCTGCGGGTACTGCCGCAACTGCAAGGGCGGTCGCCGGGAGTTCTGCCACAACCACACGGGTGCGGGTGTCACCCGGCCCGGTGCGTTCGCCGAGTACATCGTCATCCCGTCCCAGAACGTGTTCGTGGTGCCGTCGCACATCAGCGACGACGTTGCCGCGGTGCTCGACCCTCTGGGCAACGCCACTCACACGGCGCTGCGGTTCGACATGGTGGGCGAAGACGTGCTCATCACCGGTGCTGGCCCGATCGGCGTGTTGGCTGCAGCGATCTCGCGGCACGTGGGTGCGCGCAACATCGTGGTTACCGACATCAACCCCTACCGACTGGCGATGGCCACGGCGCACGGTGCCACTCGCGTGGTGAACGTGGCCGAGGAGGCCCTCGAGCCGGTGATGGCCGAGTTGGGCATGACCGAGGGATTCGACGTGGGCCTGGAGATGTCGGGTGCCGAGGCGGCGTTCAATCAGATGCTGGACTCCATGAACCATGGCGGCCGGATCGCTGTGCTGGGCATTCCTGCCGGGCCGATGACGCTCGACGTGAACGACGTGATCTTCAAGGGCCTGGAGATCCAGGGCATCTACGGACGACGCATCTTCGAGACCTGGTACAAGATGGCCGCGATGCTGCAGAGCGGACTGGATGTGAGTGGCATCGTCACTCACTCCATGCCGGCCGACGAGTTCGAGGACGCCTTCGCCACCGTGCAACGTGGCGAGTGCGGCAAGGTCATCCTCAACTGGTGACCCGGAACTCGGATGGGTAAGGGTTGAGTGAGAGTGACTCAAGTTTTATGACTGACGGGTTGCTGGTGAGAAATCCGCCGCTCTAGACTTGCGTCAACTTCACTCAAGTTCCCCCCAAGGATCTTCCTCATCAAGGAGCCCCACCATGGCCAAGGCCGTCGGTATCGACCTCGGTACCACCAACTCCGTCGTCGCCGTCTTCGAAGCCGGCGACACCGTCGTCATCCCGAACTCCGAAGGTGGGCGTACCACCCCTTCGGTGGTGGCGTTCTCCAAGGCCGGCGAAGTGCTCGTCGGCGAAGTGGCCAAGCGTCAGGCCATCACCAACCCCGACCGCACCTTCCGCAGCATCAAGCGCCACATGGGCGAAGGCTGGAAGAGCGACGACGTGGACGGCAAGAAGTACAGCCCGCAGGAGATCAGCGCTCGCACCCTCATGAAGCTCAAGCGCGATGCTGAGGCCTACTTGGGCGACACGGTCACTCAGGCCGTCATCACCGTGCCCGCCTACTTCGACGATGCCCAGCGCACCGCCACCAAGGAAGCCGGTCAGATCGCCGGCCTCGAAGTGCTGCGCATCATCAACGAGCCCACCGCCGCCGCCCTCGCCTACGGCCTCGATAAGGGTGCCGAAGACGAGAAGGTGCTCGTGTTCGACCTCGGTGGTGGCACGTTCGACGTGTCGGTGCTGGAGATCGGCGAAGGCGTGTTCGAAGTGAAGAGCACCCACGGCGACACCCACCTCGGTGGCGACGACTGGGACCAGCGTGTCATCGACTGGCTGGTGAAGGAGTTCAAGAGCAAGCACGGCGTCGACCTCGGTGCCGACAAGATGGCCGCCCAGCGTTTGAAGGAAGCCGCAGAGAAGGCCAAGATCGAACTCAGCCAGGTGCAGCAGACGCAGATCAACCTGCCCTTCATCACCGCCACCGCCGAGGGCCCGTTGCACCTCGACGAGAACCTCACCCGGGCCAAGTTCCAGGAGATGACCGCCGACCTCATCGAGCGTTGTCGCGTGCCATTCGAGCAAGCCCTGAAGGACGCTGGCATCAGCAAGGGTGAACTGAACCACGTCATCCTCGTGGGTGGTTCCACCCGCATGCCCGCCGTCACCGATCTGGTCCAGAGCCTCACCGGCAAAGAGCCCAACAAGAGCGTGAACCCCGACGAAGTGGTGGCCGTCGGTGCCGCCGTGCAGGCGGGCGTGCTGCGTGGCGACGTGAAGGACATCCTCCTGCTCGACGTCACCCCGCTCAGCCTGGGCATCGAGACCAAGGGTGGCGTGATGACCAAGCTCATCGAGCGCAACACCACGATCCCCACCAAGCGCACCGAGGTGTTCACCACCGCCGACGACATGCAGCCCAGCGTGGAGATCCACGTGCTGCAGGGCGAGCGCGAGATGGCCGCCTACAACAAGACGCTCGGCAAGTTCCAGCTCGTCGACCTGCCGCCCGCCCCGCGTGGCGTGCCGCAGATCGAGGTCACCTTCGACATCGATGCCAACGGCATCGTGCACGTGAGCGCCAAGGACCGCGCCACGAGCAAGGAGCAGAGCATGACCATCACCGGTCAGAGCACGCTCGACAAGAAGGACATCGACCAGATGGTGAAAGACGCCGAGGCGCACGCCGAGGAAGACCGCAAGCGCCGCGAGGAGGCCGAGGTTCGCAACAACGCCGACTCGCTGGTGTACCAGATGGAGAAGGTGCTGCGCGACAACGCCGACAAGGTCGACGACGACCAGAAGGCCACCGTGCAGGCCCCGCTCGACGAGCTGAAGACGGCCCTCAACGGCAACGACATCGACGCCATTCGCGCCGCCCACGAAAAGCTGATGGCTGCCAGCCAGTCGTTCAGCCAGCAGCTCTACGAGAAGGCTGCGCAGGAGAACGCTGCAGGCACCTCGGCCAGCGGACAGACCAGCGGCAACGGCGACGACGACATCATCGACGCCGAAATCGTCGACGAGCAGTGAGCCGGCCTCGATGAGCGACGACTTCAACCCCGACGACCTCCGCCCCGACGACATCCCCCTCGACCCCGACTTCACCTCGGAAATGACCCGCCTGCGGGCCATCGTGGAACAGGAGGAAGCCGAGGCTGCTGCGGCAGCCGAGGCAGCCGGCGAGGCTGTCGAGCACGACGTGGAGGCACTGGTGGCCGAGCGCGATTCCTTCAAGGACATCGCGCTCCGCCTTCAGGCCGACTTCGACAACTACCGCAAGCGGGTTGCCACCCAGCAGGCGCTCGACACGCAGTCGGCCACCGGCAAGATGGCCGAGGAACTGCTGCCGGTGCTCGACGCCTGCGAGGCCGCCTTTCTGCAGCACCCCGCTGAGGTGGAGCCGTTGTTCAACCTGCTGCTCGGCCAGCTGAAGAAGTTGGGTCTCGAGAGCATGAACCTCGACGGCCAGCCCTTCGACCCCAACCTTGCCGAAGCCGTGCTCCACGAGCCCGGCGACGGTGAGCCGGTGGTGAGCGAAGTCCTCCGCAGTGGCTACACCTGGAAGGGCCGCGTGTTGCGGCCGGCCATGGTGAAGGTGCGCGGCTGACCTTCCGCGAGGCCGCATACCAGTAGCGATTCCAGAGGGAGGTGAGAACGAGATGGCAGCACAACGCGAGTGGTTCGAGAAGGACTACTACAAGATCCTGGGCGTGCCTGAGGCAGCCACGCCAAAGGAGATCACCAAGGCATATCGCAAGCTGGCGCGCGAGAGCCATCCCGACACTCACCCCGGCGACGATGCCGCGGAGGAACGCTTCAAGGCCGTGTCGGGCGCCTACGACGTGCTCGGCGACGACGCCAAGCGCAAGGAGTACGACGAGGTCCGTCGGCTCGGCCCCGGCGCGGCCGGGTTCGGCGGCCCCGGTGGTCCTGGCGCGGGTGGCTACAACTTCAACGTGTCGGGCGATGGCCTCGGCGACATGCTCGGCCAAATGTTCGGCCGCAGCGGCGGTCGACGCGGCAGTGGCGTGGGCCCTCAGCGCGGCGGCGATGTGGAGACGCTGCTCACCCTGAGCTTCGT
>CAIXIJ010000056.1 GCA_903919455.1 uncultured Acidimicrobiaceae bacterium | reverse complement strand
ATGGAAGCACTGACTGCCCGGCGTATGGCCGGGCGTGTGGACGAGCGTGATCTCGAGGTCGCCCACCTTCACCACATCGCCACCGTCGTGCTCCACGAGTTGGTCGGCGCCGAGGCCACTGGTGCGCATCACCCACGGCGTTTCATCGCGATGCACGTGCACAGGGCAACTGCACCGCTCCAGCAGGGTGGCGACACCCTCGACGGGGTGCCCCATCATGTTGCCGCCGATGTGATCGGGGTGGAAATGCGTGGCGAGCACGCCTGTCACCTTCATGCCGTCGTTCTCGACGATGTCGAGCAATTCGTTCACGGCGTAGGCCGGGTCGATGAGCACGCACTCGCCCTTGGCCCGGTCGCCGATGGCGTAGACGAAGTTCACCATCTGCTGGGCCAACGGGTCGTCGGCAGCAAAGTCGCGGCCCGAGAGCAGTTGGCGGAAGTAGAAACGGTCGTCGGCCATGGGCCAACGTTAGGCGGCGGCGCGTAGCAATGGCATTACGAGGGACGCGAAGCGCCGGCATTCGTCCTGATGGGGATACCCCGAGAGAATGAACGACTCGATGCCAAGTGCTTGGTACTGGCGAATCTTGTCGGCCACCTGCCGTGGATCGCCCACGATGGCGGCACCGCAGCCACTGCGGGCCCGGCCGATGCCAGTCCAGAGGTTCGGCTCCACGAATCCGTCGCCGCCTGCTGCATCGCGGAGTTCTGCCTGTGCGCGAACCCCTGCCGATGTGCTGTCGAGCGACCGAGCGCGAATGGCATCGCCCACCTCCGGATCGAGTGCCGCAACCAGGTGTTCGGCTGCAGCTCGGGCCTCTCGTTCGGTCTCGCGCACCACCACGTGCACTCGATAGCCGAAGCGGAGTTGCCGTTGATGTTCCGTTGCGCGGTGGCGCATGTCGGTGACGATGTCGCGAACGCCATCCATGGTGTCGGGCCACATGAGGTACACGTCTGCGGCTTCGGCGGCCACTGCACGAGCGTCGGGGGAGAGACCACCGAAGTACAGGGGCGGGCAGGCGCCCGAGGTGGTGCGAATGCGTGGCGGGTCGAGTTGCAACTGCACGAACTCTCCGTTCGCCTCCAAGCGCTCTCCGTTCAGCAGTGTGCGCAGCGCGTGCATGTGCTCCAGCGTGCGTCGGTAGCGAGGGCCAGACGGCATTGCTTCGCCGGGTAGATCACTGCTGATGATGTTCACGACCATGCGGCCATGCAGTAGGTGATCCAGCGTGATGAGTTGCCGGGCGAGTTGCGGTAGCCACATCTCGCCCATGCGGACCGCCACGATGGGCGTGATCCCAGAGGTAGCACGAGCCACCGCCGATGTAAACGCCACGGTGTCGATGCCCAGCGAGTAGCCGGACGGCATGAGGATGCTGTCGAAACCGTTGCGATCGGCCTCTTGCACGATGGCCTCACAATGCTCGACGCTGCTGCGCAGATCGTCGTTCGGCACGCCGAGTTGCTCGTAGTCGTCGTCGCACAGCGCAGCGAACCAGGCAAGTTCGAGACTCACGGCAGGCGAACGCCTTCGGCAGCCTGCACGATGGCATAGACCTCGGAGCGTTCCAGCCTGAGTGCCGCGGCAGCCACCGCGGCACGAATCCGCTCGGCGCGTTGGGTGCCGATGATGGCCACCGGTGCGCTGGGGTGCGACAGCACGAAGGCCAAGGCAACCGTGCTGCGATCCGCGCCACGATCTGCGGCGATTCGATCCAGTGCTTCGGTCAGTTCCACGCGCAGCCCATCGCCGGTGGGAATGGCGCCCCTGGCGAGCGGGCTCCACGCCAGCATCGCGAAGCCGTGCTGCATTGCCTGGTCGAGGGTGCCATCGCGAAGTGGTGTCACGTGTGCCGCGGAGAACTCGTTCTGTACGGACACGATGGGGAGTGCGAGGTGTGCTTGCAGTGCCGACACCTGAGCCGCCGAATGGTTGGACACGCCGATGCAACCGATGAGTCCGCGCTCGTGCAATGAGGTGAGCGCGCCTGCCACTTCGGCGGGATGAGCGAACATGTCGGGGCGATGAATCTGGTACAGGTCTACGTGGTCCACGCAGAGTCGCCGCAGCGAGGCCTCGCACGCGGCAGTGATGGCGCTGGGGCTGGAGTCGTACGGCACGCCGGGGATGATCCCGCCCTTGGTGGCCAACACCATCCGGGTGCGTAGGCCGGGGCGAGCGGAGAGGATGGCGCCGAGGCGTTCCTCGCAGCTGCCGAACCCGGTGCCGCCCCAGTCGAGGCCGTACACGTCGGCGGTGTCCACCAAATTGCACCCCAGGTCGAGGGCGGCTTCCACGAGCGTGGTGGCCTCTTCGGTGGACGGCGTGGTGAGCCGCCAACAACCAAATGCGATGGAGCCCACCGTGAACGGGCCGAGGGTTCGGGTCGTCATCCGGCGTACGCTATCCATCCGTGACACGGCCTCTCCGCTATGGCGTCATCGGCACCGGCATGATGGGTGTCGAGCACATCACGAACCTGCTCCACCTCGACGGTGTCGAGGTGACAGCCATCAGCGATCCGGTCGCGCATAGCCGGGATTGGGCGCAGTTTGCGGTAGGCATCGACACGCCGCTGACGCACTTCGAGTCGCACCACGAACTGCTGGCATCAGGGCTGTGTGATGCCGTGGTGATCGCCTCGCCGAACCACACGCACCATCAGGTGCTGCTCGACGTGCTCGCCACGAACCATCACGTGATGGTGGAGAAGCCCCTGTGCACCACGGTCGCTCACTGCAACGAGGTGATCGATGCGGCGGATGCTGCACCGTGGCCCGGGCGTGTGGTGTGGATGGGCCTGGAGTACCGCTACATGCCACCCACCACCGAGGTGCTGCGGGAAGTGCGCTCCGGCGCGGTGGGCGACGTGCGCATGGTGGCGATTCGCGAGCACCGATTCCCCTTTCTCGTGAAGGTCGGCAACTGGAATCGATTCAACCGCAACACCGGTGGCACGTTGGTCGAGAAGTGCTGCCACTTCTTCGATGTGATGAACCAGGTGATCGGTCGTCCGCCGGTACGGGTGATCGCGAGCGGAGCCCAGGACGTGAATCACCTGGATGAACGCTACGACGGCGAGACTCCCGACATCCTCGACAATGCGTTCGTGATCGTGGAGTACGAAGGTGGCGCTCGGGCGATGCTCGACCTCTGCATGTTCGCCGAGGCCAGTCGCAACGAGCAGGAGATCTCCGTGGTGGGCACCGAAGGCAAGGTGGAGGCGCTCGTCACCGAGGGCATCGTGCGTGTTGGCCGTCGCTCCGACGGCATCGGAAGGGTCATCGAGCGTCGGGTGCAGGACCCGTCGATTCGCCACCAGGGCATGCACCACGGTGCGTCGTACCTGGAGCACGTCGGTTTCCGCGACGCCATCCTGCGCGGCATTCCCGCAGCAGTCACCCTGCGCGATGGCATGCTGTCCGTCGCCGTCGGTGAGGCTGCGCATCGATCCATCGAACTCGGTCGCCCCGTGGCGATGCAGGAGGTCCTGTCCGAATGAGCGAAGCACTTCAGTCTCTCGTGGCGGGCGAACGCATCCTGGTGGGCGGTGATCGGGTGGTGGTCGTCGGTGAAGAACTCGCGGCTGCATTCACGGCAGGGGATCGCCTCGTGGTGGTGCATGACACGGGCGACGTGCTGCACATCCCGCAGGCCGAGCATCGCCCGGTTGCCGCATCGGTGGAGCGCGCTCGGCTCGCCTTCGCCGAGCTAGCGGCGGTGAGCGACGACCAGATCTCGGCGTTCTTCGACGCCTTTGCCGCAGCGCTCGACGACGATGACCGGTTCGCCCCCATCGCAGCCGCAAACGAAGCTGATGTGGCGTCGGCGTTGTCTCGTGGGCGCGCCACCGGTCGGCTGACGCTGTCTGCGTCGATGCGCTCCGACATGATCGCCGGACTGCGCGCGTGGCGCGACAACCCCACCCGTCGCCGCCAGATGGTGGGGAGGGTGCAGCACGAGGGTTGGCGGGTCGAGCAGTGGCGCGACCCGCTCGGTGTGGTCGGGTTCGTGTTCGAAGGGCGCCCGAACGTGTTCGCCGATGCCACCGGCGTGCTGCGCACCGGCAACACGGTGGTCTTCCGTATCGGAAGCGATGCGTTGGGCACGGCGCGGGCCATCATGGCGAACGCGGTGGTGCCGTCGCTGCGGTTCGCTGGGCTACCCGAGGGTGCGGTGCAACTCGTCGACAGTGCGGCGCACGCTGCCGGATGGGCGCTCTTCGCCCACACCGGCGTATCGCTGGCCGTGGCGCGTGGCTCGGGTAAGGCCGTGCTGCAGTTGGGCGCCGTGGCCCGCCAGCACGGCGTCCCCGCCAGCCTCCACGGCACGGGTGGGGCGTGGATGGTGGCTGCCGAGAGTGCCCCGGTCGAGCAGTTCGCGGCGGTCGTTCGCCATTCGCTCGACCGTAAGGTCTGCAACACGCTCAACGTGTGTTGCATCGTGCGATCTCGCGCGGATGATCTCGTGCCGGCATTTCTTGCTGTGACAAGTGGATTGGGGGCCATCGTGCATGCGCTGGAGCCCGACGACCCTCGCCTGGCAACGGAGTGGGAGTGGGACACGGTGCCCGAGGTGGCCTACATCGTGGTCGACGATGTGGCTCATGCGGTGCAGCAGTGCAATCGGTTCAGCCCACACTTCGTGGCCTCGCTGATCAGCACCGACGAGGCGGAGCACGATGCCTTCTACCGCTCAGTCGACGCCCCGTTCGTCGGGAACGGGTTCACCCGCTGGGTCGATGGGCAGTTTGCTCTGGTGCAGCCCGAACTTGGTCTGTCGAACTGGCAGAGCGGTCGTCTATTCGGCCGCGGCGGCGTGTTGTCCGGCGATTCCGTGCACACCGTTCGGCTGAGGGCAGTGGTGGAGCACCACGACCTTCACCGCTGAGCGTCAGATCCACCAGCCGGTGACATCGATGATGACGTGGGTGGTGGCTGTCGAACGCATGCACAGCGAGCCATGCGCCGACAGCTGAACCTGGATGCTGGTGGTGACGGTGTGGCCCGCACGGAAGTTCACGGACTGGCTCGACGGTTGCGTGCTGCAGTCCCACAGGGTGATGGCACCGGTGGCGCTCGGCGATGCGGCGGTGACGTTCACGGAGAGCACGCTGGCTCCGGCCGGAATGTTTCGCTGCCCGGCGAGTGCGATGGTCCTCGTCGCGAAGGCCGGCAGTGCGTGCCCCTGGGTGCCAAGGTTCATCATCAGTCGAGTCGTGTCGCGAGTGTCGACCACTCGTGTGGGGCTGCTCGGCACCATGGTGTGCGGCCGGGTGGGGCCGAAGTAGCCGAGTACATCCACCTTCAGGTTCGCACCCGTGAGGCTGTAGAGGCACAGGTTGCCGGAGGCCGCGAGCGGCACGATCGCAAAGTTCTGCTTGGTGGTGCCGACTGTCATGTACAGATTGGGCACACGACGCCGGGCGCCGCACGCATACGCATAGACGGAGCCGTTCTGATCGGGCCTGATACCCGTGATGTTCAGCGCCACCGCAGAGGCGCCTGCAGGTACACCAACACGGGCTGCGGGGAGGTTCACGGCGAGTGTCTGACGAGCGGTCATACGACCCGTGCTGCGCAGCTTGAGGGCCGTGTTCACCAAGGGTGTCACTTCCATACCCTCGTAGCGGAGCCTCGAGGACGGCCGGAAGTAGCCCGTCACATCGATGACCAGGTCGATCGTCTGAGGTGAGTAGACGCAGAGGGTGCCGTTGGTGGCCAGCGGGAACAGCCCGGCGTTCGAGGTGGACTCGTTCGTGTAGTAGTTCAGCGTGGTGGCGGTGGGCCGCGTCGAGGAGCAGTTGTAGACCGTGAGCGATCCCCGGCCGGGCTGGTTGGTCGTTGTGAAGTTGGCGCTCAGCGCTGTTGCGTCGGTGGGGATCCCGGCCTGGCCAGTGATCTGCAGACGCTTGGTGACGCCCGCCAGCAACTTGGTGATGCGGAGATGAACCCGGCTGTCTGCCATTCGGAACGGCGACACCGCAGTGAAGGCGGCTGGGCGAGCGACGGGGGAGACCTTCGGCATCGGCATGACGCCAGTGGCAGCGGCCTGATCCACGGTGAAGCTCCATGTGACCGTGTTGCGGTCCGTAGTCACCGTAACGGTGTAGCGGCCATCGGCCAGTTGATTGCGAGGCAGCACGGTCACGGCGTTGTCGCCGCCGAGAATGGACGCCGCGGCGCCATCCGTGTTGCCCTTCCAGAGGCCGCAGGTCTGCAAACGACCCGAGGGGCCGGTGATGGTGGTGGACACGAGCCGACCGAAGGTGGTGGGCATCATCGCGATCACGGGCAGCCCGGCGCCGCCGGTCCAGCCGCAGTATGTGACGGGGTTGGGGGTCTCGGCGACGAAGCGGTTCAGGTTGGTCGTCGTGCCGTTGCCGGGCCACACGACCGCATTCGCCGGCCGCGGGGCGTTCCAGTTCATTCCACCGAACACGTCGAGCGTCGCGGCACTGTGCCAGGTTGGGGTGTTGGTGAGCCTGCATTGTCCGAAACCGACTGAGCGGAGACCGGGGCGGAGGACGCCGATGGCGTGGAACGGACCCGTCATCCAGAGTTCGACTTGGTCGCGGGCGGTGGCATTGAGGCCCGAGCTCACGGCCACGTTGCCCTGGTTGCCGGCAGTGTCGCCGCTGGCGGTGTAGCCCGTGAGGCCGGGCGTCTCATCGTGAGAGATGCCGTTGTAGAGCATGTAGCACGAGTGGTTGCGTGCACCGGGGCTGAGCGAAGGATCTTCGGTCACGGCGCTGAGGCCGGCCATTGCGCGGTAGTAGTTGACGACAGACAACCACGCCGCATTCGGCGCGATGAAGGGCGGCGTGGGATCGTTGGTCGCGTCAGCCGTCATTGGCAGCGCGAGAACCACGAGCAGTGCTGTTAGCAGTACCTTGATCGGTGTCCTCAGCTTGCTCATCGTTCCGCTCTCCAGACACGGCCTGGGAAGGCCGTTACCGTCTTCTTCATCGGTCGATCCGTGAGAATGCTGAAGCGTTTTCGACGAACTTTGACGGCCGCTTGATGCCGTAGGTGCGCAGCGAGGTCAGTGGCCGGTCAGGCGATGGAGCGCAGCTTCACGCCACTTTGCGGGCGTGCCGGTGCGGGCTTCGTGGCGGTCGGTGCTGATCGGAAGACCGACCATCGAGTTGATGCCCACCCACCGCAGTGGTTCGGGCTCCCATTTGCGCGCACGGTGGCCGACCCACGGCATGGTGGTGAGGGGTGTGGCTTCGCCGCCGATCAGATCGGCCAGCGTGCGGCCCGACAGGTTCGTCGTACCGACCCCGTCACCTACGTACGCGCCTGCAGAAGCCAGCCCACTGGTGCGGTCGAACTCGGCAGTGCACCACCAGTCGCGCGCCGCTGCCACGGCACCACCCCAGTGGTGGGTGATGGCGGCATCGCCGAGCGCGGGGAACAACTCCCGCAGCGTGGCGTGGAGCAGGTCTTTTACCTTCGGGCTGCGATCGAAGGTGGGGTTGATGCGGCTGCCGAAGTGGTACGGCGCACCTCGGCCACCGAACGCAAGTCGATTGTCGGCGGTGCGTTGGCCGTAGATGATCATGTGACGGCCATCGTTGAAGGTGGCGCGGTCGCGCAACCCAACCTCGCGCCAGAACGAGTCGCTCAAGGGTTCCGTTGCCACCATCAGCGAATAGATCGGGGCAAGTCGGCGAGCGTGCCCCTTGATCGAGTTGGTGAATGCCTCCGTGGCGCGGACCACCACGTCTGCCTTCACGGTGCCCACTGCGGTGCGCACCTCGTGCGGCAGAATCTCGACGACGGGAGTGTGCTCGTAGATGGTGGCGCCCTTGCGCTCCACTGCCCGGGCCAGCCCGCGGGCCAGCCGCGCAGGGTGGATGGCGGCGCAGTACGGGGTGAAGGTACCGCCGAGCACACTGGTGGCGCCGAGGCGGCTACGGGCCTCGTCGGCGTCGAGTACGCGGTAATCATCGTCGGTGAAGCCATACGAGTGGAGGTGGTCCACCTGCTCGTGCGCTCGCTGCAGTTGCACCGGGTTGCGGGCCACGCTCACGTAGCCCCCCATTGCCCAGTGGCAATCAATACCCTCTGCCTGCACCACTCGTCCGACTTCGCTGACGGTGTCGTGCATGGCTTGCTGGAGACGAATCGCCCCATCGCGAGACGATGCTGCGGCCATCGCATCGAGACCCATGGGAAGCAGTGCCGAGCACCATCCGCCGTTGCGTCCGCTGGCACCGAAGCCGACCACGTTGGCCTCCAGGATGGCGATGCGCAGTGTGGGGTCGCGCTCCAGCAGGTAGTAGGCAGTCCAGAGCCCGGTGTAGCCGGCGCCGACGATGGCCACATCCACATCCAGCGGTCCGCCCAACGCGGCACGGGCAGGCCCCCACTCGTCGGCGGTCATCGTGGCATGCCAGAGGGAGAGATCGGACAGTTCGTGCATGGCGCCAGACTAGGCAACGCGGGCGTTGTCGATGAGGCGAACCTCACCGAACCACACCGCCGTGACGGCAACCGTGCGCTCGTCTGCTGTCGCCACCGTCTGCAGGGTGTCGGCATCGACGAGTTCGAGGTGTTCGAACCGGGCGAGCGGTTCTTGCTCCACGACGGCGCGACCGAGGGCAACCAGTTCGTCGGCCCGGCGTTCGCCTCCCGCGTAGGCCGCTCGAACGGCGTCGAGCGATGCGGGCACACACACTGCGGCGCGTCGCTGGGTGTCATCGAGACGACGGTTGCGGCTGGACATCGCCAATCCGTCGGGGTCTCGCACGGTGGGCATGCCCACGATCTCGATCCCCATGTCGAGGTCGATCGTCATGCGGCGAATGATGGCGAGCTGCTGGAAGTCCTTCTGGCCGAACACCGCCACATGCGGGCGTGCAGCGTTGAACAGCTTCGACACCACGGTGGTGACGCCGCGGAAGTGGCCCGGTCGTTGGGCCCCCTCGAGCACATCGCCCAGCGGACCTGGCTCCACATGGGTCTGAAATCCGGCTGGATACATGGTGGCGGCCACAGGGGCGTACACCGCGTCCACTCCGTGGGACCGGCAGATCGCAAGGTCGTCGTCGATCGGGCGCGGGTAGGCGGTGAAGTCGTCGGTGTGGTTGAACTGCAGCGGGTTCACGAAGATGCTCACCGCAACCACGTCGGCATGTCGTCGTGCTTCGTCCACCAGCGCCATGTGGCCGTGATGCAGCGCGCCCATCGTGGGCACCAACGCTACTCGTCGGCCGTTCACTCGGTGCGCGTCGCTCCAGGTCGTCAGCGCTGCGGGGTCGGCGCACAGCTCCATCGACGTGTCAGTGGAAACTGTGCTCGTCGTCGGGCCAGGAGCCGTCGCGCACTTCGGCGATGAATGCCTCCGTGGCGCGGATGGCGCCGTTGCGCAGGTCCGCGTAGTGCTTGGTGAAGCGCAGTGTCATATCGCTGAGTCCGAGCACATCGTGCAGTACGAGCACCTGGCCATTGCAGTCGGGTCCGGCTCCGATGCCGATGGTGGGGATGCTCAGCTTCTGAGTGATCTCACGGGCGAGGTCGCGGGGCACGCCCTCGACCACTACGGCGCAGGCGCCGGCCTGTTCCACGGCGTGGGCATCCTCCAGCAGCCGTTCGCGGCCGCCGGCCTCGTAGCCGCTCTTCTTGCCCTGCACCTTGTGACCGCCCATGCGGTGATAGCTCTGCGGAGTGAGGCCGATGTGGCCCACCACCGGGATGTCGACGCGCGTGATCGTCTGAATGGTCTCGGCCATCACCACGCCGCCCTCGAGCTTCACGCACTCTGCGCCCTCCTTCATCAAGCGGATGGAGCTCTCCACTGCTTGCTGCGGGCTCACCTGGTAGCTGCCGAAGGGAAGGTCGCCCACGATCAGGGCCTTTGGTTGAGCTCGATGCACGAGTCGCACGTGGTACGCCATCTCATCGAGCTCGACGGGAATGGTGTTGGCTTCGCCCTGCACCACCATGCCCACGCTGTCGCCGACCAGGATCATGTCGACCCCGGCTAGGTCGACCAGGCGTGCGAACGTAGCGTCGTATGCCGTGATCATGGTGATGCGCTCTTCGAGCGCCTTCATCCGTGCCAGGTCCGGAACGGTGACCTTCTGACGATCCACGAGCGCGACGCTAGCCAGTCATCGAGCGGAAGGGAAACCACGCGAAAACGCAGTTGGGCACAGGTCGCGATACGAGGGGTCGGTGCCGGTGGCCTCGGCGAACACGATGGCGTTCGTGCAGGCCGCAGCAAAGCACTGTGCGCCGGCCTCGAGCACGGCGTTGAGGGCCCTGGAGTTGGTGCGGTCCACCTCGTCGCGTCCGGTGGCAACTCCGAAGATGGTGTCGCCGTCGAGCAGCGAGTGAGCGGGGCGCACGGCGCGGGCGAGGCCGTCGTGGGCCACGGCCGCGAACTTCGAGCACTCCGCCTTGGACAGGCGTGCCGTCGTGGTCACCACTCCAATGGTGGTATTCAACGGTGGCGTTGCGGCGTCGAGGTGTGCTTGCAGCGCGCTGCGATCCGATGCCGATGGGCGGCGGAGCGCCACGCTGCCGGCCTCCCACGGAAGCCCGGTTGATGGATTGATGACCGAACCGACGGCATTCACGACGGCGACAGCCGCCACGACCACGCCATTCGCAAGGGTGGTGCTGCAGGTGCCGACGCCACCTTGCAAGCCATGGGCACGGGCGCCGGTGCCGGCACCCACGGCGCCGTTCGCTGCGGGTGTACTGCGCGCC
The DNA here is from genome assembly GCA_903919455.1 of uncultured Acidimicrobiaceae bacterium. Lineage (GTDB taxonomy): Bacteria > Actinomycetota > Acidimicrobiia > Acidimicrobiales > Ilumatobacteraceae > UBA668. The sequence continues at coordinate 78,367 of CAIXIJ010000056.1, read as the reverse complement.
GCCTTGGCAGCGCGATATCCGAACGCTTCATCGGGCCGATGAACGAATGCCCCGCCTCGGCCGAGGTCGAAGATCACCGCCGCCGGCACCAGCGGCACCACGGCATGCGGTTCAGGCCCCACGGAGAAGCCAATGTGCCGTTCCTCGAGAAAGCGCATCACGCCGCCAGCCGCGGCCAGCCCGTAGGCGCTGCCGCCGGTGAGGCAGATGGCGTGCGCTGTCGCGATCGTGGCAGTGGGCTGCAGCAGATCGGTCTCGCGGGTGCCGGGTCCGCCGCCGCGCACATCCACGCCAGCCGTGCAGCCGGGTGGGAGCAGCACGACAGTGGTGCCGGTACGCCAGTGCGTGCCGCGACGTTGATAGTGCCCGATGCGAATGCCGGGCACGTCGGTGACGCAACCGCCGCGATGCACGATGGTCAGGCGTCGGCGTCGGCGTCGTGCGTGCCGAGCGTGCGCCACACGCCGAGGCCGACGATGTAGAGCGGGCAGGCCACCAGCAGGTAGTCGGCAGGTCGGAAATGATTCGGCATGTCGTAGGTCATCGCAACCACAGTTCCCAGCCAGATCACTGTCACCGAGATGGTGATCGGCCGGAAGCGCCGCACCTGCATGGGGTGAACGAACTTCCAGTTGGTGAGTTGCGTCAGCGAGAGCAGTACGCACACGATGGCGACCACCCAGGGACCTGCGTTCAACAGGTACAGCGTGGGCACGATCATGTTCCATTCGCAGGGAAAGCCGTTGAAGAAGTGATCGGAGGTCATCTGATCGGTGCGGCTCATCCACAGCGCCGACATGAACAAGACGAAGGCGCCGATGATGAGCGACCAACCCTCGGGCAGCATCCCGAACTGGTGGATGAACACCACCGGGATCACGATGCAGGTGACGAAGTCGACGATGAGGTCCAGTGAGTACCCGTCGATGCGCGGCACGTTCTCGCGCACGCTCCAGGCACGAGCGACGGGCCCGTCGACTCCATCGAGCACCATCGCAATGGCGAGCCACAGGATGGCCTGCTTCGCCTTGCCGTCGGCTACAGCGATGAGGCCGAACATGCCACATACGGCGCCGAGTGCGGTGAACGAGTGGACCAGCCAACCCTTTACCACGGGGTGACGGAGAACTCGATCCTGAGATGGTGCGGTGGCAGTCATGATGTCATCGCCAGTCTAGACACACTGGGCGGTAACGTCCCCCGAATGGTTTCGGCCTCCTTCCATCGTCTGCGTGCTCTCGGTTACCGAGTGGGCGGCGAATGGGTCCGTCGCACGTGGGCCTGGCTCGCACGGGTTGGGGCCATCGGTCCGGATTCCGCTGCTGGGCGCAAATTCGGCCGATTTGGCGCCGGCAGCATCATCTGCTTCCCGCACAACACGATCTTCAACGAGCGCTACATCCACATTGGCGACGCCACGATGATCGGGCCGCAGGTCACCCTGTCGGCGGGCATGGTGCCAGGTCAGCAGTGTCTCAGCGATCCGGTGGTTCGGATCGGGTCGCGATGCCTCATCGGGAAGGGATCGGGCATCGTGGGGCACTTCGGCATCGAGATCGGCAACGACGTGTGGACCGGGCACCACGTGTACATCACCGATCAGAACCACGGTTACCAGGACATTCATGTGCCGATCTCCCTGCAGACACAGCCCGAGCGGCCCGTCACCATCGGCGACGGTTCGTGGCTGGGGCACGGCACGGTGGTGCTGCCCGGGTCGAGGATCGGCAAGCACGTCACCATCGGTGCGAACTCGGTGGTGTCGGGGGAGATCCCCGACTTCAGTGTGGCGGTCGGCTCGCCTGCGAAGGTGATCCGTCGATACGTCGAGGGCGATGGATGGGTGCGCGTGCCCTAGCCGGTGGTGATGTCGCCGCCGAGTTCGCCCGGGGGTGAGCACTCGGGCACGTTGTTGCCCTTCACCCCGGCGGTGAAGTCCAGAACCACATTGGAGACCGGCCCACCGGCCACGATGGTCTCGGAGTACTGCACTCGCTCTCCGCGGCGCAGTGCTGCGGTGTATCGGCGGCGGTCGCCGATGATGATGCGGTAGTTGTCCTCGAAGATCTTCAGCAGTTCATCGTCTCGTGCGGTTGCCACCGGGATCACCACGATTTTGTCGAGCATGTGCTCCACGATGTCGGTGGCCTTGTCCACCACAGTGGCCCGCTGCAGTAACTGCTCCACGGTGGGGTCTTTGATCAGGCCGCCGGTGGTGTCCTCAAGGGTGTTGCGCTCCGCCTGAGCAGCGATACAGATCGGGGTGGCCTCGCGACGCCAATTCTCGTCGGCGAGTTGGTACACGCCCGGGTCCTTGCCGTGTCGGAAGTAGGTGACGAAGTAGTAGACCCACATCGTCGCCATGAGCAGGCACAGCACTCCCAAGATGGCCTTCACCCACGGGCGACCGCGGCGTTCTTCGGGGTTCATGCTCTGGGCTCCGGTCGGTACGAGACCGCAAGCTGGGCGAAGGCGCCCACCAGGCCAACTCCTGCCGCGATGAGTGCGGCCGACCATCCGCTGAAGCTGATGTCGAAGGCGTGGTCGATCGACCATTCACCCGGGCCGATGGTGGCCACGGCGAACACCGCGATGGCGATGGACGCACAGTACTCCCAGCCCTGATCGGGCTTGAAGACGAAGAAGCCGACCTTGGCATGCACGGTGACGATGGCCACGACCATCACCGCGATCAGCGCTGCGGCGGCGAGCGGCGTGAGGAGGCCGGCAGCGAACATCGCGCCGGCACCGATTTCGGTGGCCGCAGCGATGCGAGCCTGCCAGGCGGGCCACTTCATGCCGATGAAGGTGAACCAACGGGTGGTTCCCGCGAGACCGTTACCGCCGAAGATCTTGTTCACGCCGTGTGCGGCAACAAAAAGTCCGAACGTGATTCTGAGGAGCAGGAGGGCGAAGTTCGCTTGTTGCACGTGACCACGCTACGGCTGCGAGACGGGTCGGTCCCAGTCGCGGGAGAATCTTGGTAGACAGAGTGCCTGATGGACGAGGGGAACCGACTGCGGCAGGCGACTCGCCTCATCCGTGCTCTGTTGCGGCATCAGAAGCGGACGTTCGTCATCGCGTGCACTGGCGCGGCGGTGTTCGCGGCGTGCACGGTGGCGTCCGCCATTGTGGTGCGCTGGATGATCGACGATGTCATCACGCCGCGCTTTCGCGATGGTCATGTAGGCGCCGGCACGGTGGCGATGGTGCTGGGCACTTTGATTCTGTTGGGGTTTGTCCGTGCGGTGGGTGTGGTGGTGCGACGCACCTGGGCCGGTCGAACGGCATGGGGCGTCACCGAGCGGCTGAGTGCCCAGGTAATCGATCGACTGGCTGCCCAGCCGGTGCCGTGGCACCGGCGTCAGACCACCGGCGATCTCATCACCCGAGCCGGCGTAGACGCCGAGGCCTCGACGGCCGTGTTGCAGCCACTTCCGTTCGCTTCGGGCGTGGTGGTGTTGGTGTTCCTTTCGTCGGCGTGGCTGATGGTCACCGACATTCCCCTTGGTATTGCTGCTGTCTGCGTGTTCCCACTCCTGATCGCGCTCAACGTCGGCTACCAGCGAAAGGTCGACCGCTTTTATCACTCGGCGCAGAACGAACTTGGTCGGTTGAGTTCGGCGGTGCACGAAAGCTTCGAAGGCGTGGTCGTGGTGAAATCGTTCGGTGCCGAGCATCGTGAGACCGAACGTCTCGCTGTGATCGCCGAACGGCTGCGCGAAGCGCGGCTTGGCGCGGTGCGGTTGCGCAGCACGTTCGAGGCGCTGCTCGACGGCGTGCCGAGCGTGGTGAACATCGCCCTGCTCATGGCGGGCGCGTTCCGAGTGAGGTCCGGGGCCATGTCGGTGGGTGAGCTGACCAGCTTCATCTACCTGTTCACATTGCTGGTGTTCCCGCTGCGATTGATCGGTTTCACGCTGTCGGAGCTGCCCCATTCATTGGCTGGCTGGGGGCGCATCCGCTCGCTGCTCGACCAACCGGTGGAGGCAGATCCCATCGGATCGCTGCTTCGCGGCACCGACAACGGAGTACACGTTCGCGACCTTCACTACAGCCACGATGGCGAGCGCGAGGTGCTCAGCGGGGTCACCGCCGAAATCCCGTCCGGCCGAACGGTTGCCGTGGTCGGTGCGACGGGCTCCGGCAAGACCACGCTGCTCCATCTCATCGCAGGCATCATTGCGCCCACGGAGGGCTCGGTCACCGTGCCCGAACGCGGTGCGGAGATCGTGTTCCAGGAGGCCTTCCTGCTGGCAGGCACGGTGCTGGACAACATCAACCTCGGTGCCGACGTGCCATCCGACGCCGTGGAGTTGGCGCTGCAAGTTGCCGAAGCCGGGTTTGTGCACCAGTTGCCGCAGGGACTCGACACCGAGATCGGAGAGCGCGGTGTGGGGCTGTCGGGCGGTCAACGCCAACGTTTGGCACTCACCAGGGCACTCGTGCGCCGTCCAGCGGTGCTGCTGCTCGACGACACCACATCGGCGCTCGACCCCACCACGGAAGCACGCGTCATCGCCAACCTTCGCGCCGCGCTCACCTCCACCACGGTGGTGGCGGTGGCCAGTCGCCCATCCACCATCGCCCTGGCCGACGATGTGCTGTACCTCGTGGATGGCCAGGTGGTGGCGCACGGGCTGCACGACGAATTGATGGCCAGCGTGCCTTCGTACCGCGAACTCATCGAGGCGTTCGAGCACGATCGGGAGAGCCATGACTGAACCGATCAGCCGCTGGAGTGCCGCCGAAACCATCGGCAAGGGCGTGCGGGCTGCACCGGCGCTGCGCGTGGGTTTCGTCACCACCCTGTTCCTCGCGCTGGTGGGCGCTGCCGGCCGAGTGGTCATTCCCATCCTCGTGCAGCAAGCCATCGATCGTGGTCTCACCCCAAAGGGGGGTGTCGATGTTGCGATGGTGGTGCGGCTCGGAGTCGTCGCGCTCGGAGTCATCTGTATCGCCACGTGGGCCCAGCGCACGGCCGTGTATCGGCTCGGGCGCCGCAGCGAAGAGGCTCTCTACGGGTTGCGCGTGCGTCTTTTCGAGCACATCCACCGGTTGAGCATCGCCGACCACAGCGAGGAGCGGAAGGGTGCGCTGGTGGCGCGAGTCACCTCCGATGTGGAGACGCTGGCGCAGTTCTTCCAGTGGGGCGGTCTGGCGTGGTTGCTCGACGGCACGCTGATGCTGCTGGTTGCTGGCGTGATGCTGGCCTACGACTGGGTGCTGGCCCTCGTGGCGTTCGTGGTGGCTGCGCCGCTGGCCTTCGTGCTGCAGCGGGTACAGCGGCATCTCGTGAAGGCGTACGACTCGGCCAGGTCTCGCAATGCCCAGGTGATGACACAGATCAGTGAAGTCGTGGCAGGTGCCGAGACGCTGCGCGCCTACCAGGCTGGTGAGCGATATGCGGTGCGAGTGAAGCAGACCAGCCACGATCGGTCGAAGTCGTTCATCAGGGCCGGCAGCATCGGCGCGTTCCTGTTCCCGTCGGGCGAGGTGTTCGGTGTGTTCACCGTGTCGGCCGTGGTGATCACCGGACTGATTCGTGGCCCCAGCAGCGGCCTCACCGCTGGCGCCATGGTGGGGTTCGTCTTTCTCACGTATCGATTCCTCGAACCCATTGCTGAGTTCACCGAGGTACTCGACCAGACCCAGACCGCGGTGGCCGGTATGCGCCGTGTGCTCGGCGTGCTCGAGATCCCGGTGGGTCCGCCCGAGCCCGAGATTCCGATGTCGCTTCCTGCGGGGGCTCTGGCCGTCACGGTCGATCGTGTGGACTTCAGTTACCGCGCGCGCGGCGACGCCGACGAACCACCTGTGCTGCTGGATGTGAACGTGCACATCCCCGCCGGACAGCAGGTGGCTGTAGTCGGCGAGACCGGGTCGGGCAAGACCACGCTCGGCAGACTGATCGCCCGACTGGCCGACCCGAGTGCTGGGTTCGTGTTGGTGGGAGGTGTACCGCTCACCCGTGTGAGCAACGCAGATCTTCGCCAGCGTCTCACCGTCGTGCCTCAGGAACCGTTCCTGTTCGAAGGCACCATCGCTGCCAACCTGCTCTTCGCCATGCCGAACCTGCAGCGAGCCGACCTCGAAACCGCCGTGGTGGATCTCGACCTCAACGATTGGCTCGACACGCTGCCCGACGGACTCGACACCGAGGTGGGCGAGCGCGGTGCGCAGATGTCGGCGGGCGAGCGGCAGCTGGTGGCGTTGATCCGCGCTTCGTTGGTGGATCCGGATGTGTTGGTCCTCGACGAAGCAACGTCATCGGTGGATGCGCTCACTGAGGTGCGTCTGACTCGGGCGCTCGAGAAGCTGGCGTCCGGTCGAACCACGATTGCAATTGCTCACCGGCTGTCCACGTCGGCTCGAGCCGATCGGGTGCTGGTGCTCGACCACGGTCGCCTGGTGGAGGACGGAACGCATACCGAGCTCGTGCAGCGCGGCGGCACGTACTCCCGGATGTACGACGCGTGGGTGGCGGCCACGTCGGCCGGTTAGGGAGTGCCCAGGCTCTTCTGCGGTACGCCGAACGGGGTGGGGCCGTATACGGAGAGCTTGCAGGTGGCGTTGCCCGATGCGATGACGATGGCGTTCGAGGTGAGCGGTGTCACTTCGTTCGGAGCGAGCGTTTTCACGATGATGTCGTCGGTGCCCTTGGTGGAGCCGGCAACGACGTACTCGATGACCACCGTGTAGTCGTGCACGACGCTGTCGTCGTTCCTCAATGTTCCTGCGAACGACATGGCGCCGTCGACGATCTTGCAGGTGGTGATGGTGGGCGTGTGCGGCCCGGGTTGGAGGTACGCCTCCACTTCTCGCACCACGAGACGGGTGAAAGCGAATCCGGCGATACAGGTGAGCAGTGCAGCGATGGACAGCACGATGCCCGCGATGGCGAAACCGGGCTGGGGCTTTTTGAGCGCAGCCACGCCGAGCGCGATCGACGTGATGGCACCGGCGGCGGCGAGCACGAACACGAACGGGATCCATGCGCCGAGCAGCGAGACAAGGCCGATGACGAACGCAGCCGTCGCCAGGCCGTGACCGCTTTTCGGTGGGGTCGTCGCCGTCGCCTCGACACCAGCGGGGTCGACGAATCGTTCCCCCCTCACGCTCACATCGGCGGTCCACTCGTGGCCGTTGAAGTAGCGGTACTCGTAACGGCCCAGTGGGTCGGGGTGCCATCCAGCCGGGCCGAGGGGAGTGCTCACGGCTACCGACGCTATCGTCGGGCGCGATATGGAGATCGTGCTCATTCGACATGGCCAACCCGAGTGGGTGCGCGACGGGCTGAACGTCGTCGACCCGCCCCTTACCGACCTTGGCCATCGCCAAGCCGACCTGGTGGGTGAGGCGCTTGCCGGTGCCCACTTCGACGAGGTCATCGTGTCGCCATTGCGCCGCGCTCGCCAGACCGCTGAACCGCTTCGTGCTGCCGTCGGGCATGCCGAGGCCATCCAGCCGTTCTTGGAGGAGATCCGCGAGCCCAACTGGCATGGCACCCCTGCTGAACTCGCGCGCACCGCATACGCGGAGGAACGTGCCCGCCCCGCAGAAGAGCGTTGGGAAGGCCTGCAGGGTGGAGGTGAGCCGCCTCGCGACTTCGTCGAGCGCGTGCGCGCCGGGGCCACCGAGTTCTGGGCATCGAGAGGCATGTATCGCTCGAAGCAGACCCTTCCGATCTGGCATCTCGATCGACCCGAACTGCGCATCGCCGTGGTGGCGCACGCGGGCACCAATGGTGTGCTGCTATGTCAGTTGCTGGGCCTGGACCCCGTGCCGTGGGAGTGGGACCGCTTCGTCACCTATCACGCCTCGATCACTCGTCTGCAGAGCATCGAGATGGGTGATGGTCACACGTTTGCGCTCTCGCGTCTCAGCGACCTCGAGCACCTGCCGGCCGACGGCCGCACCTGGTGATTACCAGGCGCAGCGCAACCGCTTGATGCCGTTGATGAAGTTGCTCTGCAGGTAGTCGGGTTCGCTCACCGTGTGAATGGTGGGCATGCGCCGACGGAGTTCGTCGAACATCACGGCGATCTCTCGACGGGCGAGGTTGGCTCCGAGACAGAAGTGCGGGCCGCCGGCACCAAAGCCCACCTGCGCCGGTTGCGGTTGACGGGTGACGTCGAACCGGTACGGATCGGTGTAGACCTTGGCGTCGCGGTTGGCCGAGTTGTACCACATGATCAACTTCTGGCCGGCCAGGATCTTCTGGCCACCGACCTCGGTGTCTTCGGTGGCGGTGCGACGGAAGTGCACGACGGGCGACGCCATACGCACGATCTCATCGACCGCAGTCTTGGTGTTCGCATCCCAGTTGTTCCACCACAGGTCGCGCTGGTCGGGGTGCTGGGTGAGCATGTGCATGCCATGACTGATGGCGTTACGGGTGGTTTCGTTGCCGGCCACCACGAGCAGGATGAAGAACGAGCCGAACTCCTGCGCAGTGAGGCGCTCGCCGTCGACTTCGGCGTGCATCATCACGCTGGTGAGGTCTTCGCGAGGGTTCTTCAGGCGGTCTTCGCCGAGGGCCTGTGCGTACTGGAACAGACCCATCGCGGCAGCGATCAGTTCATCGAAGGTTGACGCGAACTCGGGATCGCCGATACCGAGAATGACGTTGGTCCAGGCGAACATCTGTGCCTCGTCCTCGGCGGGGATACCCATCATCTCGCAGATGATCTGCAACGGCAGGGGGGCGGCCACTTCATTGACGAAGTCGGCTTCGCGCCCCGGAAACTCCTCCAGCAGTCGGTCCACCACGCTGGTGGCCTTCAGCTTCACGTACTCCTCGACGCGGGCGATTTCCTTCGGCGTGAAACCCTTGGAGACGATGGAGCGAAGGCGGAAGTGCTTCGGGTCGTCCATCATGATCATGGACCCGAAGAACTCGCCGATCTCCAGCGGCATGTCGCCGATGTTCACGCCCTGGCCGCTGCAGAACAACTGCGGGTTGCGGCTGACGTGCCACACGTCTTCGTGGTTCGTGATGCTCCAGTAGCCCGCGCCCTTGGGGAACTGCGCATCGGGGAAGTCCCATTCGTCCCAGAAGCTCACTGGCTGCTGCTCGCGCAGCGTACGGAAGGCACCTTCACGGAAGGAGCGAGGGGCAATCCAAAACTCCGGATCGGAGAGGTCGAACGTTCCGAGGGCGACATCGTCGATTTGCATCTGCGGATGGTAACCCGGCTCTAGGCTGCCCGTCGTGCTGCAGCCTTCCGAGATCGAACGAGTCCTGGTCGTGATGGCCCATCCCGACGATGTGGACTTCGGTTCCGCCGGTTCGATGGCCAAGTTGGTCGAGCATGGTGTGCACGTCACCTATTGCCTCGTCACCGATGGCGACGCAGGCGGGAGCGACCGAGACATGGCGAGGTCCGAGATGGCCGCCATCCGCCGGCGCGAGCAAACCGACGCGGCAGCAATGGTGGGCGTGAAGGATCTGGTCTTCCTCGGCTACCCAGACGGGCGAGTCGAGTCCACGCTGCAATTGCGCCTCGACATCAGCCGCATCATTCGTGAGGTGCGTCCGCACGTGGTGGTCGCTCAGTCGCCCGAGCGCAACTACGACCGCATCTTCGCCAGCCACCCCGATCACCTGGCGACGGGCGAAGCCACGCTGAGCGCCGTGTACCCGGATTCGCAGAATCCGTTCGCTCATCCGGAACTGTTGGCGGCCGGGTTGGAGCCATGGACGGTGCGCGAGGTGTGGGTGTCGGGTCATCCGGTTCCCACCGACGGCGTGGATGTCACCGAGTACCTGGATCAGAAGATCGATGCGCTGCTGTGCCATGTGAGTCAGCACGCAAACCCGGCGGTGATGCGCGAGCGGGTCACCGAATGGATGGGGCGCACCGCGCAGGCGTTCGGCCTACCTGAAGGTCGCTTGGCGGAAGCGTTCCGTGTGGTGCACGTCAGCTAACGTCCCGAAGAAACCTGAAACCAGAGGGGAACTTCCATGACCGAAGCAGTGATCGTTGCGACCGCGCGCAGCCCGATCGGCCGAGCCAACAAGGGATCGCTCGTGTCGATGCGACCCGACGATCTCAGCGCCCAGATCGTGAAGGCGCTGATGGAGAAGGTGCCGCAGGTGAAGGGCGGCGATGTCCAGGACCTGATGATGGGCATCGGCCAGCCTGCTGGCGAAGGTGGCTTCAACATCGGCCGCGTGGTTGCATCGCTCGCCGGTCTCGGCGACGTGCCCGGCGTCACCGTGAACCGCTACTGCTCGTCGAGCCTCCAGACCATCCGTATGGCCTTCCACGCCATCAAGGCCGGCGAGGGCGACTGCTTCATCGCCGCCGGTGTGGAAACCGTCAGCCGCTACGCCAGCGGCGCCAGCGACGTGGCCCCGAACGCCATCTTCAAGGGCCCGGGCGAGCGCACCAAGCTGCGCGCCGGTGGCGGCCAGGGCACCTGGACCCCGCCCGAGGGTCTGCCCGACATGTACATCGCGATGGGCCAGACCGCCGAGAACGTGGTGGAACTCGAAGGCATCTCGCGCGAAGACATGGACCGCTTCGGCGTGCGCAGCCAGAACCTCGCCTGCGCACACGTCGACAACGGCTTCTTCGCCCGTGAGATCACGCCCGTCACCCTCGAGGACGGCACCGTGGTGTCCACCGACGACGGTCCCCGCCCCGGTACCACCTACGAGGGTGTCAGCCAGCTGAAGCCGGCGTTCCGTCCCGATGGCACCGTCACCGCCGGTAACGCCTGCCCGTTGAACGACGGCGCCGCTGCGGTGTTGGTGATGAGCGACACGAAGGCCAAGCAGCTTGGCCTCACGCCGTTGGCTCGCATCGTTGCTTCCGGTGTGTCGGGTCTGAACCCCGAGATCATGGGCCTCGGCCCGATCGAGGCGATTCGCCAGACGCTCGGTCGCGCCAACATGACCATCGACCAGATCGATCTCGTCGAGATCAACGAGGCGTTCGCCTGCCAGGTCATTGGTTCGGCTCGTCACCTGGGTATCGACCTCGACAAGCAGATGAACATCCACGGCGGCGCCATCGCCCTTGGTCACCCGTTCGGCATGACGGGTGCTCGCATCATGACCACGCTGATCAACGGCCTTCAGTTCGAGGACAAGCAGTACGGTCTGGAAAGCATGTGCGTCGGCGGCGGCCAGGGCATGGCCATGATCGTCGAGCGTCTTAGCTGAGATCCAGTGTCGCGGTGCCGTGCCGCCGTCCGCCCTGAGCGACGGCGAGCACGGCCACCACGATGATGCCGAGGCCGGCGGTGGCGAACATCCATGCCGGTCCGAGGCTGTTGTACATCGGCCCGGCGAGATATGCCGTGCCGGCGCCTACGAGCAGGTTGCCCGATCCGGCAAGCCCCTGGGCGGCTGCTGCCCTGCCCTTTGGTGCAGCAGCAGCCACCACGGCCTGCGCTGCGGGTACACCGAACGACTGGATGATGCCTTCCACAGCGCTCAGGCCGACGATGAGGCCGGGCAACGAGATCTGCCCGTAGATCAGCGTCAGCGGCCCCACCGCGCATGCGGAGATGAATGCCACGCGTAGCGGCCCGCGCCGATCGGCGAACTGGCCGCCGCGTGTGGCGAGCAATGCGAACGGGATACCGAAGAAGAGAAACCCGAGGCTGATCAGGAAGTTGCCGGCACCGAGATCCGTGAGATAGCGGTCGAGGGTTGCGTCGTAGAAGCCCACCGGCAGGAACAACGCCACGCTCATCAGTACTCCGGCCCGCACCCGAGGGAGTCTCAGCAGATCGAACGCAAGTTGGTGATGCTCATCGATGGGCGGCTGCGGTAGCTCCCGAGGGGCCAGCATGAGGGCACCGGCGAGAGCGAAGCATCCGGCCACGAGGAACGGCACCTTCAGCCCAAATGGGCCCACCAGCAGTCCACCGATCACCGGACCGGTGACGAAACCCGCCAGCTCGATTCCGCTGATGGTGCCCAGTCGCTTGGCAACGTCGTGCTCGCTGATGCTGATCGTGATGGCACGTGAGGCGGGGAGGAACAGGCTGTTGGAGAAGCCGACCACTGCTCGGGAGAACACGAGCATGGCGAGCGATGTGGAGAACGCGAAGAGCACGCTCCCCGCAACCGCCATACCGAGGCCGGCCAGGAGCAGCAACTTGGAGTGACCACGATCGGCAAACGGGGCCAATAACAGCTGGCCGATGAGACCCACCAGAAATCCGGTGCCGGCGATGAGACCGAGCCCTGTGTCGGAGAAGCCGTACTTGTCCTGGAGGTCGCTGAGGAGCGTGAAGACGACGCTGTTGGCGATCCCGATACTCGCCGTGGCGACAAGGAGGGGATACCAGCCGACTGCGCGCTGCTGCGTCACCACGGAGACTCGGCGCGCACGCGCACGGTCTCGGTTTCGTGCTGCACCGCGCGCAGTACGTAGCGCTCGCCACCTGCGTGCAGGTCGGCAAGGCACCATGCGCCTGGGGCATCACATTCGCCATCGCCCATCGGGTGCAGCGCATCGATGTCGAGGCCGGCAGTGTCGGCTTCGGCGTGCCACAGGCGCACCAGCCCGCGACGCAATTCGGGCTCGTCTACCAGGTCGGTGCCGTGGAGGATCAGTTCCACGGTGGTGACCGTGACGGGTTGCACCGCACCGAGTGCCACAGCCACGCCGGCGAGTTCACCGTCGAACAACACCGTCAGGAGGTCGTTGTGGGAGACGACGTCGTCGATGAAGCCGTAGCGCACCAATGGCAACCCGTCGTCGCCGGTGCACTCGTAGCGGATGCGATCGCCGGGACCGAACATCATCGGGGTGCCCGAGCCAGTAGTTCGTCCGAGAACGCGGGCCACAACGCGAGCGCTTCCGACGACCATTCATCGAATGGGCGATCGGTGAGCGCGACAGCAGCGATCTTCACCCCCGGATCCACCCACAGGAGGGTACCGGCTCCACCGAAGTGTCCGTACGTGTCGGGGGAGTTGAGGCTTCCGGTCCAGTGGGGTTGCTTGTGGCCTCGCAGTTCGGTGCCGAGGCCCCATGGGCAAGGTTCGAAGCGGCCGACTCCGGGCACGAGGCCGGCGAGCTCGGGAAACTGCGCCGTGCGAAACTCGAGCGCGGACTCGGCGGAGAGCAGCCGTGGATCGCGCAGCTCGGCGATGAAACGCACCAGATCGGCGACGGTGCTGTGCACGGCGTGCGCCGCCGAGCTGCGCAGCGAACTGGAGTGCATCCCGAGCGGTGCGAAGACGGCCTCGTGGAGGTACTGGTCGAAGGGCATGTCGGCGGCGTTTGCCACGTGCGCCGCAGCCAACTCGATGCCAGTGTTGCTGTAGATGCGGCGCGTGCCCGGAGGCGCGATGGGCGCTGCGCCATCGAACGCGTAACCGCCCGCGTGGGCGAGAAGGTGACGCAAGGTGCAGCCCGGTTGTCCGGTCTCGTCGTCGAGATGCACGATCCCCTCTTCGCACGCGATCAACGTGGCCCAGCCGGTGAGCACCTTCGACACCGACGCGATGCGAAACACCCTGTTGGTGTCGCCAACGGTTGCCACGGCGCCGTCATGCAGTACCACGGCAGCGGCGACGTTCGGCACTGGCCAACTCGCTGTGAGCCGCAGTGCGTCCATCAGCTGCTCAGGCGAGGCCGGTGCTGCGGAGCATCTCGGCCACGTGGAACGCGAGATCGAGGCTCTGGCGACCGTTCAGCCTGGGGTCGCACACCGTCTGGTAGCGATCGTCGAGCTGGCTGTCGAGGATCTTGTCGGCGCCGCCGGTGCACTCGGTGACGTTGTCGCCGGTGAGTTCCACATGAATACCGCCGGGCCAAGTGCCCTCAGCATGGTGCGCCTTCACGAAACCGTCGATCTCGGCACAGATGGCGTCGAAGTCGCGGGTCTTGCGTCCGCCGGCACTGGTGATGGTGTTGCCGTGCATCGGGTCGCACGCCCACACCACCGGGTGGCCTGCATCGCGTACGGCTCGCAGCAGTGGCCGTAGCGAGTCTTCTACCTTGTTGGCGCCCATGCGGCTGATGAGCGTGACGCGACCGGGAATGCGGGCCGGGTTCAGCTTCTCGCACAACTCGAGCACGTACGAGGCGTCGGTGGAGTTGCCCACTTTGCAGCCGAGCGGATTGCCGACCCCGCGGAGGAACTCCACGTGAGCCCCATCGAGTTGCCGGGTGCGCTCGCCGATCCAGAGCATGTGCGCTGAGCAGTCGTACCAGCCGCCGGTGAGGCTGTCCTGGCGAGTGAGGGCCTCTTCGTAGCCAAGGAGCAGCGCTTCGTGGCTGGTGTAGACGTTGGTCTCGTGAAGATCGTGGGTGGCCTCGGTATCCACGCCGCAGGCCCGCATGAAGCGCAGCGCCCGGTCGATCTCGCCGGCGAGTTGTTCGTAGCGCTGGCCCTCCGGGCTGCTCTCCACGAACTCCTGGGTCCAGGCGTGCACCCGGCCCAGATCGGCAAACCCGCCCTTGGTGAACGCGCGCAGCAGGTTCAGGGTGCTGGCCGACTGGTTGTAGGCCTGCACCAAGCGCTCAGGGTCGGGAATACGCGCCGAGTCGGTGAATGCGTCACCGTTGACGATGTGGCCGCGAAAGCTCGGGAGTTCCTTGCCGTCGACCGTCTCGGTGTTACTCGAGCGGGGCTTGGCGAACTGTCCGGCGATGCGCCCGACCTTCACCACGGGCACGCCGAGGGAGTAGGTGAGCACCACCGACATCTGCAGGATGACGCGCAACTTCTCGCGGATGTTGACCGCGGAGAACTCTTCGAAGCTCTCGGCGCAGTCGCCCGCTTGCAGCAGGAAGGCATTGCCTGCCGCCACCTGAGCGAGCGAGTTCTGCAGCGAACGCGCTTCGCCAGCGAACACCAACGGTGGATACGACGTGATCTGCTTCAGCGCACGATCGAGATGACCGGCATCCGGCCAATCGGGTTGCTGCTGGGCAGGGAACGCCTGCCAGGAAGTCGGGGACCACGCTTTTGCCACGTCGGCAAGCCTAACGGCGCGACGTTGTGGTCAGACGGCGAGGATGCGGACCGCGTCGTCCTTCAGACCGGCCACGGCACGGCTGACGAGACGGCGGGCAGCTTCGGCGGTGACGCCGAGGTTCTCGCCCACTTCGCGGAAGCTCTTGCGCTCGCCGTCGAGCAGGCCGAAACGAGCTTCCACGGCGTAGCGAGCACGCTTGTCGAGCGTGCCGAGCAGCTCGTCGAGCAGATCGGTGTCGACCATCTGCATGACGGCATCTTCCGGGGTGCCGTCGCCATTGGCCATCAGGTCGCCGAGCGTGGCATCGCCATCGTCGCCGATGGTCTTGTCGAGCGACACGGGCGTGGTGAGGCGGTGGAGTTCGGCATTGCCGACGTCGAGCGTCTCGCCATCGCCGCTGGCCTGACGCAGCGCAGCGCGCAGACTGGCCGAACGGTCGCCGGGGATGCGAATGAGGCTGGCCTTTTGGTCCAGTGCACGGCCGATGGCCTGGCGAATCCAGAACGTTGCGTAGGTGGAGAACTTGAAGCCGCGGCGCCAGTCGAACTTGTCGACGGCGTGCTCGAGACCGAGGTTGCCCTCCTGGATGAGGTCGAGCAGGTCCATGCCCTGGGGCAGGGGATAGCGGCGAGCAATGCTCACCACGAGGCGCAGGTTGGCGCGAATGAAACGATCCTTGGCCTCGGCGGCCTTAGCCACCTGATTCTTTAGGGCAACGCCCTTCTCGCCGTTGGCGAGACGCTCGGCGGCCTCACGGCCGGCTTCGATGACACGGGAAAGCTCGCGCTCTTCCTCTGCATTGAGGAGGGAAACTTTTCCGATGTCGTTCAGATAGAGTCCGATGGAGTCGTTCATGGCAATGGCTCTCAACTTGTTGGGTCGTCGTCGAATTCCGCGGGCAGACGTGTCATCTGGCACATGCGCGTGCCACATCGCGATGACGCGTGTCCCGAACCCCAGTGGGGGATCGATGTTTGGGGGGACGAGTCACAGTACTACATCGGTCAAGGTTTGTCGTGCTCAAAATGTTCTTGACACTGTGTTGACAATCTGTGGTGTCCCTGACCTGCACCGATCGTCCCGTAGAGTGACCAACTGATGCCGCTGCGAATCGGACTGTTTGGTGGCACGTTCGACCCGCCACACGTAGGACACCTCGTCACGGCCGTGAACGTGCGCCATGCCCTGACGCTGGATCTGGTCGTCCTGATGGTGGCCAATGTGCCCTGGCAGAAGGAAGGAACACGGCCCATCACCCCTGCTCAGGACCGGTTGGCGATGGTGCGAGCCGCAGTGGCCGATGTGGAGGGCCTGGTGGCAGGCGAGGCCGAGATCCTGCATGGCGGCCCCAGCTACACCGCCGATACATTGATGGCCTTGTCGCTCGAATACCCCGACTCCCACCTGTTCACGATCGTGGGCGATGATGCCGCCGCTGGCATTCGAACCTGGCAGCGGTATGAGGAAGTAGTGGCCAGATCGTCGCTGGTGGTCGTCGACCGGCCGGGCGAACCGATGGAACTGCCGTCCGGGTTCGACTGGATCCGCGTGGAGGTGCCACACCTCGACGTATCCAGTACGGATCTGCGCGCTCGGGCTCGTGATGGCAGGCCCTTGGACTACCTCGTCACCGACCCGGTGCTCGACGTCATCCGAGCACGCGCGCTGTATGCGGAGGCGATGTGAGCTCAATCGCATCGGTTCGTCGTCGGCGCACGGCGTTGATGCTCGCCACGAGCGTGCTGGTGGTGTTGGCGCTCGGCGGTCTGCTCGCCGTGGGTGGACTTGCATTGGCCCGCTATCAGGGGGCGAAGGACGCTGCGGTACCAACGGAGCCGATCCCGCCCACCGCGACGGGTCTACTGGCCGCGGTGGACTCGAAGAACACCCTCACCGGCCTCACCGTGTTCGTGGAACGTCCGAATAACAGCCCTGGTGGCAGCATCGTGACCGTTCCGATCAGCAGCGACACCACGGGTGGTATTGCGGACGAGCGCGCGTCGCTAGCCGATGCCTATGCCTCAGGCGGCAAGGACGGCCTGGTGCAGGCAGTCGAGAGCGTGCTGTCCGTGACGTTCGATCATGTGGAAGTGGCCAAACCCGCTGAACTCGCCGTGCTCCTGCAGCCCGTGTCGCCCGTGAAGGTTGAGCTGCCCGCGGATGTGTTGACCGCGCAGGGTGGTTCGGACACGGTGTTGTATCCAGCCGGGAAGGTGGAACTCACCGCCGACCAACTAGCAACGGTGCTGAATGCGCGCGGACTGACGCAGACCGAAGCGGATCGTCGACCGAATGTGGAAGCCATCTGGACCAGCGTGGCGGCAGCCATTGGCAAGGGCATCACCGACCCGACCACGGGCCTGGCGTCGTCGTTTGATGCCCTGCTCACACAGGTGATGGCCGGCCCCACGGATTCGAGGGGATTGCTTGCCCGCACCTTGCCTCGCTCGGAGGTTCCGGTGGGCAACGACATCGAGGAACTGGATCGCGCCGACGCTGTGTATGTGTTCGCCACCGTGGCGCCATCGAACATGTCGGCGCCGTCCCCAGGACTCGTGTTCCGTATCGAGGCCCCTGCTGGCCATTCCGACAAGGTGAAGTACACCGTGTCGGCGCTGCTGTACCTCGGGGCCAACGTGCAGTGGGTCTACGAAAACGGTCCCGTGCAGAGCACCACGAAGGTGTACCTGGCCGACAAGAACCTCGAAGACGACGCACTCGGCGCCGAAGGATTGTTCGGGAACGACTTCGAGCAACTCGACTCCAGCTATCGAATTGAGGGAGTCGACGTGATCCTGCAACTCGGCACGTCATTCCTCGAAGACCCCGCCTCCGGTGACACGCTTCCGTCCACCACAACCTCGACCACGGTGCCCTGATGACCTCTCCTGTACAGACTGCTGCCGAGGCAGCGCGCGAACTGGCCTGCGTGGCCGCCCGCGCCGCCGACGAGAAAAAGGCAGACCACACCCTTGTGCTGGCGGTGGGCGAGGTGTTGGCCATCACCGACTACTTCGTGATTGCCAGCGCCAGCAACCGCCGCCTCGTGAAGAGCGTGGTCGACGCCGTCGAAGAGGCGGTGCGTGAGGCGCTCGGCCGCTCGCCGTTGCGCATCGAGGGTGCGTCAGAGCAGCAGTGGGTGTTGGTGGACTTCGGCGACGTGGTGGTGCACGTCTTCGCCGAGGAGATTCGTATGTACTACGAAATCGAGCGCCTGTACCGAGATGTTCCCAAGATCGACTGGGCGGTCTGAGCGCTTCGTGCGCATGTGATCGTTGTCACCGATGGAATAGCAGTCATCATCTCTAGGTTTGATGGCTGCAATGGCACTCACACTTTCTGGCCCCTTCGACACAGCGCAATTGCCCCGCATCGCGCCGGACCCGGTCACCGTCACGGTGGCCCGCACCGTCATGCCGGGCAAACAAGCGGAGTACAACGCCTGGACGAAAGACGCCATCGAGACCATGGGGCGCTTTCACGGGTGCCTTGGTGCCGGCGTGTTACACCCAGGTCCCGACGGTGGCGACCACCAGTTTGTGTTCCGTTTCGTCGACGGCATTCACCTTCGTGAGTGGGAGCGGTCACCGCAGCGTGCGGTGTTGATGGAACGAGCGACCGCATTTGTCACCAGCGAGCGCATCACACGCACCGTGGGAGTGGAGAACTTCTTCGAGCTCCCCGATCGTGCCGAGCCGAAGCGTTCACGCTGGAATCGAATCGTCACCGACGTGGCGTGGGTGTATCCGGTAGCTGTCGCCAGCTCGCTGGTCGTGGCGCCCCGCATCGCCGAGTGGCCGCTGGAAGTGCGGGTGGTAATCTCTTCGCTGCTCATCACTGCCGTGATGCGTCTCGGTGTGGGTCCGCTGCGGGCGAAACTGCGTTCCAAGCGATCGATGTGAGCTCACAGGTTTTGGCAACGGACCTGCGCTGATATCGTCCCTCACTCGTTCGGGGCTGTAGCTCAGTTGGCAGAGCGCTTCCATGGCATGGAAGAGGTCAGGGGTTCAATTCCCCTCAGCTCCACGGACGAAGGCCCAGGTCAACCGACCTGGGCCTTTCTCGTTCCTTCAGTTTCCTCGCTGGGGCATGTGACATGGAATGCGGAGCCCAGGACGACGTCCGGCGGTAGCGCAGCTAGCCTCTCCTCGGTGTCGGAACAGGTGCGCGTGTTGGATGCCGGAGCGTTGAGCGACGGCGAGTTGTCGGAACTCGGACTACGCCGCGACGACGTGCTCCCCGAGGGCGAGTGGTTCCTTCGCCCCGATGCCGATCGGCCTGAGGCGGCTCGGCTGCAACGCGAAACCAGCGTGGTGGGGCCTCTGGTACGCCTGCACGTGGCCGACCCGTCGATCGCCACCGTGGTCGCGACGGTCAGCGTCCGGTTCACCGACCTGCCAGCAATCGTCGAGTGCGCGTCGGGCAAGGGCCGTGTCATCGTCAGTGCGATCGACCCCGTTCGCCTTGCCGCGCGTCCCGAACCGAGCCGATTCCTCGCCCGGCTCACCGGGGCCCAGGCCGTGCCGGCTGCCGACCGGACCATCGGCGTCGGCATCGTCGGGTACGGGCCGTTCGGAGGGATGGGCTACACCCACGGTCTCGCCGCCACCGAGACCCGCGGCCTGCGCTTCACCGCGGTGTGCGACTCGAACACCGAACGGCGCCAGGCTGCCGAGGCGGACTTCCCCGACGCACGTGGCCACGCCGATACCGACTCGCTGTGCAACGACCCCGACGTCGACGTCGTCATCGTGGCGACGCCGCCGGTCCTCCACGCACCGATCGCCATGCAACTCCTGAGAGCCGGCAAGCACGTGGTGGTCGAAAAGCCGATGTGCCTCACCGCTGCGGATGCCGACGTGCTGCTCGCCACCTCTGCCGAGATGGACCGCACCATCACCGTGCACCAGAGCCGCCGGTGGGACGGCGATTTCCTGGCGCTGCGCCGGGCTGTCGAGACCGACCTGCTCGGTGAGGTCTTCAACATGGAGACGTTCGTCGGCGGGTTCGACCATCCGTGCCGGTGGTGGCACAGCGATGAGGCGCTGTCGGGCGGCGCCGTGTACGACTGGGGTTCGCACCACATCGACTGGATCCTCGCTCTGTACGGCAGCACGCCCGACCTCGTCCAGGCCACCTCACACAAGCGGGTGTGGCGCGACGTGTCGAACTCCGACCAGATCGACGTGCACATGCGGTGGAGCGACGGCCGAGAGGCACGATTCATCCAGACCGATGTGGCAGCCATCCGAAAGCCAAAGTTCTTCGTGCAGGGCACCAAAGGCACGGCAGTCGCCGAGTACCGACCGATTGTCGACGACCAACTGCTCGCCGGCCGCGGCCACGTGGCCGACGCCTGGCACCATGCCGAGGCTGCGGTCGACATCCGCGTCGGCCGCTACGAGCAGGGGTACGGGGTCGTGGAGATGGTGCTGCCGCCGGTGCCCCGCGTCGGCTGGCCGTTCCACCGTGCGCTCGCCGACCACCTGCTGCTGGGCGAGCCGGTTCCGGTGCCGCCGAACGAGTCCCGCGAGGTCGTGTCCGTGCTCGAGGCTGCGCATCGCTCGGCCGCCGAGGGCGGCGCCGTGATTGCCCGTGCCTGACGCATCCGTCACCAATCCGCTGCGCATTGCCGTCCTCGGCGGCCGTTCCTGGATCGCGAACGCGGCGGTCATCCCGGCGATCGAGGGCTGCGCCAGCGCGGTGTTGGCAGGCCTCGGCTCACGCTCGGGCCCGGTCACCTACGACGACGTGCTTGCCGATCCGGCGGTCGAGGCGGTCTACGTCGCCCTGCCCAACGGCATGCACCTCGAGTGGGTCGAGCGCGCCGCGGCTGCCGGCAAGCATGTGCTGTGCGAGAAGCCCCTTGCCGCCACATCGGCCGAGGTGGAGCAGATGGCGGCGGCGTGCGACGCAGCCGGCGTGCTGCTCGCCGAGGCGTACATGACGCCGTTCCATCCGCGGTCGATCGAGATCGCCCGGCTACTCGCCGCTGAGGACCTCGGAGACGTGCGCCATGCAGAGGCGGCGTTCACGTTCCCCCTCGTCGACGATGCGAACTACCGATGGATGCCGAGCCAGGGTGGGGGAGCGCTGCTCGACGTCGGCATCTACTGCCTCTCCCCGGTCCTGGCGGCCTTCGGTGGCCTGCCCGACGAGGTGATCGCGAGCGCCGTGATGGCACCCTCGGGTGTCGATGCCACTACGTCGATCCGGCTGGCCTGGTCGGCGCACGCAACGGCGTCGATCGTCACCTCGTTCGAGCTGCCCGAGCGGCAGTCCTTGCACGTGGCCGGCACGGCTGGAGCGCTGGCGGTCGAGCGGCCGTTCACACCAGGCCCGCACGACACGACCTTCACGATCACGCGTCCGAACGGTTCGGTCGAGACGCACGAGACTGCCGGCGGCAACTGCTACGAAGCCATGATCGATGCCTTCGCCGACGCCGTTCGCGGCCGTGCAGCGTGGCCCCGCCCGACGAGCGAGGTGCTGGCGGTTACCGGCCTCTGCGAGATGATCGCCGCTGCAGCATCGACCCCCCGAGGAGCGACCCCATGAGCATCCACGAAGCGCGCATCGAGGTGGCTCCGGATGTGGAGCTGCGGCTGCTCTGCAGCAACCTGCACGGCGAGGCCGTGCCGTTCCTATTGGTGCATGGGCTTGCGTCGAACGCTCGCATGTGGGACGGCGTGGCCGAGGTGCTTGCGGCAGCGGGCCACCCCGTCGTTGCGGTCGACCAGCGGGGCCATGGAAGGTCGAGCAAGCCCGACGAGGGCTACGACTTCACGACGATCGTGTCCGACCTCGTGGAACTCATCGCTGCGCTCGGCTGGGAGCGGCCCGTCGTGGTGGGCCAGTCGTGGGGCGGCAACGTCGTCATCGAACTCGCCGCCACCCACCCGGAGGTGTTGTCGGCGGTGGCTGCGGTCGACGGCGGCTTCATCGATCTCGGTAGCCGCTTCGCGACGTGGGAGGAGTGCAGCCAGGTGCTCGCGCCGCCGCGTCTCGTGGGCACACCGCTCGCCTCTATCGAGGGCTGGATGCGGAACGCGAACCCAGGCTGGCCGGAGAGCGGTATCCAGGGCTCGCTCGCCAACTTCGAGGTGCGGCCCGATGGCACGATCGCCCCGTGGCTCACGTTCGAACGACACATGATGATCCTCGAGGCGCTTTACTCGCACCGGCCCTCGACCCTCTTCCAGGACGTCGCGGTACCGGCGCTCATGATCCCCGCCGACACCGGCGATGTCGCATGGACGCACGACAAGCAGGATGCCGTAGCTGCAGCGGTGGCCGCGCTCCCGGACGGCAGGGCCCGTTGGTTCTCGCCCGCCCATCACGACATCCACGCCCAACACCCCGTCGAGTTGGCCAACGTGCTGCTCGATCTGGCCCAGGAGGCCACGAACAAATGACCCGCCTGTTGACGATCATGGGTAGCGGCGAGACCGCTCCGACGATGGTGAAGCCCCACCGCACAGTGTTCGAGCAGCTCGCCGCCGGCGCGGGCAGTGGCGAGGTGCCCGCCGTGTTCCTCGATACGCCGTTCGGTTTCCAGGAGAACGCCGACGAACTCTCGTCGAAGACGGTCGACTACTTCCGTGTCAGCCTCAACCGTTCGGTCGGGGTTGCCGGCCTGCAGCGCGTCGAGACGGCATCGACCATCGAGCGCGAGGCGGCCTTCTCGCGCATCCGTCAGGCGCAGTTCGTGTTTGCCGGGCCCGGCAGCCCTACCTACGCGTTGCGTCAGTGGGCCGGTACGCCGATCCCCGACCTGCTCGCCGACAAGCTCCGCACGGGCGGTGCCGTCACGTTCTCGAGCGCTGCTGCGCTCACCCTGGGGCTCGCCACCGTGCCGGTCTACGAGGTGTACAAGTCGGGCGACGACCCGTACTGGCTCGACGGCCTCGACGTGCTGTCGGCGATCGGCCTGCCGGTCGCAGTCATCCCGCATTTCAACAACGCCGAGGGCGGGCACCACGACACCCGCTTCTGCTACATGGGCGAACGCCGGCTCCGCATCCTCGAGACGCTGCTGCCCGCCGGGGCGTTCGTGCTCGGGGTGGATGAGCACACCGGCGTGATTCTCGACCTCGACGCCGACACGGCCACGGTGGTCGGCCTCGGCGTCGTCACTGTGCGCCGTGACGGGGTGTCGATGGAGATCCCCACCGGCGAGGTGGTGTCGATCGATGTGCTCCGCAACGGCCCCACCGATGGCATGCGCTCGACCATCTCCTCTGCCGCCGAGGCAGCGGCCCCGGTCGTCGAAGAGGTACCTGTTACCACCGCCTCGCTGGCCGCCGACACGGCCCGCCTCGGTGCCGAGTTCGAAGCCGCGCTCGCACGGCGCGATGCGGCCGCTGCAGCCACCGCTGCGCTCGACCTCGACGAGGCGATCGTGGGCTGGTCGACCGACACGCTGCAGAGCGACGAGACCGATCGGGCGCGAGCACTCCTGCGATCGATGATCGTGCGGCTCGGCGACGCTGCGGTAGGTGGCTTGGCCGACCCCCGCGCAGTCCTCGGCCCGGTGGTCGACGTCGCGCTGGCGGCGCGTATCGAGGTGCGGGC
Source organism: uncultured Acidimicrobiaceae bacterium (assembly GCA_903919455.1). GTDB lineage: Bacteria > Actinomycetota > Acidimicrobiia > Acidimicrobiales > Ilumatobacteraceae > UBA668. The sequence goes on along the minus strand of CAIXIJ010000056.1, from coordinate 54,840 downwards.
GGCGAAGCGCTACGACCTGTCGGACCAGATCCGCGACGGCCTCGCCGCCGCCGGCATCGAGGTGCGCGACACGCCCGACGGCCAGGTGTGGGACCTCATCACACCGTGACTTGCGTGGGTCAGTGGTCGTGGGTGAGGCCAGCGACGTTGCGGCGGCCGCGTGTGCCCGTAACGGCGTAGACCACCACGAACACCAATGAAGCCATCAGGATGATGGTGGCGCCCGACGAGACATCGATGTAGTAGCTGAGCAGCATGCCCGTGAACCCGCACGCTGCCCCGATGCTGGGCGCTATCCAGAGCATCCGGGCAAACGAGTTCGTGAGCATGCGGGCGATGACGGCGGGCGTCACCAGCAGGGCGCTGATGAGCAGCACTCCCATCACCTTCATGGTGAACAGGATGGTGACGGCGAGCATCAGCATCAGTAGGGCCTCCATGCGCGGCACGTTGATGCCCGACACCTCGGCGACCTCGGCGTCGAAGGTGGCGAACAGCAACTTGCGATAGCAGATCCAGATGACTGCGACGGCCAGCAGACCGGCGAATGCGACGGCGACCACGTCGCCTACGCTGACGCCGAGGATCGACCCGAACAGTACGGCGTCGATCGACTTCTTCGCCTGCCCGAACCGGTTGGAGAGCGCGATGCCGATAGCGAACGACGCGGTGGTGATGACGCCGATCGCTGCGTCGGATCCGATCTTGCCGCGGCGTGCCACCCGAGCGATCATGAGCGCCGAGAGCAAACCCCACAGCCCTGCGCCGAGGTAGAAGTTCACCGACAGCACGGCGCTGGCCGCGGCGCCGCCGAAGATCGAGTGCGACAGTCCGTGGCCGATGTAGCTCAGTTGGCGGAGCACCACGTAGCAGCCGATCAACCCGCAGATCGCACCCGCCATGGTGGCCACGAGCAGGCCGTTGCGGAAGAAGGCAAGGCCGAACGGTTCGAAGATGTCGGCGATCATGCGGACTCCAGCCGACTGTCGGTGACCAGGAGCATGCCCCCGTGCTCGAGGACCTCCATTGGTGCACCGTAGGTGCGCTCGAGCACGTCGGGGGTGAGCACTTCGCGCGGCGTACCGATGGCGATGAGTTCGCGGTTGACGCAGGCGATGCGCGGCAGGTGGGCGGCGAGGCCATTGATGTCGTGCGTGGTGAGGATGACCGCCATGCCGGCGCGGTGGAGGTCGGTGAGCAGATGGACCACCTCGTGGCGGGTGCGCACGTCGACGCCGGAGGTCGGCTCGTCGAGGACGAGCAGGTCGGGCTTGCGGTGGAGCGCTCGGGCGAGGAACACGCGCTGCTGCTGGCCGCCCGAGAGCTCACGGATGTGGCGGTCCTCAAGGCCGCCGAGGCCGAGCTGCTCGAGCGTGACCGCCACTTCGCGGCGCTCGGTCGCCGTCGACCATGGCCGCCGCCAGGAGGGAGCGCCCGCCATGAGCACGACCTCGCCGACGGTGATGGGGAAGTTCCAGTTCACGGTCTCCACCTGGGGCACGTACGCGATGCGGATGCCGGGTCGCCGGTGCACCGTGCCCTCGGTGGGCTGCAGGCTGCCGAGCACCAGGCGCAACATGGTGGTCTTGCCAGAACCGGACGGCCCGATGATGCCGAGGAACGACCCCGGTTCGATACCGACGTGGACGTGGTGCAGGACCGTCGGCCCGCCGTAGGAGTGGGACACGCCGTCGAGTTCGACCAGCGCTGTGGGTGCGCTGCTCATTGCGGGTACTTCGCCGTGTCGGTGGTGACGTCGGCGACATCGAGCGCCGTGAGCGCCGAGGCGTCGCCGCCAAGGGCCTCGACCATCGTCACGTAGTCGAACCGCATGAGCCCGAGGAACGAGTGATCCGGGTCGCCGGGTTCACCGGGGAGGTCGTCGTCGCGCAGTTCGTCCACGTACTGCACGCCCGCCTCCTTGCCGATGGTCTCGAGCACCGAGCTGGGGAACACCTCCGAGCCGAAGATCGCCTTCACCTTCGAGGCCTTCACCTGCGCGATGAGGTCGGCAACCTCGCGGGGTGTGGGCTCGTCGAAGCTTGACGGCTGGATGGCTCCGATGACGGTCCAGCCATACGTGCGGGCGAAGTAGGCGTAGGCGTCGTGGTAGGTGAGCAACTTGCGTTGGTCGGCGGCGAGCGTGTCGGAGGCAGTGCGGAACGCAGCGTCGAGCTCGTCGATCTTCACGGCGTAGGCGGCAGCGTTCGTCGTGTACGTCGCCGCGTTGGCCGGGTCCATGCGGACGAGCACGTCGCGGGCTAACTCCGCGTACCGCTTCGTCAGGGTGGGGTCGGTCCAGAGGTGCGGGTTCGGCTTGCCACCCTCCTTTGGGAACGAGAAGTCGTAGATGTACTGCTGGACGGGAAGGGTCGCCGTGCCGAGTTCGCAGAGTGCACTGCCGTTCGGCTGGTTCGACTGGGCGAGGTCTTTGGTGGGCTCTTCGAGGATGAGGCCGTTGGCGAACACGAGGTCGGCCTTGGCGAGCACCGTAGCCACGCTGGGCGGCGGCTCGTAGGTGTGTGAGTTGGTGCCTTCCGGCACGAGACCAACGACGTCGGCCGCGTCGCCGGCGACGTTGGCGATGATCGAGGTGATCGGCGCCACGGTGGCGGCGATCCGTAGCCGACCATCGACGGCGATGGGAGAGCCTGCGAGGCACGCATCATGCGCCTTGCCCTGTACATCGGTCTCGGGTGCGCCGGCGGTGCTGCCGTCGGAGGAGCACGCAGCCCCCAGCAACAGCATCGGTACCAGCATTGCAGCCGTACTCGTCCGGATCATGGTGCGGGTCATGCCACGACGTTACTGCAAACAGGCTGCAATAAGTGAGGGAGGCCCGACGTCACATGCGGCCGCTGTCGTAAGGTGGCCTCATGCCGAAACCCGATGTCATCGATCTGACGCTCGATGCGATTCGAGAGCAAGGCGGTCGGGTCACTGATCAGCGTCGGGCCATCTTGCGCGTGCTGTTCGAGGGCTCCGATCACGTGACGGCTGACGACCTCGCCGAGCGAGTAAAGGCGCAGTTGCCCGACGTGCACATCACCACTGTGTACCGCTTCCTCGACACCCTCGCCGACATGGGACTTGTCACGCACGTCCACCTCGGCCACGGGCCGGCGGTGTATCACCTGAGCGCGCACCGCCATGCGCACGTGGTGTGCGAGCGATGCGGGGAGATGGGTGTCATACCGAACGCCGTGCTGCAGGGCTGGTCGGACAAGCTCGAGCCGACTATCGGCTTCCGCCTCGTCGACCAGCACTTCGCCTTCGCCGGGCTCTGCCAGGCCTGTTTGACCAAGGCGTGACGCCCTCAACGAACAAAAGGCCCAGGTCATACGACCTGGGCCTTTCTCGTTCGGGAGTTGGAAGTCAGTTCTTGACGCTGGCCGAACCGCTGCAGATCTCGCCAGCAGCACTCGTGAGCGTGATGTCGATGGTGTGCCGGCCCTTGGCCAAGGGGATCGACTGGGCCGATGACCAATTGAGCCCGGGATAGGAGATGTGAGAGGACGAAGCGATGGCGCCGTTGTCGACGACCGAAAGGTCCCAGTCGGCACCGAGAGCGTCGTTCGCCATGCCGATCGCGATGGTGAGGCGGTTGCCGGAGCGATTGACGCCCGCAGACCCGATCTCGCCGCCGTCGGTGCACACGAGTCCTGAGCCGGCTCCGCCCACGTTCTCTGCGCCGCCGCCTCGGGCGCCGCCGCCCTTTGCCTGAACGCCGCCGACGGCCAGGGCCATCAGCAGCATGCCCGCTGCGATGGTGCCGATGAGGCGATGGCTTCCTTTTTCCCGAAAAGACTTCATGATTCGCTTGCTCCCGTCCAGTACCTCTGATGAGGCACGACGGAGACACGCTGGCGAGCCAACACTGGTTTGCCGAAATCGCCCGTCTTGATCATCTCTCTGTGAACCCGCGCGATTCTGCGGTAGTGACCTAAGCCGATGGAACACTGGTCGTGCGACGTACTGCAAAAAGGTCGTACGCCATGGTGCATGTACCACTGTTGCTGACCTATGCGGTCAGCGACTCGGCAGGCAACTCGAACCAGCGCAGGTGTTCGAAATCGGCCGACAACGCTCCGGTGCTCGGTTCGGTGCTTGCTGTCGACGATGCCGCGTTGAACCGGAGGCGGGCCGATTCGAGATACTCGGCGAGCGCCGACTCGGGGGCTCGCTGGTGGTCCAGCGTGGGGTGTCGGAACTCGCCGGTCGCTGCGTCGTAGGAGAGATCGGCGAGTCGAAGGGGAGGCTCCACATTGCCGAGGCGGTGACGCCATAGTCCGGTGGTGGGGTCGAAGCGGTACTCGGGGAGCAGTTTCCAGCCGTGTTCGGCCACCAGATCGACCGCGTCGACGAGGTACTGGAACACCGCCTCGGAGATGAAGTAGTTGAAGCTCACCCGGGTCCAGCCGGGCTTGATGCCCTCGCACCCCTGCGCGATCTCGTGCTCGAACTCGTGGGACCGTTCGAGGTCGATGCCGAGCAGTCGATGTCCGTATGGGCCTGCGCACGAACAACCGCCGCGCGACTGGATGCCGAAGAGGTCGCTGAGTAGTGCCACGACGTAGTTGTGATGGAGGTACCTGCCGCCCGGGCGGCGCACCACGAATGACACGATGGACAACCGATCCGAGGTGGTGTTGCCCAACAGTTGCAGCGATGGATTCCGCGCCCACGCTGCAACGGCGCGGTGCCAGTAGGCCTCCTCGCGAGCGCGGATGGTGTCGACGCCGACGGCCTGCTTCAGTTGGAACACGAGCCCTGCGCGGATGGATTCGATGATGGCCGGGGTGCCGCCCTCCTCGCGATGCACCGGGTCGTCGAGGAATCGGTGCTCGCTGGGGTTCACATAGGCAACGGTGCCACCACCCACCACGTCGGGCACCCGGTTGCGGAGCAGTTCCTTACGCACCACCAGCACTCCCGGGGTGCCGGGACCGCCCACGAACTTGTGCGGGCTGAGGAAGACGGCGTCCTTGTAGGCGAGCGGGTGCTCGCCGCACTGCGGATACATCTCGATGTCGACGTAGGGGCCGGCTGCGGCGAAGTCCCAGAACGACAGGGCGTCGTGGCGATGCAGTACATCGGCGATGGCGCACGTGTTCGACACGATGCCGGTGACGTTCGACGCCGCGGAGAACGAACCGATCTTCACCGCCCGGTCGGCGTGCGCGATGAGTTCGGTCTCGAGGCGAGCCAGGTCGATGTGTCCGTCGGCGTCTTCGGGGATGGTCACCACGTCGGCGATCGACTCGCGCCACGGGATCTCGTTGGAGTGGTGCTCGTACGGCCCGACGAACACCACCGGACGGTCGGCCCTCGGGATGTGGTCGCTGAGGTGGTACCGGTCGTCGAGATCGGCCGGGATGCGCAGGTTCAAGATGCCGACGAGTTTGTCGACGGCTCCGGTGGCACCCGAACCGCAGAAGATCACACACGTGTCGTCGTCGCCACCCACGGCATGGTGGATGATCCTTCTGGCGTCCTCACGCAGCCGCGTGGTCTGCAGGCCGGTGCCCGACGACTCGGTGTGGGTGTTGGCGTAGCGGGGGAGCACCTCGTCGCGGATGAAGTCTTCGATGAACGTGAGCGCCCGACCCGATGCGGTGTAGTCGGCGTACGTGATGCGATGCGGCCCGTAGGGGCCGTCCATCACCTGGTCGTCGCCGATGACGGACTCGCGGATTCGTCGCAGCAGTGGGGTGTCGACGGCATCCTGCACGCCGTCACGCTACTCCGGCTCAGAGCGCCAGACGGCGAGCCACGAAGCGATCGAAATCGACCACGTTCTGCTCGTACTTCGACAATGGCGCCCGAGCGAACTGCGGCCCATCGGCGGCCCGCCGCACGCTCTCCACGACCGGATGATCCTCGCCATTCACGGCCCGCAGGAGCTGGAGGATGCCGCGCACGTAGGCGTCGGGATCTGCGTGGGCAGACAGCACGTCGGGTGCCACGGACACGTCCCAGCGAATGCGCACCTGATCGGTTCCGAGAGGGCTGATCTGCAGGTACCAGAGGTAGTCGGGTTGCAACTGCATCACGTGGGTGGGGAACACCGCGGCGAGCACCACAGCCCGCCGCCAGTCGCCGACGAGGTCGGTGTTGTTGGCGGCCGCCATTTCGTCGGGGTCGAGTGCCACGTGATGCGCCCACGCATCGGTGCCGGGGTGCATCGTGGTGTTCAAGGGACTGGTGCTGCCGACACCGAACGTGGCGCGGTGCACCTTGAACACGTGGTAGCTGTCCATGAAGTTCTCGACCAGCAGTTTCCAGTTGGTGGCCCAGATCTCGATCTCCTGATGCACCGGCACATAGCGGTCCATCCGGAAGCGGGCGACCACATCGCTCAGGCCTGCCAACGATGGTTGCAGTGGCGTCGGCGCTGGGTTAGCGGACACGAACAGGAAGCCTTCCCATTCCTCCAGCGCGAGTGCTCCGAGCCGGTGCTCTGAGGCGACGATCTCCGGTAGGTAGGGGGCGCCGATGAGCTGCCCGTCGAGGCGGAACGTCCAGGCGTGGTAGGGGCAGGTGAAGCGCGCCTCGTTGCCGCATCCGGTGGCCAGTGGGGCGCCCCGGTGAATGCACACGTTGTCGAACGCGCGGATGACATCGTCGTCGCCTCGCACCACGAGCACCTGGCGACTGCCGAACGTGCTGTCAGCGTGCTGATGCGGCAGTTCACCGACGAAATGGTCGCCTGGCTTCGGAACGTCGGCGGTACGCCCGAGGCAGTGCCACGCCGGATGAAGAATGCGTTCGTGCTCGGCGGCCAGAACAGCCTCGGAGCGGTAGACCTCCAGCGGCAGCATTCGGGCATCGGCGAACGAACCGTTGGCCACTGCAGCGAGCTCGCATTGCAGGTGCTCAGATAGGGAGGTCAAGGATGCTTCCTTCAGAACAGGGGAGCGTGGAGGCAACGACTCGATGTGTGCCGTCATCGTGACGGATGGCCACGATGAACTGGCATTCCAGTGGGATCGCCGTCGCCGGGCACGGCGCCAGGATGGCCACAGGGCCGGCCATGAACAACTCGCGACCATCGCTGAGTACTCGGCGCGTGGGCGCCGAGCCGGCCGAGCCCGGTACGAGGTGCCATTCCTCGACGTACGCGCCGCTGGGGGCGTGCTCCATCATCACGTTGCCCGTGGGGTTCACGTGAAGAATGCCGGGTTCGGGGAACGTGACCTCGGGTTGGAAGTTGGCACCCACGCCATAGGTGTACCACTGGGCCGTGGCGCGGTGGCTGCCGTCGGTGAGCGTGTGCACGTCGTCAGCCACCGTGTAACCGGTGCTGGCGTTGCCGGGCCGCACGTCGGCCATGGCGCTGGCCGTCTGCAACCAGTACACGGGGTCGGTGTCGTTCCGGGTGCCGTCGGCGAATTGGATCCTGGCGCGACGCCAACAACCCCGCAACCATGCAGGCACCGGGGTGGGCTCGGGGAGCACGGTCACGCCTTCGCGCGGGTACGTCGCAACACCGGGTCGGCCCAGCGCAACGTGGTATCAGCCACCTTCATCACTCGGCCAGCGGCACCGGGGGTGGAGCTGTCGATGAGGTTGCCCATGACGGCGAGGGTGATGTCGGCGGCCGACTGCGTGCCGACAGCTACCCGCAGGCCCGGCTTCAGCAGCCATGGGTGGCCGATGATGAAGCTGAACCGGCGGCCAGTGCGCAGGAATGCGTCGAACCTGGCGCCCACCTCTCGGTCGTAGTTGGCCTGCACGTTCGCCGGGTCGGCAAGGAACTGCTGAACGGCGAGCATGCCGCTCTCGAGCGCGTAGTCGATGCCTTCGCCGTTCATTGGGTTCACGAAGCCGGCAGCATCGCCGATGGCCAACCATCCGGGTCCGACACGCTGGAGGCTGCTCATCGGCAGGCGCCAGGCGCGAGGCTTGTCCTGATACTCGCCCAGCGACCACGGCTCGCGCACGATTGCCGCGTACTGGTCGAGCAGGCGGTTGAGGTTGAGCTTCTTGAAACCCTTCATCGTGCTGAGAGCGCCGACGCCGATGTTGACGGTGCCATCACCTGCGGGGAACATCCAGCCATAACCCGGCACGGGGGTGCCGTGCTCGTCGCGCAGACTGAGGCAGGCCTCCAGGTGGCGCTCCACATGGCGCGGGGTGGGGGCGTAGGCGCGGATGGCCAGGCCAAATGGTTCGTTCGGATCGCGCTCGGCGCCGAGCATCTTCGCGGCCAGGCCCTGAGCACCCGCGGCGAGGATGGTGAGCGGTGCTCGGAACTCTTCGCCGCAGGCAACCACGCCGACCACTTTTCCGCCCTCCAGTAGCGGCAACGCCTCGCAGTCGAAACGCGCCTCGGCACCGTCGGCAATGGCTGCGTCGATGAGGTGCGTGTCGAGCCGGTGTCGGGGCCACACCGCACCATGGTTGGGGAAGCGCGTGGTGGTGGGCCAGGAAAGTTCGCGGGTCTTCTTGAACGCGATCATCCGCAAGCCGTCGATGCGGTGAGCGGAGGAGAGGTCGATGCCCAGTTCGTTGAGTGCGCCAACGGCGCGGGGTGTGAGGCCGTCGCCGCACACTTTGTCGCGACCGTGCGGGGCCTTCTCGAAGATGGTGACCTTCAGTCCGGCGCGTGCCGCCAGCATGGCGGCGGCCGAGCCGCCGGGGCCGGCGCCGATGATCAACAGGTCGCGTTGCTGCACGCCCCTCAGCCTGCCAGCGATCTGGGCCGATCGCTCAGTTCGGCTCGCAGACAGCGAGGGTGCGCTGCATTCGCCCTGAGACGTCATCAATTTCCGGGTACGACTGTCCCGGCAAAGAAGGGGCGCTGCACTAACATGCCGAGCATGGACATCAAGGACTTCGCGATGGATTTCTTCAGCCTGCGTGGCAAGAATGCCATCGTCACCGGCGGCAACACCGGCCTCGGTCAGGCCTTTACGCTGGCGTTGGCGAAGGGTGGTGCGAACGTGTTCGTGCCCAGCATCATGGACGATGACGGCACCACCGGACCCCTGGTGGAGGCCGAAGGTGTGCGCTACGAGTTCATGAAGGCCGACATCACCGCCGACGGCGTGCCGGAGCAGGTGCTGGCCGAGTGCGTGGCTCGTCTGGGGTCCATCGACATCCTGGTCAACAGCGCCGGAATCTGCCCGCTCGGCGAAGTGCTGGAGTTCGGCCGCGACAAGTGGGACCCCACCGTGGCCGTGAACCTCACCGCTGCATTCGAGATGAGCTTCGAGGCCGCCAAGTACTTCGTGCCGCAGCGCAGCGGCAAGATCATCAACATCTGTTCCATGTTCAGCTTCCTCGGCGGTCGTTACTCGTCGGCCTACGCCGCCACCAAGCACGGCATCGCCGGCTTCACCAAGGCCTACGCCGACGAGTTGGCCATGCACAACGTGCAGGTGAACGGCCTGGCGCCGGGTTACTTCGCCACCGCCATCACCACCGCAACGCGCAGCAACCCCGACTCCAACCGTCGGGTGCTGGAGCACATCCCCGCCGATCGCTGGGGTGACCCCGCCGACCTGATGGGCACGGTGGTGTTCCTCGCCAGTCGCGCCAGCGATTACGTGAACGGCCACATTCTGGCCGTCGACGGCGGTTACCTGGTCCGCTGATGGCCGGTCCGTATCTCGTCGGTGTCGACTGCGGCACGCAGAGCGCCAAGGTCGTCGTCTACGACGCGGCTGGCAACGCGGTGGCTCGCGGGCAGCACTTCCTGCGCCCGATGAGTCGCCCGCGCCACGGCGTGGCGGTGCATCCCGACGATGATCTCTGGACCTCGATCTGCGCTGCCAGCACGTTGGCGATGGAACGCTTTCAGGGCGACCCCTCCGAGATCGTCGCAGTGGGCATCTGCCCCATCCGGTGCTGCAAGGTGTTCCTCGATGCCGAGGGCGAGTTGGTTGAACCCGTGGTGAGCTGGATGGACGACCGGGCGTACGAGCCCTACGTCCCCACGCATCCCGATCATCGGTACAGCACCACCACGACGGGCTATATCGCTCACCGTTTCACCGGGCAGTTCAAGGACACCGCGGCGAACAACATCCTTCTGCAGTGGCCCATCAACACCGACACATGGCAATGGAGCGACGACCCGTCGCTGTACGAACGATTCGCAGTTCGGCGCGAGCAACTATTCGATCTGCAGATGCCGGGCGACGTCATTGGTCCCATCACCTCGGCTGCTGCTGCTGCCACGGGCCTGCCTGAGGGCATTGCCGTGGTGGCCACTGCAAACGATAAGGCCGTGGAGATGCTCGGCTCGGGTTCGCTCGGCGAAACCACGGCGCTCGTGTCGCTGGGCACCTACATCGCTGCGATGGTGCACGGCCACGAGAACCATCGCCGACCGCAAGCGTTCTGGACGAACTTTGCGTCTGTCCCGAACCGCTATCTCTACGAGAGCAGTGGTGTGCGTCGCGGCATGTGGACGCTCACGTGGTTCCTGGATCTGCTCGGCGACGAAGTGGCGGAGAAGGCCGTGTCGCTCGGGATGTCGCGAGAGCAGTACATCGAGCAGGAAGCCGCGTTGGTGCCTGCCGGCAGCGATGGGTTGATGACCGTGCTCGACTGGCTTGCCACCACCGACAAACCGTTTCGCAAGGGAATGATGCTGGGCTTCGATGCCCGGCACAGTCGTGGGCACGTGTATCGCAGCATCCTGGAAGCGATCGCACTCACCATGAAGTTCCACGTCGATGCCATGAGCGCCGAGTTGGGCGTCACCCTCACCGAGATCGTCGTGTCGGGTGGCGGTGCCAACAGCCCACTGTTCATGAGCATCTTCGCCGATGTGTTCGGTATTCGGGCCTCGCGCAGCGTCGATGGCGGTGGTGCAGCAATGGGTGCCGCCATGTGCGCAGCGGTGGCCACCGGGGTGCATCCCGACTTCACCACAGCGGCTGCTGCAATGAGCAAGCCCCGCGAGTCCTTCGAGCCGAACGCGGCGAACGAGCACGTGTATCGCCAGATGGCCGACACCGTGTACCACGACATCCGTAACCACACCGATGCGCTCTTCGAGCGTGCGTACCCAATCTTCCACTGATCACAGCAAGGACACCCCTCATGACTCTCACCAACGAAGCCGTCGTCGCTCACTTGCAGCAGTTGCTCCACAGTGAGCAGGTGCACACCGATCCCCTCGAACTGCAGCGCGCCAGCGTGGACAACTTCCGCAAGCTGCAGAACATCTTCGACGTACACACCATGCGTGAGCCGCTCGCCGTGGTCTACGCCGCCAGCACCGACGACGTGGTGAAGGTGCTCACGTTCGCCCAAGAGCACGGCGTGAACGTGGTGGCTCGCACCGGCGGCACGGCTACCGAAGGTGGCCTCGAGAGCGGCGCCGAGCAGTCGATCGTGGTGGACGGGTCGCGGATGAACGCCATCGTCAGCGTCGACGCCTACAACATGCAGGCCACCGTGCAGTGCGGCGTGCCGCTGCAGTTGCTGGAAGACAAGTGCCGCGAAGTGGGTCTCACCACCGGCCACTCGCCGCAGAGCAAGCCCATCGCGAGCATGGGTGGTCTGGTGGCCACGCGCAGCATCGGTCAGTTCTCCACGCTGTACGGCGGCATCGAAGACATGGTGGTGGGTTGCGAAGTGGTGTTCCCCGGCGGCGAGGTGTCGCGGATCAAGAACGTGCCGCGTCGCGCAGCCGGCCCCGACATTCGCCACATCGTCATCGGCAATGAGGGCGCCCTCTGCTACATCACCGAGGTGACGGTGAAGCTGTTCCCGTACATGCCCGAGAACCACAAGTTCATGGGCTGGACGCTGAAGAACATGACCACCGGCTTCGAGGCTCTGCGCGAGGTGATGGTGGCCGGCTACAAGCCGTCGGTGGCCCGCCTGTACGACTTCGAGGACGGTCAGTTGCACTTCTCGCACTTCGCCAAGCCCGACGAGTGCATCCTGCTGTTCATGGCCGAGGGCAACGCCGGCATCACGGCTGCCACCGAGGCTGGCATTCACGAACTGGTGGCGAAATACCCCGAGTGCCAGCCGGTGGACCCGGCGCTCATCGAGGAGTGGTTCAACGACCTGGTGTGGGGCGCCGACAAGGTGCTGCGCGAAGACGAGCGCATCCGCACCACCCGCAACGTGAACCGCACCACCGAGATCTCATCCGACTGGGGTTCCATCAACAAGATCTACGAAGCGGTCATCCCGCGTATTCGTGCCGAGATCAATGGCATCACGCTGCTGGGCGGTCACTCGTCGCACAGCTACATCAATGGCACGAACATGTACTTCAACTACTTCTACGACCTCATCGACTGTGAGCCCGAGGAAGAGAACGACAAGTACTACTTCAAGATCATCGACATCATTTGCGAAGAGACGCTTCGTTTCGGTGGCTCGATCGTGCACCACCACGGCATCGGCAAGGCCCGGGCGAAGTGGGTGCGCGAGGAGTACGGCACGTCGTTCTTCATGCTGCAGTCCCTGAAGACGGCGTTCGACCCGAACAGCGTGATGAACATGGGCACAATCATCCCGAACTAGCGCGATCTAGGCTCTGCCCATGACTGTGTCACTCATCCGTGGTCCGATCTTCACCTCCGATCCCTCCGGCCTGTGGGCCGAGGCCATGGTGGTGCGAGACGGCGAAGTGGCCTTTGTGGGTGGCGCAGATGAAGCGGTTGCGCTCGCTGGCACCGAGGTCGAGGTGGTGGAGGTGGGCGACGGCGTGGTGGTGCCTGGGTTCTTCGATGGGCATGCCCACCTGCTGAGCGCAGGTTCGGCACTCACCAAGGCGGTGTTGCGTCCGTGCACCTCGATGGACGAGATCGAGGCGGAACTGCGCCGGTGGGTCGCTGCGAACCCGAATGCCCCGCGGGTGCTGGGAGTGGGCTGGGTGTTCTCCGCTGTGCCGAACGCCACGCCCACTCGGCAGCTGCTCGACGCCATCGTGCCCGACAAGCCGGTGTACCTCGATGCCAGCGACCTGCACTCGGTGTGGTGCAACACGGCGGCGCTGGAGGAGTTGGGAATCACGGCAGACACCCCCGACCCCATCGGTGGCGAAATCGTTCGCGACGCCGATGGCGTGGCCACGGGTCACCTGCAGGAGAACGCTGGGTACATGATCGCCTGGCCGGTCATCAACCAAGCCTCCGACACCGACAACGACCGTTACCTGCAGGCGGCGGTGCATGCATACCTCTCGTCGGGCACCACTGGTGCGGCGGAGATGGCGTGCCACCGGCCGAACATCGAGGCCTTCGCCCGAGCCGAGGCGCGCGGCGAGTTGCCGTTCACGATCGTCGCTCACTGGCTGATCGAACGTACCGACGACGCCGAGGATGAGTTGGCCCAGGTGCGCCAGGCGGCGGAGATGATGGCCCAGTACTCGGGCGGCAGGGTGCGGGTTGCCGGCATCAAGCTGGTCACCGACGGCACCATCGATGGTTGCACCGCCGGCATGTGTCACCCGCTCACCAACGGTGCGCCGGGCGAGATGGTGTGGCCGCGCGAGCGACTGGCCCCCGTGATGCGACTGGCCGACGAACTCGGCCTGCAGATCGCGTGTCATGCCATCGGCGACCTCGCCGTGCGCACGGTGCTCGACGTGTACGAAGGGTTGGCGGCAGCCCGGGCCGACCGTGGCGACACGCGCGAACGACGTCACCGCATCGAGCACCTGGAGTATGTGGATGCCGCCGACGTGCCGCGGCTCGCTCCGCTGGGCGTCACGGCATCGATGCAGCCGGTGCACGTGGACCCTGCGTACCTGGACAACTGGATCGAACTGCTGGGCGATGAACGCGCCCAGCGAGGCTTCGCGTGGCCCGAGTACCTCGAGCACGGCACCACGCTGGCGTTCGGCACCGACGTGCCCACTGCGGCGCACCATGCGTTGCCGAACATGTACATCGCGGCAACTCGACGTTCTCCCTATGTGGCCGAGGCGCAGCCCCTGCGGCCCGACTTCGCATTGCCGCTGGAGGAATCCATCGTGCACGCCACCCGCGATAGCGCATGGGCGAGTTTTGAAGAGGGACGCCGCGGCACGTTGAGCGTGGGCATGGCGGCCGACTTCGTGGTGCTCGACACCAACCCGTTCCGAGAGGGGCCCGAGAGCCTCCTCACGGCTCGAGTGGTGCGCACGGTCGTGGATGGTGCCACTGCGTACCTCGCCGAGGGCTAGCTGAAGAAGCCCTTCAACGCCTCGGCCATCTGCGTGCGATAGCTCGGGCTACTGAGGGTCATCCCCACCATGGTGAGCGATGTGTGGATGTGGCCACGAGCATGTACGTGCTGTACCGGCACTCCTGCGGCGGCGAGTGCCTCGGCGTAGGCGTTGCCCTCGTCGCGAAGTGGATCGAACTGGCAGGTCACCACGGTGGCAGGCGGGAGGCCCGCCAGGTTGCCGAGCAGCGGCGATGCCTTCGGATCGCTGCGATCCGAAGCGTCGGCGTAGTGATTCCAGAACCAGTCCATCAATGCGGCGGTGAGCATGTAGCCCTCGCCGTTCTCGTGGTACGAGGGATGCTGGGTGCTGCCGTCGGTGACCGGAGTGAGCAGCATTTGGCCGGCGATGGCGGGGCCGCCAGCATCGCGTGCGAGTTGAGCCGCCACTGCCGCCACGTTGGCGCCGGCACTCCAGCCGGCGACCGCCAACTGCCCGGGAATACCGCCGAGTTCGGTGGCGTGATCCGCAATCCAGGTCACCGCTGCGAGGCCGTCGTCGGCTGCGGCGGGGAAGCGGGCCTCGGGTGCGTGGCGGTAGTTCACCGACACGAGGACCGTGTTCGACTGCACGCACAGGTCGCGGCACATCGCATCGTCGGAGGTGTGGCTACCGATCACCCAACCGCCACCGTGGAAGTAGGCAACCAGTGGGTGCGGCCCCGGCGTGGCAGGGCGGTACAGGCGGTACTCGAGCGTGCTGCCATCGGCGCCGGGCATGGTGCCATCCACCACTTCGCCCACGACGGGTCCGGGAGGGCTCATTGCGCCAGAAGCCTCGGAGAACAGGCGGGCGTCGGTGGCCGACATGGAGTCCATGGGCGGCAACTGCATCTCGGCCATCATGTCGAGGATCATTTTCACGTCGGGCTGCAGTTGGCGGACGAGGCCGTCGTTCAGCTGCGTGCCGTTCTCACCAGCGAGTTCGAAGCCGAGGTAGTCGTTGGCGACAACCTCTTCGCAGGCCAGGCGGTAGGCATCCACGCCACCGATGTACGGCAGGAACACGCGCGGCTTGCCGGGCACGTTGGCACCGATGTACCACGAGTTCGCAGTGGGGTGCAGGGTCATGTCGGCGCAGTCGTTGCCGTGTCGCACCCAACCGTCTTCAGCGCCCTGCGTGGGCTCGATGGTGTCGAAATCGTTGTCGCGCAGGTGCACGAGCGTGTCGCGCACCCAATCCACGTGCTGCTCAATGGACACCATCATGTTCGAGAGCACCGACGGGCTGCCCGGGCCGGTGATCATGTAGTAGTTGGGGAACCCAACCGACATGAGGCCGAGGTACTGCGCTGGTCCATGCTCCCACTTCTGCTTCAGCGTGATGCCGTCCTTGCCGGTGATGTCGACCGACACGATGGCCCCGGTCATGGCATCGAAGCCTGTGGCGTAGACGATTGCATCGAACTCCATGCTCTCGTCAGCCAGGTCGATACCGGTCTCGGTGATGGTGCTGATGGGGCGACTGCGGATGTCGACGAGGCGCACGTGCGGCAGGTTGAACGTGGCGTAGTAGTTGGTGTCGAGGCACGGACGCTTGGTGCCGAAGTAGTGGTTCCGTGGCGACAGCAACTCCGCGGTCTCGGGATCCTGCACGATGCTGCGAATCTTCTCGCGGATCATCTCTGCCACGATCTCGTTGGCCTCGGGCACCACGCCCTGGTCGGCGAAGATGCCGAGGATCTCGAACAGTTCGCCCTTCTCCCAAGCGCGCTCGAACCGCTCACGGCGGGTTGCTTCGTCGGAGGTGAGTGCCATGAACTCATGGCTTTCCTTGGGAACACCGCCGCGCGAGTAGCGGGCGTCGTGGCGGTACGTGGTGCGATCTGCTTCCAGCCGGGACTTGGTCTCGGGGTCGACCGGGCCGTTGTGGGCCGGCACCGAGAAGTTCGGCGTGCGCTGGAAGATGGTGAGTTGTGAGGCCTGCGCAGCGATGTGGGGAATCGACTGGATGCCGGAGGACCCTGTGCCGATGACGGCGACGCGCTGACCCGTGAAGTCCACGCCTTCGTGTGGCCACAGGCCGGTGACGTAGGTGGGCCCTGCGAATCGATCGGCGCCGGCGACATCGGGGGTCTTCGGCAGCGACAGGCAGCCTGTGGCCATCACGTAGTGCTTGGCAGTGATGGTGGTGGCTTCGCCGCTGGCACCCGTTGCTGCGGTGGTGATGTGCCACCGCTTGGCCACGTCGTCCCAATGCGCCGAGACGACCTTGGTGTCGAAGGTGATGTGCGGACGAAGCCCGTGCTTCTCGGTGACGAACTGTGCGTAGCGCAGGATCTCCGGCTGCGTGGCGTACTTCTCGCTCCAGGTCCACTGGTGCTCGAGTTCGGGGTCCCAGGAGTACGTGTAGTCGGTGGTGGGGATGTCGCAACGAGCGCCCGGGTAACGGTTCCAGTACCAGGTGCCGCCCACATCGTCGGCACTCTCGAGCACCCGTGCCGAAAACCCCAGTCGGCGAAGCTCGTGCAACAGATAGATGCCGGAGAATCCGGCCCCCACCACCACCACGTCCACATCGTTGTTGTCGGCCATCGGTGAACCCCCCAGTTCCTCAGAGCGTGTGCGCATTGTTCCAGACCGTTGGGTGGTTTCTGTTACCGATCGTGATGCGGTAGCTATGGTGCAGAACGATGTTGCGATTGGCGGTGCTCGCGGAACGTGTGGTGCACGTGGATCTCTGGTCGTCGGTACTCGGTGGTATCGACGGCGCAGAGGTCGTGTTCGGTGCGACCGACCTGGTCGATCTGGTGCGGTGCTCCGATGACGACGTGAATGTGGTCGTTCTCGATGTGGCGTCGAACTCGGGCAGCATGGCGCGGATCGTTGCCGGTATCGAAGCGCGGTGGCCGTCGGCGTCGTTGGTGATGGCGAATGATGATGTGGATCTGCCCACCATGACCGCTCGCGTCACCCACGCAGATTCGGATCTCACGATGTTGTCGCCGGGGGCACTGCGCGACGCGCGCAACATGCTGCGCTCGCCCGCTCAGACCTCGCCGTTGCACGTCTACCCGAGACTGACTGAGCGCGAGAAGGAAGTGCTCGAGCGGCTGAGCAAGGGGAATTCCACGTCGGTCATCGCCTCTGACCTGCGGATCAGCGTGAACACGTGCCGCGGGTATCTGCGCACGCTGATGGCAAAGCTTGGTGTTCGAAGCCAACTCGAGGTGATGGCGTACATCGCTGAACACGGATTACCGGTGGAGGGGTCTTAGGCCCCCTGATGCGACCTTTTGCGAAATGGTCGTACCTCGCTGCGGCTAGCGCCGTGTTCGCCATCGGCGCATGATGGACACCAAGTACAAATTGACACTCAGCCAGCGGGAGGGCCAAGTGATCACAGTAAGGATGTTCGGACCGTTGTCCGTACGCGTTGCGGAACGCGTACTCGGACCACGGGACCTCGGTGGAGTAAAGCCCAGGCGGGTACTCGAGTTGCTCTTGGTGAGCAATCGGGCTGTCACCAAAGATGAATTGATCGACGATCTCTGGGGCGACAAGCCACCGCGAGATCCGATCGCCACGCTTGAGGCCTATGTCTCAGTGCTGCGCAGCAGCCTGCAGCCGGGTGTCCACCGTGACGATTCACTGATCGCAACCGAGCCGGGCGCCTACCGCCTGGTGCGCGACCGGGCCTTCATCGACGCCGATCGCTTCGATGAAGTGATTCGCTCGCTGCCGAGCCTCACCGGCGACGAGCGTCGCGCGGCGCTCAACGAGGCATGCGTGCTGGCCGACGGCCCGCTATTGCAGGACGAGCGCTATGCGGAGTGGGTGCAGGGGCCTCGCCGTCACTACGACCGTCTGCGCCTCGAAGTGCATGTGGCCGCCGCCGAGGCCAATCTTGCCGACGGCGATGCCGCTCTTGCTTTGGACTGCGCCGAGAAGGCGATGCTGGTCGATCGCACCTGCGAGCCGGCCTACCACGCTGCGATGCGTGCTGCTGGGCTGCTCGGCCGCCGCGACATGATTCTCGGCTTCTTCACCCAGTGTGAGCGCGTCCTCAACGCGGATCTTGGTGTTCCGCCCATGGCCGCCACGTCCGCACTTCGCGACCAACTGATCGACGAAGGTCGCGTTGTTGGCGCCGGTGTGGGTCTTTCGACGTGGTCCCCGGCATCGGAGCGTCCGTCGGTGGATGCCATCTGGCCGCTGTCCCGCTTCCAGTAGATTGCAGACCACGAGTACTTCCACCCGCGATGAGGTGGCGACGCCGCTGGCGCCGCCCCCGGGCCCTGCCCGTTCAGCGCGTCCCAAGAAACGTCGTGCGCCCCGGGGGGTCTCCTTGGCGCTGCTGTTCGTGCAGTTCGCCGTGGTCGGAGTAGCCATTCTGAGCGTGGTGGCCCTGGTTGCAGGATCCCGCATCCGTAGCACGAGCACCAATGAGTCGATTCGCGACGCACGGGAACTCGCCAAGCTGCTGTCCCACGACCTCCTAGAACCGCGCATCACGCCCGAGTTGCTGCAGCAGGATCCCGCTGCGATCCGCGAGATGGACAGTCTGGTGCAGGACCTCGTGGCACATGGCCCGGTGAACCGGGTGAAGCTGTGGCTACCCAATGGGCTGGTCTTCTACTCCGATGAGCATCGCTACATCGGACGCACCTACTCGTTGGAGCCGGAGGTGATGGCTGTGTTCGGGTCGGGCGAAACGGTGGTCGATTTCACCCAGGTCGACAAACCCGAGAACGAGTTCGACACTCAGGACCAGCAGCAACTCGACGTGTACCTGCCGGTCACGCTGTCCGATGGCACGGTGGTGCTGTACGAGCACATGCAGCACATCAGCGCAGTGAGCGCCGGTGCCGACCAGGTGACGGCGGCGTTCAGCCCCGTCATTATCCGTTCGCTCATCGCGCTCGAACTGCTGCAATTGCCGCTGGCCTGGTGGTTGGCGCGTCGTGTGCGCGCGTCGCAACGTCAGCGGATGCTGTTGATGCAAAGTGCGCTCGATGCCAGCGACAACGAGCGGCGCCGTATCGCCCAAGACCTTCACGATGGCGTGGTGCAGGACCTGGTCGGCGTGTCGTATGCCATCGACATGGTGCGGCACGATCCGTCGGTGTCTGCGTCGCCCATCGCGTCGAGCACCCTCGATCGAGTGGTGGGCGAAGCTCAGCGTTCCATCCGTGGCCTTCGAACGTTGCTCGTCGACATCTACCCACCAAGTCTCGAAGAAGGCGATCTCACCGGAGCACTGAACGACCTGTTGGCGCCGTTCGAAGCGCATGGTGTACGTACCGAGTTCACCGATCTGGCGACCGGTGAGATGTCGTCGGTGGCGCACTCGCTGATCTATCGCACCACCCGCGAGGCGCTGCGCAACGTGGAGCAGCACGCGCATGCCACGGCGGTCACGGTCACGCTGCGCGATCACGCCAAGAACACCGTGCTGCTCGAAATCGTGGACAACGGTGTGGGCTTCGGGCCAGCGGCGCTTGAGGCAGCCCAAGCCGACGGTCATCTCGGCGTTCGTTTGCTCACCGATGTGGCGCGCGCCGCCGGTGGCGATCTCGACATCGATTCGCAGCCCGGACAGGGAACTCGCGTGGAACTGGTGGTGCCGCGGTGATCAAGGTGCTCGTCGTCGACGACCATGAGCTCGTTCGACATGGCCTGGCCATGCTGCTCGGCGGTGCGGACGACATCGATTTGGTCGGCCTGGCCACGGATGGTGCCGAGGCGCTCGCGTTGGTGGAGGAGCATCATCCCGACGTGGTGCTGATGGACCTCTCCATGCCTGGTATGGACGGCGTGGAGGCGACGCGTCGCATCTCCAGTACGTACCCGTCCACCGCGGTGGTGGTCCTGTCGTCGTTCTCCGAGCGCCGCACCGTGCTGGAGGCAATCGACGCCGGCGCTGCTGGCTACCTGTTGAAAGACGGTGGCATGGACGACATTCTGCGGGCGGTGCGAGCCGCCGCTCAGGGCGAGTCGCCGCTGGCCCCGCGGGCTGCGCAGGCCATTCTTTCTGCTCGTCCGGCGCGGCAGATGCCGGACCTCTCGGTGCGTGAGCGCGAGGTGGTGGACTACGTGGTCGAGGGATTGCGCAACCGCGAGATCGCGGAGCGAATGGGGATTACCGAGAAGACGGTGAAGACGCACCTCACGCATGTGTACCAACGTCTCGCCGTCGACACCCGAGCCGAGATGATCGCTGCGGTAAAGGCGTCACGTAGCTGACTAACGTCGCCTCCATGCAGATTTCGATGGAGGGAAAGGTTGCGCTGGTCACTGGTGGCTCGCGCGGCATTGGTAAGGCCATTGCAGCCTCGATGGCAGCCGCTGGCGCGAAGGTGATGATCACCTCGCGCAAGCAGGACGCGCTCGAAGCAGCGGCGGCGGAGATGGACGGCGACGTTGCGGTGTTCGCTGCGAACGCCGGGGATCCGGCATCGGCGGGCACCGTGGTGGCTGCCACCATCGAGCGCTTCGGGGGGCTCGACATCCTGGTGAACAACGCCGCCACGAACCCGTACTACGGCCCGACGTTGGCGGTGGATGACGGTCGTTGGGACAAGACGTTCCAGGTGAACCTGCGTGCTCCAGTGCTCTGGTCGCAGGCCGCTTGGGACCAGGCGCTGAAGGACAAGCCAGGTGTGATCGTGAACATTGCGTCGGTCGGTGGTCTGCGATCCGAGGCCGGCCTGGGCGTCTACAACCTCACCAAGGCTGCGCTCATCCACCTCACCCGGCAGTTGGCCAACGAACTCGGCCCTACGCGGGTGGTGGGGATCGCTCCGGGTCTGGTGCAGACCGACTTTGCGGCATACCTGGTGGAGAACTTCGGCGATCGTCTGGCACAGCAGTTGCCGCTGCAGCGACTCGGCGACCCGCAAGACATCGCCAACCTGGCCACGTTCCTGGCATCCGACCTTGCGTCGTGGATCACTGGCGAGACCTATGTCATCGACGGTGGCGCAGGCGTCCGCAGTGCCAGCTGAAACTCCCGGGGTCGACCTCGATGTTCTCGCGCGCTGGATGGACCAGCGCGCACTGGGGGAGGGGCCCCTGAACGCCCCCACGCTGATCGCCGGTGGCACTCAGAACGTGCTGCTGCGCTTTGAGCGTGCAGGCCGCGAGTACGTGTTGCGCCGGCCGCCGGTGCACAAGCGAGCCAACAGCGACGAGACCATGCGGCGCGAGGCTCGGGTGCTGGCAGCCATTGCCGGCACCGCGGTGCCGCACCCGGCGCTCATTGCTGCCGAGCCGGACCCCGAAGTGATGGGGGCGTGCTTCTACCTGATGGAGCCCATCGACGGGTTCAACGCAACCTTGGGCCTCCCAGAGCCCTATGCGTCCGACCACTCGTGGCAGCACGAGATGGGGTTGTCGATGGCTGACGCCATCGCGGCCCTCGCGCAGGTGGATCACATCGCTGTGGGCCTCGCCGATCTCGGCAGGGCTGATGGGTGGGCCGAGCGGCAGGTGGGGCGGTGGCGCAAACAACTCGACGGCTACTCCGGGCTGCCGGGGTACCCCGGGCCTCAGCTACCGGGGGTGGACCGCATCGGGGATTGGTTGGACGCTCATCGACCCGCCGGCGTGCGGATCGGCGTGATGCACGGCGATTTTCACTTCGCGAACGTGCTGATGCGTCGCGACCGGCCCGCACTGGCTGCGGTGGTGGACTGGGAACT
This sequence comes from uncultured Acidimicrobiaceae bacterium, assembly GCA_903919455.1. GTDB lineage: Bacteria > Actinomycetota > Acidimicrobiia > Acidimicrobiales > Ilumatobacteraceae > UBA668. The sequence goes on along the minus strand of CAIXIJ010000056.1, from coordinate 33,013 downwards.
CGTCACGTTGGGCGACCCACTGCTCGACCTCGGCCATCTGTTGGCCACCTGGCCCACCGCGGATGGTCCCGGCGTGACGCTGTCGGCGTCGGGTCTTCCGGAGCACGACGAGGTGATCGCTCGCTATGGCGCTGCCAGTGGTCGCGACCTCGGCGAACTGCCGTGGTACCGCGTGCTGGCGTGCTATCGGCTCGGACTCATCTTGGAGGGCACCCACGCCCGTGCCTGTGCGGGGCTGGCGCCGAAAGAAATCGGCGACCAACTGCATGCCCACACCGTGTCGCTGCTGGAACAGGCGCTCACGCTCATCGGCTGATGTGCCTCAGCGCGGCAGCCCATCGATGTTGATGAGCGCGCCCGTGGTGTAGCTGCTGGCGCCGCTGGCGAGATACAGCGCGGCGCCCACCACTTCGTGCGGCTCGCCGCCGCGCCCCAGTGCGAAGGCGTTCTTGGCTCGGGCATTGAACGCTTCGAGATCCCACGCCTTCGAGATGTCGGTGAGGAATGGCCCGGGCACGATGCAGTTCACGCGTACCTTCGGCCCGAACGAAGCGGCAAGGCCCTTGGTGAGGTTGTTGATGGCGGCCTTCGCAGCGCCGTACGGCACCTCCGACGGGCTGGGGCGCTCGCTGGCGATGGACGACACGTTGATGATGCTGCCGCCGTCGCCTGCTGCCATCCGAGTGCCGACAATGGCGGACAGGCGGAACGGACCCTTCAGGTTCACGCCGATCACCTTGTCGAAGAGTTCCTCGCTCACCTGGTCGAGGCTGGGGTAGAGCGGCGACATGCCGGCGTTGTTCACCAGGATGTCGACCTTGCCGAACTCGGCATACGCCGCCTCGGCCAGCAGGTCGGCGTCGCTCCAGCTTGCGGCGTGGTAGGCGATGGGAAGAGCGCGGCGTCCCATCGCACGCACGTCGGCCGCCACCGCTTCGCAGTTCTCGAGCTTGCGGCTCGCGATCACCACATCGGCGCCTCGGGCAGCGAACGCCAACACCATCTCCCGTCCGAGACCACGCGAACCGCCCGTGACGATTGCGACCTTCCCGGACAGCTCGAACAAGTCATCAGCCATGTCCGGAACCTACAGTGCGTCAATGGCCATCGACTTCACCCTGAGCCCCGAACTCGAAGAGATCCGCATTCGCGTGCGTTCGTTCATCAGCGAGGTGGTGAAGCCTGGCGAGGCGAAACTCGCCGAGCTCGGCGACGAGGACCGCGGCGAGTACCTCAACATCCTTATCGGTATGCGCAAGAAGGCCAACGCTGCCGGTCTGTGGATGCCGCACATGCCCAAGGATTGGGGCGGCATGGGCCTCGGCCACGTGCAGCTCGCCATGGTGCAGGCTGAGGCCGCCAAGTCCAGCTACGGCCCATGGGTGCTGAACTGCCAGGCCCCCGACGAGGGCAACATGCACACGCTGCTGCACTGGGGCACGCCGGAGCAGAAGGAGAAGTACCTCAAGCCACTGTGCGACGGCACGGCGATGAGCTGCTTCGCCATGACCGAGCCCGAGGTGGCCGGCAGCGACCCGACGCTCATCAAGACCACGGCCGTGCAGGACGGCGACGAGTGGGTGGCCAACGGTCACAAGTGGTTCATCTCCAACGCTCGCCGCGCGAAGTTCGCCATTCTCATCTGCCGCACCGAAGACAACCCCGATCTGCCGCAGGCGGCCAACACCGCCTTCATCGTCGATCTCCCCAGTGATGGCTGGAACCGTGTGCGTGAAGTGGAGACCATGCATGGAGCCACCGGCCACAGCGAGATCGTTATCGAAGACCTGCGCATTCCGGCCGAGAACATGCTCGGTGGTCGTGGCCAGGGGCACCTGCTCGGCCAGTACCGCCTCGGGCCGGCTCGTCTGGCGCACTGCATGCGCTGGATCAGCCAGGCCGAGACCGCCCTCGACCTGATGGTGGCCCGTTCGCTCGAGCGCTACTCGCACGGCAGCGTGCTCGCAGAGAAGCAGGGCATCCAGTGGATGATCGCCGACTCCTCGATGGAGATCTATCAGGCCAAGCTGATGATCCTGCACGCTGCGTACCTCATCGACAGTGGCGCCGACTTCAAGAGCGAGGTCAGCATGGCCAAGCACTTCGTTGCCAACATGCTGAACCGGGTCATCGACCGCAGTATCCAGGTGCACGGTGCGCTCGGGTACTCCACCGACACGCCGTTGGCGCACATGTACCAGCATGCGCGCTGGGCTCGCTTCGCCGACGGTGCCGACGAGATCCACCAGATGCGTATCGCTCAGCGCAGCATCGCTGCGTTCCGCGACCACGGCACGACGCACAGCGCCACGGGCAACCTGCCGATCTGAGTCAGCCGGCGAGCGGCGACGCAAGCCGGCGCTGCACGGCGTGGCGGATCTGCTCGTCGAACGCGCGCATGTGCGCCTCGATGAGTTCTGCGGCCGTGTCGGCCTCGCCGTGTTGTAGCGCGGCCAGGATCTCGTGGTGCTCGGTGATCATCAGGTGCAGATCGGCAACATCGCCGAGGTACAGATGCCACAGGCGGTCGCTCTGGGCGTAGAGCATGTCGAGCGTGTCGGTGAGAAAGCGGTTGTCGGCGGCCTCCCACACGATCTCGCGGCAGCGACGGTCGATGACGATCAGTTCGTCGGGCGTGCTGGTGGCAGTGGCCTGCTCGAGCACGCTGGCCATTTCTTGCCAGTGACGCTGCTGCCCGCGGGCGCACGCAAGGCGCATGGCGAAGGGTTCGAGCGTGGCCCGAGTTTCGTACAGCAGGCCCAATTCGCCGACGTCGATGTTGCTGACAAACATGCCGCGGCGGGGGATGACGGTCACGAACTGGTCGCGTACCAGCCGCTGCAGGGCCTCGCGGATCGGAGTGCGGCCGAGGCCCAGCCCGACCTGGAGATCGTCGTCGCGGATCACGTCGCCGGGCGCGAGATCGAGCCGCACGATCATGCGGCGGATCTCCTGGTAGGCGCGTTCGCTGAGTGACAGGGGAGCTGTGATATGGTAAAGATATATCAGTCACAGCTCGGTCACAAGGACAGGGCATTTTCACCATCCGTACCGGGGGGTACACCACATGAGCGAAGTCCCTGCCAAGGCCAAGGTCGTCGTCATCGGAGCCGGCATCGTCGGCAACTGTCTCGTCGGCCATCTGGCCCAGATGGGCTGGACCGACATGGTGCTCATCGACAAGGGCCCGCTGCCGAACCCCGGCGGCTCCACCGGTCACGCCTCGAACTTCATCTTCCCGACCGACCACAACAAGGAGATGGCGTTCCTCACGGTCGACAGCCAGAACCAGTACATCGCTCACGGTCTGAACAACACATGCGGTGGCATCGAAGTGGCTCGCGAGCCGCAGCGCCTCGAGGAGTTCAAGCGCCGCATGACCTCGGCGAAGGCGTGGGGCATCGACGCCAGCCTCGTCACCCCCGCAGAGATCAAGGAGATGGTGCCGTTCATCAACGAGGAGATCCTCCTCGGCGGCTACTACACCCCCAGCGTGTCGGTGGTGGACTCACTCGCCACCGGTACCAAGATGCGCGAGAGCGCCGTCGCCGCCGGCGTGCTGCAGGTGTTCGCGAACACCGAAGTGTTCGACATCGAGACCGAGGATGTGCCGGGCGGCCTGCCCCGCGTGTCGGCCGTCCTCACCGACAAGGGTCGCATCGAGGCCGATCATGTGGTCATCGCCTGTGGCGTGTGGAGCCCCCGCATCGCCGCCATGGCCGGTGCCAACATTCCGCTCACCCCGGCCGTGCACCAGATGGCCGACGTCGGCCCCATCGACGTGCTCGTGGAGAGCAACAAGGAACTCGCGTACCCCATCATCCGCGACATGGACACCTTCTGCTACGAGCGTCAGTCTGCCGGCTCGATGGAAGTGGGCTCGTACGCCCACCGTGCCATCCTCATGCGCCCCGACGACATCCCGAGCAACGAGGCCTCGGCGCTCACGCCCACCGAACTGCCCCTCACGTACGACGACTTCGATCCGCAGATGGAGCAGGCCATCGAACTGATGGAGATGCTCGGCGATGCCGAGATCAAGTACGCCATCAACGGTCTGCTCAGCCTCACGCCCGATGCCAACCCTGTGCTCGGCGAGACGGTGGAAGTGCGCAATCTTTGGAGCGCCGCTGCGGTGTGGATCAAGGAAGGCCCCGGCATCGCCCAGCTCGTGGCCGAGTGGATGACCTACGGCTATCCGCACATGTGCGACCCGCACGGCAGCGACATCGCCCGTTTCTACCCGCACGAGAAGACTGAGTGGCACATCAACGCTCGCTGCAACGAGCACTTCAACAAGACCTACGGCATCGTGCACCCCCGCGAACAGTGGGGTAGCCAGCGCGGCATGCGCCGCAGCCCGTTCTACCTGCGTGAGGAAGCCCTCGGCGCGACGTTCTTCGACGCCCGTGGCTGGGAGCGCCCGCAGTGGTACTCCAGCAACGAGAAGCTCATGGCGAAGTTCGCGGATGCGTGCCAGCCGCGCACCCACGAGTGGGATGCCCGCTGGTGGAACCCGGTCACCAACGCCGAACACCTGCAGATGCGCGAGAGCGTGGGCATGGTGGACCTCACTGCGTTCAACGAGTTCGACTTCGAGGGTCCCAAGGCCATGGAGTTCCTCCAGTGGGTCTGCGTGAACAACGTGGATGTGGCCGTCGGTCGCAGCGTGTACACCCCGCTGCTCACCGAGCACGGTGGTTTCCGCGGCGACCTCACCATCCAGCGCCTCGGCCAGCACCACTACCGCGTCATCACCGGCGCGTTCGACGGTGGCCGCGACAACTACTGGTTCAACAAGTGCCTCGAGCAGTTCAACGCTCAGCAGGGTCTCGGCTCGTGCACCTTCACCGACCGGTCGCAGGCGTACTGCACCATCGGTGTGTGGGGTCCGAACGCTGCCGCCACCATGGCCAAGATCACCACCGACCACACCACGGCCGCGTACGACGTGAGCCAGGATGGCTTCCCGTACGGCGCCGTGCGCGAGGTCATCATCAACGGCGTGCCGTGCACGATGTTCCGCATCAGCTACGTCGGCGAGAACGGGTGGGAGATCTACACCCGCATGGAGCACGGCCTGCAGCTGTGGGACGCCATCTGGGCCGCTGGCCAGGAGTTCGAGATCATTCCCGTGGGCATCGGCGTGTACGCCGTCACCGGCCGCATCGAGAAGGGCTACCGCCTGATGGGCGCCGAACTGGAGAGCGAGTACAGCCCGGTGGAAGCCGGCCTTGCACGCCCGAAGGTGAAGAGCGCCGACTTCATCGGCAAGGCCAGCTACCTGAAGGCTCGCGAGGAGACCCCGGCAGCCGTCATGTGCACCCTCTCGATGGACAGCCAGCGTTGTGCCGACGGGTACGACCGCTTCCCGACCGGTGGCAACGAGCCGATCCTCACCCTGTCGGGTGACCGCATCGTGGATGCCAAGGGTCGCGTCTCTCGTGTCACCACCGCCGGTGCTGGTCCTTCGGTGGGCAAGTACCTGCTGCTGGCCTACCTCCCGCCGGAGCATGCGGTGGAAGGCACCAAGTTGCAGGTCATGTACATGAACGAGACCTACCCGGTTACCGTCGAGCGCGCCAGCGCCACGCCGCTGTTCGACCCCACCGATGCTCGGATGAAGAGCTGACATGAAGGTCCTCGTCTGCGTGAAGCGGGTGCCGGCTCCCGGCGCCAAGATCAACATCGCGGCCGACGGCCAAGCGGTAGACACTGCGTACCTTGCGTTCACCACCAGCCCGCACGAGGAGTGCGCGGTGGAAGCGGCGGTCCAGTTGGTGGAGCAGCACGGTGGCGAGTCCACCGTGCTCACGCTCGGCCCCGCTGAAGCCGACGAGCAGTTGCGCTATGCAGCCAGCATCGGAGTGAACAAGGCGGTGCTGCTGCCGATCGACGTAGCCGACTGGGACCCGCAGCGAACTGCTGCCGCCATCACCGGCGCGATTCGCGATCTCGAGTCGGCAGGTGGTGCATTCGACCTCATCCTGTTCGGCAATGAGAGCGCAGACTCGGGCAACTTCCAGGTCGGCGTGCGCGTGTCGCACGCGCTCGACCGACCGATGGTGAACGGCATCAAGGGCATCGAACTGCAGGGCGACTCCGTGCGCGCCAAGCGCGAGTCCGAAGCTGGTATCGAGGTCTATTCGGTGCCCACCCCGTGCGTGCTCGGGGTGAAGGAAGGCATCAACCTGCCGCGTTACCCAACGCTGAAGGGTCGCCTCGCCTCCAAGAAGGTGGAGGTGGGGCAGGTCGTACCGCAGGGTGAGGCCGGCGGCCAGCAGATGGTGATGCTCCTTCAGGCAGCCGAACAGGTGAGCCAGACCATCATGTTGGGTACCGGCCCGGAGGCTGCGCCCGCGGTGGTGGACCTTCTCGAGGAACTGGGGTTGCTGAAGTGAGTGTGCTGGTTGTCATCGAACACGATCGCGGCGCGCTCAGTGCAGCGTCGCTGGAGGCATTGGCCGCGGCGCGCAGCATCGATGCCGAGGTGCACGCGCTCACGCTCGGCATTGCAGCCGACGGCCTCGCTGCGGAGGTTGGGGCACACGGTGCCGCAGTAGTGCATCAGGTGCACCACGACGTGCTGAGCGACTTCGGTCCTGAGGCATGGGGCGAGTGCGTGGCGCAAGCGGTGCGCGCATTGGCGCCTTCTGCGGTGCTGGCGTGCGGTACCGAGCGCGGCAATGAAGTGATGGCGCAAGCCGCCGCCCGACTCGACCTGCCGTTCGTGGCGAACTGCAATGAGATCACGGTAGGCGAGGTGTGGAACATCGTGCGCGTACGTTGGGGTGGCTCGCTGCTCGAGCAATGCACACTCGACGCGACCACGAAGCTCGTCTCCGTCACGCATCATCAGTTCGAGGCAGCAGAGGCACCGGCCACCGGTGCGGCGCAGAGCCTGTCCCTCGAATTGACCTCGTCGCTCGCCCGCACGGTGGTGTCCGACCGCGTCGAACGCGCCGCGGGTGTCACGCTTGCCACTGCGCCGCTGGTGGTCGGTGGCGGCCGAGGCGTTGGGTCGGCTGAAGCCTTCGCCCCGCTCGAGGAACTCGCTGGCCTGCTGGGCGGCGTAGTGGGCTGCTCGCGAGCGGTCACGAACAACGGCTGGCGCAATCACACCGACCAGGTCGGTCAGACCGGCACCCGCATCGCCCCCGACCTGTACATGGCCTGCGGCATCAGCGGCGCCATTCAGCACTGGGTGGGAGCCATGGCGTCGAAGAAGATCCTCGCGATCAACCTCGACACCGAGGCGAACATGGTCACCAAGGCCGATTACGCCGTCATCGGCGACCTCCACAAGGTGATTCCTGCCATCACGGCCGAGATTCAGCGGCGCAAGAGCGCATAGGCCTAGGCTCGGTGGCAATGGGATCTCCGTTCACGTTCCCACCGCCCACCGCACCGGTTCCACCTCCCGCGCCGCGCCCCTCGGCGCCGAAACTGCCGTGGATCATCACGGCAACCACCATCGTGGTGGCAGCGGCGGTGGTGACAGCGGTGTTGCTGGGCAGTGGGAAGCAGAGCACCGCGACGAGCACGGTGCCAGGTGGCACCGAGTCCACGGATGCTCCGAGTGTCAGCGCGGATGGGTCCGGAGTCACCGTGGTGCAGGACGACACCAACACCTTCACGGTGGTGTTGCTCGACAGCTTCCAGACCGACACCACGCCAATGTCGAACGACATTGGCAGCTTTGCCAGGGTGGCCGGTTCGGCGGATTCATCCACGCTCGACATCACCGTGCTCGTGGCCAAGGCCGACACCGTGCCGGCGCCCGCAGATCTGGTGCACCTCTTCGACCCCGGTGCCGATGTGTGCACCGATCGCAGCACCCAGTCCGGCTACGAAACGATCAACGGAGCGGCAGAGGTGTTGTTGATCGATGGTTGCGGCGCTGGTGGGGACGACTCGAACGTGGTCATGGCCATCGACATGTCGGCCCAGCAGTCGGTGATTCTGATTGCCGCCAAGGGCCCCGGTCCTTCGAACACCGACCTGTTGGACTTCGCCCAAGCCGTGGGCGAGTCCGTGGTCATCCGCTGACGGTCGTCGGCCGATGAGCAGCTCCTCACGGCTGGATGACGGACCGACGGGTAGCCGCGGCATCGCGCTCGCAACATGGGGGCTGTTCGTCGGCCTCGCCCTGTTGATGATGGCGGGTGGTCTGTTCTCCACGTTGCTCGGCGTGCGCTCGGAGCAGATCGGGTTGCCCACAGTGGTGAGCAGCCTTATCTCTGCCGCGTACTACGTGGGTTTTCTCGCTGGTTCGGTGCTCACGCTGCGCGGGTTGCGCGCGGTGGGCCACATTCGTGTCTACGCAGCGCTCGCTTCATTGCTGGCCGCTGCCATCGTGGCGGTGGGAATCACCGACGACGCGAGCGCATGGATCTTTCTGCGGCTCGTCACCGGTCTCTGCTTCGCCGGTCTGTACGTGGTGGCCGAGAGTTGGTTGAACGACCTGGCCGACAACGACCGTCGCGGCCGTCTGCTGGCGGTGTACGGCGTGATCACGATTGCGTTCTACGGCGTCGGGCAGGTGTCGGTGTCGTTGTTCAATCCGCTGCTGGTCACCGGGTTCGCTGTGGCTGCAGTCGTCACCTCGTTGGCGGTCGCCCCGGTTGCGTTGTCGGAGGCTGCCATTGCGCCGCGGATCGACACCGCAACACCGATCTCGCTGCGGGAACTCTCCAAGATCGTTCCCACCGGCGTGTACTCGTGCTTCCTCGTCGGTATCGCTCACGGCGCCATCTCCGGTATGGCAGCCGTGTATGCCACCCGTGTCCACCTCGGCCTAGTGGGTCTCTTCGTCGCTCTCCCGAGCATCGGCAGCGTGGTGTTGCAGTGGCCCATCTCGTCGACCAGCGACGAGATCGATCGGCGGGCGGTGGGTGTGGTGGCCAGTCTGTGTTCTGCCGGTGCCGCCGGGCTGATGCTGCTGGATTCACCGCACAAGCCGATGGCGTTCCTGCTCTTCACGCTCGTCGGTGGCTTCAGCTATCCGCTGTACTCCGTGTCGGGTGCCTACACGAACGACTGGATCGAGCCGGAGCACCTCAATGGGGCAGCAGCGCAGCTGGTGAAGATGTACGGGCTCGGTGCCATCGCCGGCCCCATCCTCGCGGGCGCGGCCATGGGCTTGATCGGCCCAACCGGCTTCCCGTGGGCATTGCTGGTCATGCACCTGGTGATCGCCGGCTTCTTCTTCTACCGCTTCCTCACGTGGCGAGCGCCGCTGGCGAAGCGCCCGTGGAGCGAGGTTTCGCTGCCCGCTCGGGCGTTCTACGTGCCAGCCACCATCGTGCACGTGGGGCGTCGCGGGGTGTCGCGGCGCCGGGCCCGACGCGACCAGTAACGCGCAACGGCCCGGCATCTCGCTTGCCGGGCCGTCGCATTCAGTTGTGTTCGAGGCGATGCCCGATCAGCGAGCGACGACCTTGCCCACGAGCTGGTTCTGCTGCACGGTGGCCTGAGCAATGATCTTCTTGCCAGCGGTGGTGCACTCGATGCGGGTCTGCGTCGGCGTGCCAGCCTGCACGTTGCAGTTCCAGCCTGCGTTGAACGCAGTATCCACCACGCTGACGAGGTTGCCCACGCGAGCGACGGTGTAGCTACCGGCTTCGCCGGCCGAGCAGACGCCTGCCACGCAGGGCGTGATGGTGGTGGTGCCGTTGCCGGATCCCGCCGAAGCCATGGAGGCCGCGCCGGTGAAACCGATGATGCTGATGCCAGCGACAAGCGCTGCCTTGAGGGGGGTGAGGGTCATGATGTCCGCCTTCTACGACGTTGTGAATGTCGACGGTCGTCGACATTCGCCATTGTGACGAAGTGGTGACTGTCCTCGAAACTGTCCATTGGGGCAATCACAGATTGCACCAGGTCTTGGGTCCTACAGCTTGGCGAGGTTCTTCTGCTGCCACTCGGCGGTGGCCTGGATGTTGTTGAACGTGAAGAGGTGGATGCCCTCGATGTTCACTTCGTCGGCCACCTTGGCGAGCGGGGAGAGGAACTTGTTGGGGTCGTAGCCACCGGGGCGGAACATCTTGAAGATGGCGCCACTGTTCTTCGTCAGGAAGCGAATGCTGCTGCCAATGTCGAGCTTCGTGGACAGCGAGATCAGCTTGGCGCGGTCCACCACGCCCGGTGCGCCGATGTGCAGTGGCAGGGTGAATCCGGCGGCGCGTTCGTCGCGGGCCCACTGGATCCATTGCTTGGTGTCGAAGTGCATCTGCGTGCTGGCGAACCCGGGGATGCCGGCCTCGGCGAGCAGCGCCTGCTTCTGATGCAGCGCTTCGTGCACGACGTCCTTGGGAATGAGCGAGTGGCCGTCGGGATAGGCGGTCACGCCGATGCGCTCGAGGCCGTGGTCGGTGCCCAGGAAGTCGCGCAGGAACGCCACCACGCCGTCGTACTTGCCGACGGGTTCGGGCGCGTCGCCAGCCACCAGAAAGACCTCCTTGATGCCGCGGTCGCGGCAGAAGGTGGCGAGGTCGCGTACCGCGTTCTCGTCGGCGGTGAGGCGGGCCGAGAAGTGCGGCACGGCCATGTGGCCGAGGTCTTGGATGCGGCGGGTGAGATCCAGGGTGGTCTGCTGCCCCTTGGCGAAGCTGCACGTGACCGACACGGATGCCGCAGCAGGAATGTGCTCGAGTTGCGCCTCGAGGTTCTTCAGCGGAATGACCTCATAGCGGGCGTCGGCAATGAGGGAGCGCAGGGTGGTCATCGTGGGTCCTTTCAGGCGAATTCGTCGGGCAGTTCGTTCTTGCGGCGGGCGACGTACTCCTGGAGTTCCTCGTCGATGGCGCTGTCGAGTTCCGGAGCCTCGTACTCGGCGAGGCGGCGCTTCCAGATGGCGTTGGCGCGCTGAGCGGCATCCAGGCCACCCTCCTCGGTCCATTGCTCGAAGCTGGAGTTGTCGGCGGTGTCGCTGCGGTAGAACGCCGTCTCGAAGTTGGCCAATGTGTGTGAGGTGCCCAGGAAGTGGTTACCGGGTGTGTTCTCGCGCAGCGCATCGAGCGCCAGGCCATTGTCGGAGGTATCGAGGCCGCGCACGAACGTGTGCATCATGCCGAGTTGGTCGCAGTCGAGGATGAACTTCTCGTAGCCGATGGCGAGGCCACCTTCCAGCCAGCCGGCTGCGTGGAGCACGAAGTTCACGCCGCCGAGCACGGTGGGCTGCAGCGTGTTGGCGCTCTCGTAGGCGGCCTGCGCATCGGGCAACTTCGAGGCAGTGAGCGAACCGCCCGAACGGAACGGCACCCCGAGGCGACGGGCAAGCGCGGCCACCGTGTAGAGCACCAACGCGGGCTCTGGCGTGCCGAACGTGGGGGCGCCGGTCTGCATGCTCATGGAGCTGGCGAAGGAACCGAACACCACCGGTGCACCGGGGCGCACGATCTGAGTGAAGGCCATACCGGCCAGTGCCTCGGCGAGGGTCTGCACGGCCACGCCGGCGCTGGTGCTGGGGGCCATGGCGCCGGCGAGGATGAACGGGGTGATGATGCAGGCCTGGTTGTTCTCGGCGTAGACCTGTGCCGCAGCCAGCATCGTGCCGTCCCAGACGAGAGGCGACGACGCATTGATGAGGCTGGTCATCACGGTGCGGTCCTGCAGATCGCCGCCAAAGCCGATCCGTGCGATATCCACCGAGTCCTGCGCACGCGAACCAGCGGTGACCGAACCCATGAACGGTTTGTCGCTGTACTTGAGGTGCGAGTACACCATGTCGAGATGGCGCTTGCTCACGGGCACGTCGACCGGCTCGCACACCGTGCCGCCGGAGTGATGCAGCCAGGGGGACGAATAGGCGAGCTTCACGAAGTTCTGGAAGTCGGCCAGTGTGGCGTAGCGACGGCCCTTGTCGAGGTCGTGCACGAACGGCGAGCCGTAGTTGGGGGCGAAGACGGTGTTGTTGCCGCCGATCACCACGCTGTGGTTCGGGTTTCGTCCGTGCTGGGTGTAGCTGCTCGGAGCGTTCTTGCTGACGATCTCGCGGCACATGCCCCGTGGGAACCGAACGCGCGTGCCGTCCACGATGGCGCCTGCCTTCGCGAACATCGGCAGTGCCTCGGGGTAATCGCGGACCTCGATGCCCACTTCTTCGAGCACGGTGTCGGCGGTGTACTCGATGGTGCTCAGCGCTTCCTCGCTGAGGATCTCGAACGGTGGCATGGTGCGCGTGAGATAGGGCACGCGCTCGATGACGTGAGCGGCGCGCAGAGCAGCGCGACCGGCTCGGCCACCGGAACGGCGGCCGCCGCCGGAGTGTTCGGGTGCGGTCTGGTCGGTCATGCTTCCTCCTTGTCGCCGCGGGCTCGGCGCCTGCGGCCTCCGCGGTCGCCGCCTGCCGATGCGATGCGCTCCGGAAGCGTCAACACTGCAGAAAGGTTCGGCGAGGGCGCCACGGCATGGGGAAACGCCATGGCGGCAATGAACTGGCTCTGGAAATCGGGCTCCGTGGCGGTTTCGATCTTCAGCACGTGGCGCACCGCATGTTCCATCTCGCGCCGCGCCGCCACACTCAGCAGCGCTCGGACGGCTCCGGCGCCTGCCGCGTTGCCCACGGACCGCACCTGCGGCACCGGGCAGTCGGGCACGAGGCCCAGCACCAGCGCATAAACAGGATCGATGTGGCTGCCGAACGCACCGGCGAGGCGAATGTCGTGGAGCTCGGTAAGCCCCGCATGCTGCATGAGCAACTCGATACCGGCGCGCAGGGCTGCCTTGGCCAACTGGATGGCCCGCACATCGTTCTGGGTGATGCACAACCGCACGCCATCGGCCTCGTGCACCACGTAGCTGAAGGTTCGTCGGTCGGCGATGATGCGCGGGCTGCGCTCGGCCAGGTTGCCCTGCACCACGCCGTCCTGGTCGATGATGCCAGCGAGGTACATCTCTGCAACGACCTCGATGATGCCCGAGCCGCAGATGCCCGAAATGTCGAGCGCCTCGACCGACTCGGCGAAGCCTTCCTCGTCGCTCCAGAGATCGCTGCCGATCACTTTGAAGCGGGCCTCGAGCGTGGAGCGATCGATGCGCACCCGCTCGATGGCGCCTGCTGTAGCGCGTTGCCCGCAACTGAGCTGCGCACCTTCGAACGCGGGCCCGGTGGGGCTACTGGCGGCGAACTGGCGGGTCTCGTCGCCCAGCACGATCTCGGCGTTGGTGCCCACATCCACGAGCAGCTGCACCGTGGACGAGCGGTGCGGGCCTTCGGAGAGAATGACCGCCGCGGTGTCGGCACCCACGTGGCCGGCGATGCACGGAGCCAGGTAGACCTCGGCATGCGGGCAGTGCAGTTCGAACTGCGATGCTGCCACGCTGATGGCTTCGGCGGTGGCCAGCGTGAAGGGAGCCTGACCCAGGGGAGTGGGGTCGATACCGGCGACGATGTGATGCATGATCGGGTTGCCGACCAGCACGATCTCCAACACGTCGTCGGCGCCCACCTCGGCCTCGTCGCACAGTTCGTCGATGAGTTCGTTCAGTGCAGTGCGAACAGCCTCGGTGAGGTTGCGTTCGCCGCCCGGGTTCATCATCACGTACGACACTCGACTCATCAGATCCTCACCGAAGCGGATCTGCGGGTTCATCCGGCCGGCCGACGACAGGATCTCGCCAGTGGCAAGGTCGCAGAGGTGGCCCGCAATGGTGGTGCTGCCGATGTCGACGGCGATGCCACAGACGCGCTCGACGAAGCCCGGCCAGGCGGCAATGACCGCGTCGCCGCGCACGGCAACCGTGGCGGCGCGATCCTGGCCTGCGAAGGCCTTGTGCACCTGCTGCAGCGCGCCGAGGTTCAGATGGGTGACGGTGCAGCCGTGTGTCTGCTGCAGTTCGGCCACCACGAGGTCGCTCATCGATTCGGCATCACCGAGGACCGACGGAGGTAGCTCGATGTAGTACTGGTGCACGGCCGGGTCGAGGGTGACATCGGAGAGGTCGAGACTCTTGCGCACCACGGGGCGGTGCACCTGGCTCTCGGGCGGCACGTCGAGCACCACGTCGTCGAGCACCACTGCGCAGCAGCCCAGGCGGCGGTCGGGCTTCATCCCCCGTCGCTGTTCGTAGGCGCCCTCGGTCTCACCCCACGGGCTCAGCGAATCGGCTTCGGCGTCGATGGCCCACTTCGGGTAACTGCCGGGAGCGAAGGCCACCTGGCAGCGGCCGCAGATACCTCGGCCGCCACACACCGAGTCCAGGTCCACGCCAAGCTCGCGCGCCGCCTGCAGCACGGTGGTGCCAGGCGCTACCTCGGCGTCGAGGCCGGATGGAGTGAAGACGACTCGGGGCATCGTTGCCTTATTCGGCTCGGCGAGCGCGTCGGCCACCAGCGCGGCCCTCGCGGGCGCCCTGGGCGGCGTCGGGGTCGCGGTTGGCGCGGATCCAGGCAGTGCAGTCCTGGTCGTTGCCCGCGAGAACGTCGGCAGCCATCACCATCGACTTCACCTCGGGGTGCAGCGGGTTCATGATGGCCGAGGTCATGCCATTGGAGATGGCCATGGCCAGGAAGGTGCCCGTGATGTTGTTGCGGGCAGGAAGGCCGAAGCTCACGTTGCTGGCGCCGCAGGTGGTGTTCACCTTTAGCTCGGTGACGAGGCGACGCAGCAGGGCGAACACCTGACGGCCAGCGGTGCCCATGGCGCCGATCGGCATCACCAGCGGGTCGACGATGATGTCGGACGCCGGAATGCCGTAGTCGGCGGCTCTGTTCACGATCTTGCGGGCTACTTCGAAACGAACGTTGGGGTCGGTGCTGATGCCGGTCTCATCGTTGCTGATGGCCACCACTGCAGCGCCGTACTTCGCGACGAGCGGCAACACGCGCTCCATCTGCTCGTCCTCGCCGGTGACCGAGTTCACCAGCGCCTTGCCCTTGTACACGGCCAGGCCGGCTTCGAGTGCCTCGACGATGGAGGAGTCGATGGACAGCGGCACATCGGTGATGGACTGCACCAACTGCACGGCGCGAGCCAGCAGCGCGGGCTCGTCGGCCAGCGGAATGCCGGCGTTCACGTCGAGCATGTGCGCGCCCGCGGCCACCTGGGCCAGGGCGTCGGCTTCGACGCGGCTGAAGTCGCCGTTCTTCATCTCTTCTGCGAGCAACTTGCGGCCGGTGGGATTGATGCGCTCGCCGATCATCACGAAGGGTCGGTCGAAACCGAGGATCACTTCCTTGGTGGCGGAGCTGATGACAGTGTGGGTCATTGTTCTTCCTGTGCTGGTGTCTGCTCGGGGGAGATCGGGTCCCACCCGCCGTTGTCGACGAGCGTGTGCAGCCGCTCGTTGGTGAATTCCTGCTCGATGGCAGCGGCCGTGGCATCCACGGTCTGCACGAGTTCTCCGGTGATCGGGTAAGTGGCGCGACGCCACTCGGCGACGTACTCCTGCGCGGTCTTCTTCCCGGCCACCATGGCGGCACGGTCGATGGCCTTCTGGAAGCGGTGGGGGAGGATCACTGCGTGCTTTTCCTCGCCCTGCTTCCCAGTGATCTGGGCGGGGATGTCGCGCCACAAGATGACGATGATCTCGTCCTTGGCTCGTCGTGACATGTCAGGCGACCTTTCCGAGAGAGACGCTCACGGCGTCGTGGAAGCGAGTGAGACCGACGTGCACGTGCTCGAAGCGCAGGCCGAGCTGATCCGCGGCCCGTTGACCGGCATCCAGCACGTCGGGACGGTCGGTTTGTGACAGCAGCACCAACCGTGTGTAGTTGCCGAAGTAGGCGGGCAGCAGTTCAGGGTGGCGGTCAAGCTGCAAGCCCTGCCACACCAGCGCATCGAAGTGCTTGGCCAGAAAGTCGGTGAGATAGAACGTGCCGAGTTCGGCATCGGCGAGGGCGGCGAACACCTCGCTGCCAGCGAAGAACTCGTAGCAGTGATCGCCCGGCAGGCGACGCAGGTTCGCTCGCTCTGCAATGAGTGCGTCGAGCGCGCCACCGGTTCCGCAGTCGGCGTAGCCGAGCAGTACATCGCGATCCTGATCAGGATCCAGTTCGACCAGCAGTTCGCGCAACGACGGCACGATGCGATCGGGCCGGTTGTGGAGGTTGGCAGGCAGGTAGCGCACGTCGATGTGGTCGGTGAGGCCGTCGGCCGCCAGTACGGCACGCAACTCGCTCACGAGTGCGCCGCACGCCAGCACGAGGGGCTGGGGCATGGCTGGCGTCAGACGGACGGGCCGGGCGGCTCGGTGCGGCCGCGCTTCGCACTGACGAGGGCCTTGGCGGTTTCCGACGCAACTGCGGCATCGCGGCAGTAGGCGTCGGCGCCGATGGCTGCGCCGAACTCCTCGTTCAACGGGGCACCGCCGACGAGGATGATGTACTTGTCGCGCAGGCCGCGCTCCTGCAGCGTGTCGATGACCACCTTCATGTACGGCATGGTGGTGGTGAGCAGCGCCGACATTCCGAGGATGTCGGGCTGGTGCTCTTCGAGTGCTGCGAGGAAGGCGTCGGCGTCGGTGTTGATGCCGAGGTCGATGACCTCGAAGCCAGCGCCCTCCATCATCATCGCCACGAGGTTCTTGCCGATGTCGTGGATGTCGCCCTTCACGGTGCCGATGACCACCTTGCCCACGGGCTCGGCGCCGGTCTCGGCGAGCAGCGGCCGGAGAATCTCCATGCCGGCCTTCATGGCGTTCGCGCTGAGGAGCACTTCCGGCACGAAAAGGATGCCGTCGCGGAAGTCGATACCGACGATGCGCATGCCCTCCACGAGAGCGTCGTTCAGCACACGATCGGGGCCCCAACCACGATCCAGGAGGATCAGGGTGCCTTCCGCGATCTCCGGCGCCAGGCCGTCGTAGAGGTCTTCATGCATCTGGGTGACGAGTTCGTCGTCGGGAAGTGCTGCCAGATCCAGGTCGTCGCCGTCGCTCATGTGCGCATGTCCTCGGTGCGTGGCACGGGGTGCCAGGGGTGTTCCACTATGCGGACCAAAACCGCATGGTGGAACTGTACCACATCAGGTTTCGGATACGCGAGACAGATGTACCGAATATTCGGGGCTGGACATCAGCGCTGCGCAGCGCTCGAAACGGCCGACGGCGTAGGCCCAGAAGTCGTCGGCAGGGTTGTTGTTGACGTGCTGGATGACGCCCCAGAGCGTCCAGAGAAGGTCGCACATCGCCTTGTACGCGACCATCCTTCCCACCTCGTTGGCAGGTGGTTCACCGCCGAAATAGGCCCGCAGGAGCGCAGCGTCCTGCTCGGGGCCGAAGCCACCCTCCACGCTGAGGTCGCCGAGGTCCCACATCGGGTCGTTGTTGCCCGAGTACTCGTAGTCGATCACGTACATCCGCTCGCCGGTGTCGAGGAAGTTCTCGCAGAGCGGATCGCAGTGCGAAGGCACTGTTGGCCGGTTCGAGGTCTGCAGCGCGGCCCGAGTGGCCTCGGCCGTTACCTGCAGCGCTTCGTAACCATCGGGCAAGGTGGCGCCCTTCTCGGCGAGCAGTCGCTTGTACTCGTCGATCATGCCGAACAGATCGAAGTCGGTGGCGAAGGGTGATGCGGTGGTGTGGAGTTCGCGGAACGCCCGGCCAGCGCGAGCCACGGCGTCGAGGTCCTTGAACCGCTCGGCATTCATGGTGGCGGCACCAGCCACGAAACGAGTGACCATCAAGCCGTCGCTCGCGTCGAAGAACACCACCTCGGCGTTTACGCCGGCGGCGGCGGCAGAACGAGCGGCCACCTCCTCTGTCGTTCGATTGATGTACTCGCTGGTGCCGGCGCCTGGAATGCGCAACACGAACTGCTCGCCGGCGCGTTCAACGAGGTGGTTCACGTTGGTGAGCCCGGCGAGGCGGGTGGAGGGTGTGTCGGCCGGAAACCCGGCGCGCGTGAGTGCGTCGGCGATGTGGGTCATGCTTTCAGCCTTGCGCTGGTCGGGTCGTAGACCGGGCGATCGTGTCGGATGGCCGGGATCGGTTCGCCGTAGACCTCGATGGTGAACTCGGTGCGATTGAGCAAGGTCACGGGCAGGTAGCCGTACACCACCGGCTTGCCGATCGTGTGACCGAAGTTGGCGCTAGTGGTGAAGCCCGCCACCTTGCCGTCGGCGATGATGGCCTCGCCGCTCACCGGGTAGGCCATGGACTCCAGCGTGAAGATGCACAGCTTGCGTTGCGGCCCGGTCTCCTTCTGCGCCATCAGTGCATCGCGGCCGAGGAAGTTGCCCTTCTTCAGGCTGACGCGCCAACCGAGGCCAGCCTCCCAGGGGGTGGTATCGGGCGTGATGTCGGTGCTCCAGTACAGGTAGCCCTTCTCCATGCGCATCGTGTCGATCGCCCGGTAGCCCACGTCGACGATGCCGTGGGGCTGGCCAGCTTCCTTCAACGTCTCGTACACATGCGCCGCGTACTCGGTGGGCACGTGCAGTTCCCAGCCCAGCTCGCCGGTGTAGCCGATGCGCAATGCCAGCACCGGTGCCGAGCCGATGGTGATCTCGCGAGCCGTGGCGTAGGGGAACGCCTCGTTACTCACGTCGTCTTCGCACGCGGCCTCCAGCACTAAGCGACTCTTCGGGCCGCACAGGTTCAGCACCGCGCGGGCCGACGTGAGGTCGCGCACGATGACGCTGCCGTCGTCGGGGGAGTTGCTGCGAATCCAGCCCATGTCGTGGGCGCCGAACGCGGCACCGGTGACCACGTACCAGCTGTCGGGTGCCGTACGGGTGAGTGTGAGGTCGCACTCGATGCCGCCGCGCTCGTTACACAACTGGGTGTAGATGGCGCTGCCGACCGGCTTGTTCATGTCGGCCACGCTGAGCCATTGCACGGCTGCCATCGCACCGGGCCCGGTGATCTCGAACTTGGCGAACGATGTTTGGTCGACGATGGCCACGCCCTCGCGCACGGCGCGGTGTTCGGCACCAACGTGCGGGAACCAGTTGGGCGCGCCGAACGACGGCCGGTCCTCGATCTCCACACCTTCAGGGGCGAACCAGTTCGGGCGTTCCCAGCCGCCGCGGGTGCCCATGACTGCTCGGTTCGACACCAGGGTCTGGTGCAGTGGACTGCGTCGGATACCGCGTGCGGTCACCTTCTCCGAGCCCGGTGCAGCGAGCTTGTAGTGGTGCGCGTAGAGCTCCACCATGCGCGTGTCCATGAAGTGGCGCGTGGTGTGGTGGAACGAGAAGCGGCGAACGTCGAGCGGCCACAGGTCGAGGCTGGGTCGGCCCTCCAACATCCACTCGGCCATCATTTTGCCCGCGCCGCCGCCGGCAGCGATGCCGTAGAGGAAGCCGGTGGCCACGTAGTAGTTGTCGAGCTCTGGCACCCGGCCCATCACGAAGTCGGCGTCGGCCGAGTAGGGAATGGGGCCGTTCAGCAGCGTGCGAATGCCAGCCGTCTCGAGGCACGGTGTGCGCTTTGCCCCGAGTTCGGCGAGCTGGGCGAAGCGGTCGAAGTTGGGGTCGAACAGTTGACGTTGGAACGGCGACGGGATGCCGCTCGTGCCGAACGCAATGGTGTCGGGTTCGTAGCCGCCGATCAGCAGGCCCGGGCCGTCGGGCTTGTAGTACACGAGGTGGTCGGGGTCGCGCATCGTGGGCATCTTCCCCAGCTCCACCGGGGTGTACCCCTCGATGGGGCCACTGAGGAGGTACTGGTGTTCCACTGCCGTGGCCGGAATGCGCACGCCGGCCATCTGGCCCACCTGCATGCCCCACATGCCAGCGGCGTTCACCACCATGTCGCAGTCGATGGCTCCCGCTTCGCCATCGCGATCCACGTACTGGATGGTGGAGCAGTGCCGGCCATCCACGGTGATGGACGTGACCCGCGTGTGCTCGCAGACCGTGGCCCCGCGCATGCGTGCGCCACGGGCGATGGCCATGGTGACCGAAGCCGGGTCGATGTAGCCGTCGGTGGGAAGGAAAGCTGCCGCGAGCACATCGGTGGTGCTCATCAGTGGGAAGAGTTCCTGCGCTTTGTCCGGCGAAATGATGTCCATCGGCAGGCCGAAGCTCTTCGCCATGGTGGCCAAGCGCTTCAGTTCCATCACCCGCTCGGGCGAACAGGCCAGGCGCAGGCTGCCGGTCTCGTGCCAGTCCACTGCCTGGCCGGTCTCGGCTTCGAGGCCGCGGTACATCTCCACCGACTGCTCGAGCATGCGGGTGGTGTTGCGGCTGGAACGCAGTTGGCCCACGAGGCCGGCCGCATGCCAGGTGGCCCCATCGGTGAGTTGGTGTTGCTCCAGCAGCACCACGTCGGTCTCGCCCATCTTGGTGAGCCAGTAGGCGATGGAGCAGCCGAGGATGCCGCCGCCGATGACGACGATGCGGGCGCGGGTGGGAACGGTTGCCATTGGCGTTAGGCCTTCACTCGTGCGTTGGTGGGGTCGTACAGAGGTTGCAGGGAGAGTTCGGCGGGCACTCGTACGCCGCCGACTTCGAGTTCGTAGGTGCCGCTGAGCACCCAGTCGCGAGCCACGCCGTTGGCGTTGCGCACGTAGCCGTACCCGATGGAACGGTCGATGGAGTAACCGAACCCGCCGCTGGTGAGCCAGCCGACGCGCTCGCCATCGCGGTAGATGGTCTCGCGGCCGAGCAGCACCACTTCGGGGGCAACGGTGAACGCAGCGAGCATCTTGCGCAGGCCGCGCTGTTGCTGTTCGAGGATGGCGCCGCGACCGAGGAAGTCGATGTCCTTCTTCGTCTTCACTGCCCAGCCGAGCCCAGCGTCGAGCGGCGTGTGATCGGGCCCGATGTCGCTGCCCCAGGCGCGGTAGCCCTTCTCCAGGCGGCAACTTTCGATGGCGCGGTACCCGGCATTCACCAGTCCGTGCGCAGCGCCGGCGGCCATGAGGGTGTCGTACACCTTCGGCGCGTACTCCACCGGCAGGTGCAGTTCCCATCCGAGTTCGCCCATGTAGGTGATGCGCAGGGCGCGCACCGGGCAGCCGGCAATACCGATGGTCTGCATGGTGCCGAAGGGAAAGGCCTCGCTGCTCACGTCGGCGCTGGTGACCTGCTGCAGGATGGTGCGGGCATTGGGTCCCATGAGTGAGAGCACCGACCATGCCGAGGTGACATCCAGCAACTGGGCGTTCGCTCCGGCGGGAATGTTGCGCTGGATCCAGTCGAAGTCGTGGGTGGCGAAGCCGGTGCCGGTGACCACGTAGAACTCGTCATGTCGAACCCGTGCAACAGTGAGGTCGCACTGGATGCCGCCCTTGTCGTCGAGCAGCTGGGTGTAGGTGAGCGAACCGACCGGCTTGTGAACGTCGTTGGCGCAGATCCAGTCCATGACCGCCATCGCGTCGGGGCCTTTCATCGCGAACTTGGCGAACGAGGTCTGGTCGATGAGCACCGCCGCCTCTCGACAGGCCCGGTGCTCGCGGCCCACGGCGGCGAACCAGTTCTGGCGTCCGTAGGTGTAGACGTCGGCAGGGGTCTCGCCTGCCGCGGTGTCGGCGAACCAGTTCGGCCGCTCCCACCCGAGCTTCTCGCCGAAGCTCGCACCAGCCGACTTCAGGCGGTCGAACAACGGCGAGGTGCGGCATGGGCGACCGCTGTGGTGTTCCTCGAACGGCCACGCCATCGTGTAGTGCTTCGAGTAGGCCTCGAGCGTGCGGGTGCGCACCCAGTCGGTGTCCTGATGCGGTCGGCCGAACCGCCGGATGTCGACCACCCACAGGTCGTAGGGAGGCATCCCGTCGTGCACCCACTCCGCCAACGCCTGGCCTGCGCCGCCGCCGGCGGCGATGCCGAACGCGTTGAAGCCGGCACCGACGAAGAAGTTCTTCAGTTCGGGTGCCTCGCCGAGAATGAAGTTGCCGTCGGGGGTGAAGCTCTCGGGGCCATTGATAAGGGTGCGCAGGCCGGCGTTCGCCAGCGCTGGCACACGGCCGATGGCCAGTTCCATCGTGGGCGCGAAGTGGTCCCAGTTGCTCTCGAGTAGCTGAAACTGGAACGGCCGCGGGATGCCCTTCGTGGCCCACGGGATGGGATTGGGCTCGTAGCCACCCATCACCAGGCCTCCGACCTCTTCCTTGTAGTAGGTGAGGCGATCTGGGTCGCGCAGGGTGGGCAGGTTGCGGGGCACCTCGGGCGTGAACGGTTCCGTGATGACGTACTGATGCTCCACCGGCACCAACGGAACGTTCACCCCCACGGTGGCGCAGAGTTCGCGGGTCCATTGGCCACCGCACACGACGACCTTCTCGCATTCGATGCGGCCCTGATTGGTGACGACGGCCTTCACCACGCCGTCGACGACTTCGATGCTGCTCACCTCGGTCTCTTCGCAGATGGTGGCACCGTGCATGCGAGCACCGCGGGCGAGCGCCATCGTGATGTCGCTCGGGTTTGCCTGGCCGTCGGTGGGCAGGAATGCGGCGCCCACCACGTCGTCCACCTCCATGATTGGCCACAGGTCCTGGGCCTCCTTCGGCGAGAGGAGGTGCATCTCCAACCCGAAACTCTTTGCAGTGGTGGCCTGTCGCTGCACCTCGGTCCAGCGCTCCTGGTTGCAGGCCAACCGCAGGCCGCCGTTCATCTTCCATCCGGTCGCCTGGCCGGTCTCGGCTTCCAGCGTCTTGTACAACTCCACCGAGTTGCCGAGCAGTTGGGTGATGTTGGCGCTGGTGCGTAACTGGCCCACTAGCCCGGCAGCGTGGAAGGTGGAGCCTGAGGTGAGTTGGTGCTTCTCGATGAGCACCGTGTCGGTCCAGCCGAGCTTGGCGAGGTGGTATGCGGTGGAGCAGCCGACGATGCCGCCGCCGATCACCACCACGCGTGCAGAAGAGGGGAGTGCGGTCACCCTCGGATTGTCGCGCAGGCGCAACCGCATACGGACAGAAGTGTTGTTTTGTGTTGGAATGCTCACATGGCGCTCTACGAGCAGGAAGTGCTGAACGCGGTGTCGCTGCGTGGCACCATCAGCGTGCGCGAGCTCGCCACGCTGCTGAGCGTGAGTGAGCAAACCGTTCGGCGCGTCGTGAAGCCGTTGGTGGAGCGTGGCGTGGTGGACAAGGTGCACGGTGCCGTGGTTGGCCGCAGTCGGCCGGGGGAAGCTCCGTTTCTGGCGAGGATGACCGTGCAGCAGCGACAGAAGGTGGCCATTGCGGGTGCGGTTGCTGCACTCGTTCGTGATGGCGACGCGGTGGCGCTCGACACCGGCAGCACGACGGGTTTCGTTGCGCAGGCACTCCGGCAGCACCGCGGTCTCACGGTCGTGACGAACTCCACCTTCATCGCCACCACGTTGGCCACCATTCCCGGTAATCGGGTGCACATGGCGGGTGTGGAGTTACGCAACCACGACGGTGCATCGTTCGACGCATCGGCGTTCGCAGTGGTGCGCAGCATGCGAGTGCGGGTGGCCATCCTGTCGGCATCGGCGCTCCACCCGGTGCGAGGGCTCATGGTTCAGGAGCACGCCGAGGCCGAGATGTCGGCGGCGATGGGCGACATCGCGCATATGCGGGTGTTCGCAGTCGATTCGTCGAAGTTCGGTTCGTCGGCGCTGGTGGCACTGCCGCCGCTACGCGCAGGCGACGTATTGGTGACCGATCGCGACCCTGGTCACGACCTCGCGCCGTGCGATCGGCGAGTGGTCTCGGTCTAAGCTCAGCGCTTCGCGTCAGCGATGAAGGGGGACAGCGCCAAGTGGAGTCGATGATCTCGGTTCGTGACCTGTGGAAGGTCTACGGACCGCGAGCGGAACGCATCGTTGGAGCGCCCGAGGCCGACCTGCCGCGGTCGCAGCTCGAGGCCCAGCACGGCAATGTTGTCGCGATGCGCGAGGTGAGCCTCGATATCGCTCCGGGTGAGGTCTTCGTCGTGATGGGCTTGTCGGGCAGCGGCAAGAGCACGCTCATTCGATGCATCACGCGCCTCATCGAACCCACGGCCGGCAAGGTGTTCATCGAAGGTCAGGACGTCACTGCTGCCGACGACGATCAGCTGTTGAAGATCCGCCGTCACAAGGTGAGCATGGTGTTCCAGCACTTCGGTCTGCTGCCGCATCGCACCCTGCTCGACAATGTGGGCTTCGGTCTTGAACTGCGTGGCGTCGACAAGAAGGAACGCCGCGAGCGGGCCGACCGCACGCTGGCGCTCGTGGGTCTGCCCGGCATGGGCGAGTACAAGCCGCACCAACTATCGGGCGGTCAGCAGCAGCGCGTCGGTCTTGCTCGCGCCTTGGCCACCGACCCCGACATCATGTTGTTCGACGAGCCGTTCTCCGCGCTCGACCCGCTCATCCGCCGTGAGATGCAGGACGAGATCGTTCGCCTGCGTCGCGAGTTGGGTAAGACGATGATGTTCATCACTCACGATCTGCAGGAAGCCCTGCGTCTCGGCGATCGGATCGCCATCATGCGCGACGGTCGTTTCGTGCAGGTGGGTACTCCGGCAGAAGTGGTGCTTGAGCCCGCCGACGAGTACGTGGCCAACTTCGTGCGCGATGTGCCGCGCAGCCACATCGTGCCGGTCGACGCGGTGATGGCGCCGCCGAGCGATGGCCCATTCGCCGGTGAGGTGTCCGCCGATACCAAGGTGCGCGACGTGGTGGCGCTGGTGGCCCGCAGCGAACTGCCCGTACGGGTGGTGCGCGATGGCATGACGGTGGGCAGCATCGACCGAGTGGGCGTGCTGTCGGTGATTGCCGGCGAGGATCACTGATGGCAGCCGTCTCCGTGGAGACACTTCCCGAGCAGGAGTCCGCAGCGGTCGTCGATGCTCGTCGTAACCGGCGCAACGTAGCGTTTGGTGTCTTCGCGCTGCTCGCCGTGCTCGCCGTGGTTATCGAGCACGAAGTGCCGGGCTGGCTCGACCTCGATATCCAGCAGCGCGCACAAGCGGCCTACAAATGGACCATCACCAACCGGCAGACCTCGCCGTTGTTCACACTGTTCCTCGAGCCAGTCGGCAACGTCCTGCAGTGGATGTTCGACGTGGTGATGAACGTGCTCGAGTTCCTGAAGTGGCCGGGCCTCGTGGCGCTCACCGGCGCCATCGGCTGGCGGACGGGCGGTCTGCGAGCCGGCATTGGTGGTGCGTCGGCGATGCTCGGCGTGGGCATGATCTCGAACTGGGACCACGCCATGATCACCCTGGCGATCATGCTCGTTGCCGTATTCATCGCACTGGTGCTGGGCATCCCCCTGGGCATCTGGACGTCACGATCCGACAGGGCCGAGCGGGTCGTCCGCATCCTGCTCGACACGGCGCAGGTGCTGCCGATCTTCGTCTATTTCAGCCCGGTGCAGGTGTTCTTCGGCATCAAGGTGCCACCGGCCATCGTCGTTACGGTTATCTACGCGCTGCCCCCTGCCGTGCGCCTGACCAACCTCGGTCTGCGCAATGTGCCGGTGGTGATGAACGAGGTGGGCGAGTCGTTCGGAGCAAACTCGTGGCAGCAGTTGTTGAAAGTGCAACTTCCGGTCGCTCGAAAGGCAATCCTGCTCGGCCTCAACCAAGTGATCATGATGGCGTTCGGTGTGGTGGTGCTGGCTTCTCTGCTCGGCACCGGCGATCTCGGCCAGGACGTACTGAACGCACTGCAAAAGCAGAAGGTCGGCGAGGCCGCCGCGGCCGGCCTGGGCATCGTGCTGCTCGCGATCTCTCTCGACCGGATCACTACCGGCGATCGCAAGCACCAGTTCAGCCGCTGGTCGAACCTGGTGCCAAAGGTGTCGCGCCAGGCCGGGCAGCGCATCGCAGTCGGGCTCGTCGCGGTCGTGGTGCTGCTGGCCCACGTGTTCGACTGGACGACGTTTCCGTCGTGGCTCACGATCGACGTCGCTGCACCCATCAATGACGCCGTGACGTGGGTGCAAGACAACTTCCACGACATCACTCAGGCCATCAGCGATTTCCTGGTCACCAACGTCATCGACCCGATCTACAAGTTCCTCCTGTGGCTGCCATGGTTCCTGGTGGTGGTGGCCATCGCGTTCATCGGTTTCTTGAGCAAGGGCTGGCGCCTCGCCACCGGTGTCGGGCTCTGTATGGTGCTCACCGCCGCACTCGGCACCATCCCCGGTGGCGTCGGCCGCGAGCGCATCTGGGACATCGCCATGAACACACTCAGCCAGGTGCTGGTTGCCATTCTGCTCAGTGTGCTCATCGCCCTTCCGCTGGGCATTCTCGCCGGCCGCTCCGACGCCTTCGAGCGCTTCATGCGCCCGTTCCTCGACATCGCCCAGGTGCTGCCGGCATTCGTCTATCTCATCCCTGTCGTGTTCCTGTTCGGTGTCGGGCGTTCGGCTGGCGTGGTCGCCTGCGTCATCTACGCCGTGCCCCCGTGCATCCGGCTGACCACCCTGGGCATGCGCGAGGTGCCGTACACGCCACGGGAAGCTGCCATCTCGTTCGGCGCCACCGGGCCACAGGAGATGCGTATGGTGCAACTGCCGCTCGCCCGCAAGTCCATTCTGCTGGGCATCAACCAGACCTTGATGATGGTGCTGGCCACCGTCATCATCGCGGCCCTCATCGGTGCCGGCGGCCTCGGTCTCGTCGCGTACGAGGCCACGGCGAAACCGAACATCAAGTTGGGTCAAGGCGTCACCGGCGGCTTGGCTATTGTCCTACTCGCCATCATGCTGGATCGAATCACCCAGGCATGGGGTACATCGAAACAAGGGGGAAACCACCAATGAGATCAACCGGCACCAAGTTGCTGTTCGCTGGCGTCGCCATCGCGTCGTTGCTCGCCGCGTGCGGCAGCGACAGCGAGTCCGGCTCCGGCGGCGGCGAGGCCATCACGCTCGCCGTCAACCCATGGACCGGGTCTGCTGTGAACGCCTATGTGGCCCAGGCCGTCATCCAGGCCAACCTCGGGACCACGGTGAAGATCACTGAGATCGACGAGAACGCCACCTGGGTGGGCATGGACGACGGCAGCATCGACGCAGTTCTGGAAGTGTGGCCGTCGGGCCACGCGGCCGACAAGAAGACCTACATCGAGGAGAAGAAGTCGGTCGTCGACATGGGCCTGCTCGGCCCGAAGGCGAAGATCGGCTGGTACGTGCCGAAGTTCGTCATCGATGAGCACCCCGAACTCGCCACCTGGGAAGGGTTCAAGGACCCCGAACTGGCGAAGCTGTTCGCCACCGCCGAGTCGGGCGACCTGGGTCAGTTCACCATGGGCGACCCCAGCTACGTCACCTTCGACGAGCAGATCATCGCCAACCTCAAGCTGCCACTGAAGTACGTGGTGGCAGGTTCTGAGGCGGCACTGCTGACGCTCATCGATCAGTCGGCTGCCGACAAGAAGCCCATCCTTATCCAGTTCTGGCAGCCCCACTGGAAGCAGAGCAAGGTCGAATTGGTCGAGGTGAAGCTGCCCGATGTCACCCAGGAATGCCTCGACTCGGCCGCCAACGCCGACGGTGGCTACGCCTGCGACTATGCCGTCGACGACCTGTTCAAGGCTGCGAGCGCCAAGCTTGAGACCAAGAACGCGGCTGCCTTCAACGTGCTGAAGAAGCTGAGCCTCACCACCGATCAGCAGAACGAGGTCGCTGCGATGATCGACGGCGAAGGCATGGCTCCGGCCGACGCCGCCAAGAAGTGGGCCGACGCCAACAAGGACGTCTGGAGCGCCTGGCTCGGCTGAGCCGGTTCCAGTTCCACACTGCGTTACAGCGGCGGCTTCACCCTGGGGGTGGGGTCGCCGCTGTCGCGTTCCAGCGCAACCAGTCGACGAACTGTCGCGCCTCGGCGCTCACTTCGGTTCGGTCCGCGGGCGTGACCACCCAGTGCGCCTCGTCGATGTCGGCCGTGGCCCATTCGGCGGTGACGAATCGGCCATCCATGATCGCCGCTCGTGCGAATCGGCTGAGCACTGTCGTGCTGAACTCGCCCGACGCGGCCATCTCCATTGCAGCCAGCGATGTGTCGACGGCGATCACTGCAGCGCTGCCGGGTGTGCCAGCCCACGGGTCTTCCATGCCCAGCACGTGCACGCGCGGACGAACGGCGAGGTCGGCGCGGCAGCCGACGGTGCCGTAGCGGTCCTCGAATGATGCGGTCCAGACGCCGGACGCCGTCTCGCGATGTAACAGTTCGGCGCGGTGCCCGGGCCACGGGCCCACCCCGTATCGAACATCCACGTCGATGTCGTCGGTGGCAATGGTGTCGGCCCAGATGGCCGACACCATTCGCACCTCGATGCCAGGGTGCTGCTGATGAAACTCGTGGAGATGCGGAGCTACGCAGGTGACGGCGTAACTGATCGGCACGCGCACGGTGAGCCGTCGCTCTGCGGGGCCCCAGCCGAACATTCCGGTGGTGGCCATCGCCAGTTCGTCGAAGGCCTTGCGCACCGTGGGGGTGTAGGCGCGGCCGTGATCGGTCAGTTCGATGCGACGCGCGAGGCGGGTGAAAAGGGGAACGCCCAGGTGCTGTTCGAGCGATTTCACGCGATGGCTGATGGCCGAGGGGGTGAGGTGAAGTTCCGCGGCGGCCCCGACGAAGCTGCCATGACGTGCTGCCGCTTCGAAGGCTTCCAGATCGATCAGCGGCGGCAGGGGAGCGCGCACTCGATCGGACACACGCTCAGCGTAGTTCGGCGAGCATGAACCAGAGCGAGTCTCAGGGGCTGAACCCTTCGCTTGCCCGATGCTCGGTCAGCCACCACAATGGCGCCATGTCTGCTGCCACCACACCCCGCCGGGTCGGCTACATCGGTCTCGGCAACCTCGGTTTCCACCTCGCCCACAGCCTGTTGAAGGCCGGTCACACCCTCACGGTCACCGACATCAACAAGGAACTCGCCGAGCCGCTGCTGGCTGCAGGCGCCCAGTGGGCCGACACCGCGAAGGGTGTGGCCGAGGCGAGCGATGTGGTGTTCACCTGCCTTCCCTCGCCACAGGTGATCGACCGTGTGGTCACCGGCCCCGACGGCCTGCTCGCCGGCCTCGCCGCCGGTGGCACCTGGATCGACAACAGCACCAACGACCAGGAGGAGACCCTGCGTCTGGCGGCCCTCTGCGCCGAACATGGTGTGCGGATGCTGGAGTCGCCCGTGACGGGCGGTGTGCACAAGGCCGCTGCTGGCGACATCACCGTGCTGGTGGGCGGCGACGAAGACCTCTACGAAGAGCACGCCGAACTGCTCGCCACCATCGGCAACCCCGTATTGCACATGGGGCCACTCGGCAGCGCCGCCGTCATCAAGGTCATCACCAACATGCTGGCGTTCATCCATCTCGTGGCCGCCGGTGAGGCGCTGATGCTGGCCAAGCGCGGCGGGCTGGATCTCACCAAGTCGTTCGAGGCCATCTTGAACTCGTCGGGCAACAGCTTCGTGCACGAGACCGAGAGCCAGGTGATCTTGAACGGCAGCTACAACATCAACTTCACGATGGACCTCGCCGTGAAGGACCTCGGCTTCGCCATGGAGTTCGGCCGCCGCTTCGGTGTGCCGCTCGACCTCGCCGGCTCCACGATGCAGACGTTCATCCGTGCCCGTTCGCAGTACGGTGGCAGTGCGTGGTCCAGCCAGGTCGTGAAGCTGCTGGAAGATGCACTCGACACCGACCTGCGTGCACCAGGCTTCCCGGAGGAACTGCAGTGAACGAGACCGAGCAGCGACGTCACCTGGCCGCAGCGTTCAGGTGGACGGCGCGGCTCGGTCTGCACGAAGGCGTCGCCAACCACTTCAGTGCGTTGGTGCCCGGTAGCGACCGCGAGTTCCTGCTGAACCCGCGCGGTGCGCACTTCTCGCGCATCACCGCCAGCAGACTGCTGAAGCTCGACGCGCATGCTGCTGGCGGCGATGCTCACGCCGACGCCGACCCCACGGCGTGGTACCTGCACTCGCACCTGCACCGCCTGGTGCCGCACGCCAAGGTCATCCTGCACACCCACATGCCGTATGCCACTTCACTGGCATGCCTCGAGGGTTTCGAGTTGCAGATGCTGGACCAGAGCTCGTGCCGGTTCTTTGGTCGAGTGGCGTATGACCGTCGCTTCGGCGGCATGTTTCTCGACGACAGTGAAGGCCCCCGCCTGGCAAGCCTGCTTGCCGATGGTGTGAGCACCGTGTTTCTCGGCAGCCACGGGGTGATGGTGGTGGGCAACACCGTGGCGGAAGCGTTCGACGAGCTCTACTACCTCGAACGGGTCGCGCAACTGCACGTGTATGCGCTTGGCACGGGCAAGCCGCTGATGGTGATTCCCGACGACATCGCGGCGCTCACCTGCCAACAGTGGCTCGACTATCCCGAGGGCCCCGACCTTCACCTGCGCGCGCTGATGGGCATCCTCGACGAAGAGGATCCCGGCTACACCAGCTAGTTGCGTGCGATGAGGCGTCAGGCCGCCGCCGAAACTGGTGGTCGTATCGGCCTTCGGTCGAGCACGGTGCCGTTGGCGAGGTGGATGCGCCATGTGGCGGCATCACCTTCGATCCGGACGCCGGGTCGGTGTCGTTCGGTGTGGTGGTGCGGGCACAGCAACGCCAACTGGTTGAGGTTGGTGGCCCCGCCGTGTTCCCATTCGTGGATGTGGTCCGCGTGGCACCAGGCGGCTGGGATGTTGCAGCCCGGCCACACACACCCGCGGTCGCGGGCCATCAACGCCAGGTATTGGGCGGTGGAGGCGTAGCGGTAGGTGCGGCCAAGGTCGATGATCTCCGAGCCGGCCATCACGACGCGGCGGATCTCCGCCAACTCGGCCAACCGGCGTGCTTCGAATGGTGGGATGCGGGTGCCGAGGTCGGTGATGGCGGGTTCGTTCGAGTGGCCGCGGCGTGAGGCTTCGGTCATCGTGATGGTCATCTGCGGCGCCTCGCGACCACCGGACACTTCACCCTTCGCATAGGCGGTGGAGAGGTTGGTGAGGCCGTCGGCCAAGCGTTGTTCGATGGTGCGGGTGTCGCCCTCATACGGGCTCGCCGCGTGGAGCAGGCTCTTCTTCACCTGGTCTGCGCTCGCGGAGGGCAACAATCCACGGACGGCGACCATGCCATCCTCCGACGGACCAAAGTTCAACGACCGCGCCTGATGACGCCGGTCGGCGGCTTCTTCCTCGGTCTCAGGGGTGAAGGTGGTGGCGAACAGGTTCGCTGCATCTCGCGCGTCCTTGGGTGAGGCGCCCTTACACGCGTCTACCAACTCGTCGAGATGGTGATCGTCGGCGCCTTTGGGCGGCTCGTTGATCGTGCCCGCGAGTTGTTCGGCCGAATCGGGCGACACCTCGCCCTTCTCCACGGCGTCCTTCAACTTCTTGTTCTTCCCCAACGCCGAACCGAGCTTCGTCTTCCGTTTCGCATCCCCGTAGGACGAGTTCGTTTTCCCGGCCAACCAGTCGGCCATGTTGCGCGCACCCGTCCCCACCCATGCTTCGCGCGTTTCAGCGAGGGCCAACAGTTCGGCCTCCACCACCTTCAACTGCGCCGCCGCTGTATGGACCGCCAGGATTGATACACGGAGCCGACGGTGGTCCGTGGCAGCTGCCGGCAACCCTCGACCGAGCGCCAGAGCTGCCTGAGCAGCGGCCTGGAAATCGACGACGGGTGTATCCATGAGTCGATGGTATCGAACGTGTGTTCGACTGTCAAGAGTTTTCGGACGAATCCTCGGCGCGCGGCGCCACCCGATCTGGCTCGAGAGCCCCAGATCGACGCTCCTATGTTTGTCAAGGTGGTTGTTGCCGGTGTTTCGGGCAGGCCAGTGATGGGCCACTCGGGTGAGGGCAGGCTCTTATGAGGCCACGGTTCCGGCGGTGGTGTGCGGTGACGGGACGGCATGTCGTTCTGAGGACAACCCGAGGGTGTCAGGCAGTTCTGGGGCCAGTCCCGCCACCGCGTTCGTGTCAGCGCGGCAGCGCGTGGAAGACCTCGCGTGCGACGTAGCGCTTGAGGCATCGCACGATGGCGCGCTTCGACTTGCCTTGCTCGAGACGGCGTTCCATGTAGGCGACGGTGCGGGGCTCGTGTTGGCCGAGGCGGGTGATCACGATCCGCCAGATCGCGTTGTTCGCTTGTCGGTCGCCGGCATGGTTCAGCCGGTAGCGGCCGTCCATCAACCCGGAGGTCGCGGGGACGGGAGCAACCCCGCAGAGCATGGCCCACTTCGCTTCGGACGTGATCCGTTCCGGGTTGTCGCCGGCGGTCACGAGCAGCACGGCAGCGGTGTCGACGCCGACACCGAACACGTTCAACAAGCCGGGTGCAGCGGCCTTCACCAACGGTTCGATCTGCGCGTCGACCACGGCGAGCTCCGCGTCGAGCGCCTGGACCCGGCGGGCCAGGATCACCGCAGTGGTCTTCACGCCGTGCATGACGACATCGCCGCCAGGGCGTGGGCGGAGCTTCGCGGCCTCGCTGACCAGCTGCGCAGCACTCAACCCGCCCAGCCGGGCGCGCAACTCGTCAGGTGCGGTGAACATCAGATAGCGCAACTGCACGATCGTGCGGATCCGTGTCGAACGCGCTGATCGTTTCGCGACGAGCAGCGCCCGCAGTGCTTCGGCGTGACCGTCACCGGACTTCGCGATCGCTTCGCAACGACCTGACAGGGCGCCACGCGCCGCCTCAACGGCGTCGATCTGATCGGACTTGCCGCGCTGACGGCGCTTCTGCCGGTTCGGGCGATCCACCTCGATCACCATCACTGACGCCCTCGCGAAATGGCGGGCAAGGCCAGCGCCGTAGACGCCGGTGCCCTCGATCCCGACACGCTCGATCGTGCCGAACCCGGCCATCCGCGACGCGAGCAGCTTGTGCCCGTCGCCGGTCGTGGGGAACGACTCGATCCCCAACACACCACCGTTCATGTCGACCACCGCCGCGACGTTCACATCGCGATGCGTGTCCACCCCACCCACCACCATGCGCGCTGAATCTACGATGACCATCGGCCACCCCTTTCCAAGTTGAGGGGCAGGCACGCACGTCCCGTGAAGGAGACCAGTGACCGAGCCGCTGTTACCGCAGCAACTCGAATCGCCCTCCGGAACGGGGCGTGACGAACCCCGATGAGACCCTCAGCCTGACACCGCCCACCAACCAGCTGAAGGATGCAAACCGACAGAACGCATTCTCACTGGCAGCT